>SMYC01000061.1 GCA_004356105.1 Acidobacteriota bacterium | reverse complement strand
TCGGGTTTCAAATG
Organism: Acidobacteriota bacterium; assembly: GCA_004356105.1. Lineage (GTDB taxonomy): Bacteria > Acidobacteriota > Vicinamibacteria > Marinacidobacterales > SMYC01 > SMYC01. Next base: position 22,695 of record SMYC01000061.1, on the reverse strand, counting down.
GATGCGGGAACAGGGCATGCGTTATCACACCATGGCCGAGATTGAGCGGCGGGGCTGGGATGCCGTGCTTGACCGGGTTGTCGCCGAGGCCAGTGAAGAGGGGCGCAAGCTGCACATCTCTTTTGACGTTGATGTTCTCGATCCCGCATTCACAGTGGCTACCGGCACACCGGTTCCAGGCGGGCTCAACATGCGTGAAGCGATTACCATCGTGCGCCGCCTGTGTGCGGAGTCCAATGTAGTGGGTTTCGATCTTGTCGAATTGCATCCTGCACTGGATCCGACCTACAGGACTACGCTCAACAGTGTGCATATCATCAAAGCGTGCCTGACGGGACTCGCGATGAACAAGGAAGAGCTGACTGAGAAGCATTACCTGAGCCCGTTGTCATCGGAGCACGCCATAGACGACCACTGTAGAATTAATACACTAACGTGAGCCTTCAGCGCAAGAGCCCGCGTTGGACTAAATGGGTCGCGAATGGACCAAAATATCCGCCGCGGCTGGTATGTCAATTGAGGAAGAGGTCGGAACCTACGCGGACGACGACTGGGACTTCATGCTCGAGATCGCCCTCGCGGAGGACGGTCTGGTGGCTCGGATGGGACGTCGCCGCTAGTGTCCTCCGACCCCTGAGCACCGATCGCTTCGCGGCCGGCGGGGACGGACCGCCGTCGATCGAGCTCGAGGTCCGGCGCGAGGGTTCTGAGGTGACGGCCCTGCGCCTCTCGGGACTGGGGCGAGATCCCCAGGAGCTCGCGCGGAGGGAGCGCTTCGAGCCGAGCGCCGCGGACCTCGCGCCCTTCGCTGGCGTCCTATACCGCCGAGGACTTGCTGGGGGTTCGCTACAAGATCGCGCTTCGCGAGGGCGCACTGCGTCTGAAGATCGGCGCGCGGTCCGAGGTCGAGCTTGCGTCGATCCCGGGTGACGTCTTCTCGAGTCGCGGCTCTAAGCTGCGCTTTCAGCGCAGCGACGAAGGGGCCCCGTCGCACTTCGTCCTGGATGCCGGAAGGGTCCGGGGAATCGTGTTCGAGCGCGTGCAGCAGGAAGGACTTACTTCGCCTCGTCGAACCGACCAATGGCCATGTACATAGGTCGGAGCCAGCTGGACGGCGCGCTCGAGCTCGGTCTGCCGAAACCGTGCGAGACCCGGCAGATAGTGAGCCCCGCTGTTCTCGGGCGCGAGCGCCACCGTCTTCTCGAAATCCTGCTCTGCCTCCACCGCTTGACCGACGTGGAGACGAACTTGCCCAAGTCGCAGGCGCGCTTCGAGGCTTTTTCGGGTCGAGCGACGCCGCCCGTTCGAAATCCAGTGCCGCTCGGCGCGGCTCGCCCATCGCTTGATAAGCGGTGCCTCGCAGGAGAAAACCGTGTGCGCTTTCGTGACCGCGCTCTTCGAGAAAGGGCGTCAGGAGCTCGGCGGCTTCCGCTTCGAAGGCGCGCCTCGGCGCGAGCGAGGTATGTAGCCTGCTGAGCTTCCCCAGGTCGCCTGGATGGTATTCTTGAGGCGAACGGCCCTACCCTGGAAGCGTTTACGTTCAAGGACCGCTTCCCGCCACCCGGCTAGCGGTCTCTACTGCGATATCATTCGCGCATGACCTTGCCACGCATCATCAGTGCAGATTCGCACACGCTCGAGCCGCCGGACCTCTGGATCAAGACGATTGGCGACAAGTATGGGGACGAGACGCCCCAGGTCGTCGAAGAGTACCGGGGGCACAAAGGACCGTTCTTTTTCACCGGGAAACAATATGCGCGCTTTCAAGAGCAGCAGGAGAAAGCGGCGCAGGCGGGAACGCCGGATGCGGGGCACGATCCCGCGGCACGGATCACGTTTCAGAAGAAGACCGGCATCGAGGCCGAGGTGCTCTATCCAACGCTAGGGCTATCGATCTTGCATTCGAGCAACCGGGCCGACTATCGCGACGTCGTGCGCGCGGCGTCCGGTGTTTACAACGATTGGTTGGCGGAGTTCATCGCTCATGACCGCAAGCGTCTCATCGGCTCGGCGATGATCCCGATGGACGACGTCGGTTGGGCCGTCGAAGAGCTCGAGCGCGTCGCGAAGATGGGGTTCCGCACCCCGATGATCCACGCGGCGCCTCCCGAGGGGTGCCCGCCATATCGCGACAAGATCTACGATCCGTTTTGGGCGCGCGCCGAAGAAATGGAGCTTCCGGTAACACTGCATATCGTAACTGGTCGCATCCCCGACCCGATGGCGTGCCACACCGCCCGTGAGTGGGAAGAAGGTCCCAATATGTTTCTCGACACGTGGGAAGAGATCCCGCACGTGCTCGCGACGGATTTCATCTTCGGGACCATCCTCGATCGCTTTCCGCGGCTCGACGTTGTGACCGCGGAGCTCGAGCTTTCCTGGATACCGAATTTCATGCGGCGCATCGATATGGTGCAGGGCGTCTATTCCAACCGGCTGCAGCTTCCCAAGCTTCAAATGAAAGCAAGCGACTATCTCAAGACGCGTGTGTGGCACGGTCTCATCGACGAGCCGGCGGGCGTGCCCGTCATCTCCGAGCTCGGAGCCGACCAGGTCGTTTGGGGGTCCGACTTTCCCCACACGATTTCGCTCGGCGCCGAAACGGGCGAAACGCTTCTGAAGCTTCTCGACGGCGTGGAGCCGGCCGATCAAGAAAAGCTCGTCGCCGGCAACGCGGCCAAGCTCTTCCACCTCGAGCTAGAGAGCTAGGATCAATATTAGGAAACGCGTTACGCTTTTCTTGATATTGATCTTTACTTTTCCCTTGGTTTCACTTGAGCTTCACGAGACCTTCGGGATCGATCCGCACCACCAGATAGGTGATGGTCTCGGTGATCTCGCTGAAGCCATGCGCGACGTCCGCCGGTATGATGACGAGGTCTCCTGCCGAGATCTTGCGGCTCTGGCCGCCTTCGATGGTGCCGACCGAGCTCGGGCCGGTGAGCGTGAGGACGGTTTGTCCATTGGGGTCGAGCGGCCTCGAGTCCACCATGGTGCTCGACGTCACGAGTGTGCCAGAGCCCGACACCACTCGATAGACCTCGGACTGCTTGTGGTGTTGGATGCCGACGATGCCCGTGCCCGCGGCTTTCAGGGGACGCTGCACGATGCCGACGCCCAAATAACCCTCCCCGGCGTCGATATGGCGCATTTGCTGGTCGCTGACCCGTCCCTCGGGCGCTGCTTCGATCGTCGCTAGCACGTCGGCGGCGCTGATGTGGGTCGCGACTTTGGTTGAATCTTGCGCAACAACGCCCGCGGGAACAACCGCAACCGCAAGCACGAGAACGAACAGGAACATTTCACGCGTCATCGCTTCTCCTCCGCGAGGGATTCTATCCTCTGTGCTCGATCCGCGCTCAATCGCCACGAGGCGCCAACGGTACGGTTGAGGCTGTATCGCTTGGAAAACTGGCAGCGGTGTTGCTAATTTACCTTGTAGTCCGTGAAGACGCCTCAAGGTTGTCCGGAATCCGTTGCTTTCCCCGACGCCGCTCCATCATCCAGGGCCGAGGCGTGGATGGCGTTGAACAACAGCTTGTACGTGTTGAGGGATTGAGCCCTGAACTGGGGCCGGAATCCGATCAACACGATGTGGCCGCGATCGAATCGAACTTCCGCCGCCGCGATGCGCTGATGTAGATGCTCGTGGCCGTGGATCCAACCGCTTTGAAGCGGGTTCCGACTGGGATAGCGCGCGATGACCGATACATCGGTGTAGCTGAAACCGGGGGCCATATCGAAGGCCGCGCTCCCGCTGAAGTTCGCGGTTGCCGTGGTCGGCATGCCGTAAGCGATCGGGTGGCGGGAATCGACTTGGATCTCGAGGAGCGACCCGGGAGCCGAGAACTCTTCGCGGCTCAGCCCCTTCAAGGCGTCCTGCAGCGGCACGGGCCAGTTGTCGACAGCCAAAGAGGTGGCACGGTCCATGAGGACGAGGCTGCCTCCTTCACGGACGAACGTCTCGAGTGCGTCGAGACCCGACGGCTCGATGCCCCCCTTGTATTTTTCCTGGGTCACTTTGGACGTGTTCCCTTCGAGGAGCTGCTTTCCCGTTCGATCTCCCGGGAACACGATCACGTCGAAGCGCTCGCCGAGCTTTCCCGATTGAAGGTCGGCGTTATGGATCGTCTCGAGCTCGAACTCATGCTGCTCGAGGATGAAGCGCGTCCAACCTTCATCCATTGAAGCCGTCCACGGTTGATACAAGGCGAGTCGTGGCGTCCGCAATCGTCGGCGCGGCGCGTCGAGCGCTTCGGATAGCTCGACGCCTCGCAAGCCCAGGCTGCTCACCATTTCCGTCACGGTCTCGGCGCTCACGTCTTCCACGAGGAGGCTCCCTGCCGCGTAGCTTTGCCCGGAAACATCGATCGTTTCGTCGATCCAAGACAGTGTAGCGCCGGCTTTCAGAAGTCGATTGGTGGCGGTCGATTTGGCATTGGGCTCAGGAGAGATCACGAATCCAAACCCACCAGAGCCGGTCGCCTCGAGAGTACCTACGGGAGGCGCGATACTCGAAAGCTTGGTCAGCTTTGCCTCGAACGCGTCATCGACGGACTCGGCCTTCACGCCCATTTGCAGCGGCGCCGTCCATCCGGTCACGTCATAGGGTTGATCCCGCATCGTTCCCGGCGGGTAATCGGACGGCGTCGGGTGTTCCTGGATTTCCAGCAGGTCCTTCGCATAGGCGCGAAAAGGTTGCGCCATGAGCACCACGTGAGAGCCCGCGGAAAAAGTCTCTCCACCGGCTTCGAAGGACTCCGAAGCTTGGTGGATGTCGAGTCCCGCATAGTGCAGCACTTCCAGAAGTTGGACCATAGCACCCGGATCGTGCTGCTCGGCGGGAAAGACGAAAGCGTAAGGCTTTTCGTTCTTTCCTTTCTCGATCGCGCGCTGGCCCATCTTGATTTGATTTGCGATGAGGGTTGTCCGGTTATTGGCGACGGATTCGAGCAACGCGTAAGTAATAATGAGCTCGTAATCCACGATGTCTCTGAGGGTCCACGTGCCACCGAGCCACGGCTGCGGGTAGTTGTTCCGCGGCATCACATCCCGCGGGGCGGCCAGCGTCCTGTTGGGATCTTCGTTCTGCAAGCGACGCATCTCCTCGCGGCTCGGAGGCGGTCCTTTGGCCGGCACGCCGAGCTTCGCCATTTCCTGCTCTGTCGGGGTCGCCACGCGGACGCTCGCCACTTCGGTCAGGAGCCCGACCGTGTTGTGCCACCAGGCATCCATCGCGAAACCGCCCCGCCACCAGCTCGTATAGGTCACGTCGTTGATGATGCCGGTTTTTCCCGCCTCGTGAAGGGCGGAGAACATCGCATAGCCGAGCAGGCCGTTCTCGCCCCAGATGATCGGGTCCACGTTCGGGTTGATCGGATTGGTCCAGGGCGGAACGAAGATGCGCGCGTTGCTCTGGCCCATCTGATGCTCGTCGAGGAAGACTTGTGGAAACCAGTCTCGATAGAGCACGTTCGTCAGATAACGGCTTTCCTTTTGCGTGATCATGAAGCCGTCGCGATTATTGTCGTGCCCCGTATAGTGATGGTAGATCCAGGGCATGCTGGCGCCCGCGTTATCCGTGTCCTTCGTCTCGTTGTACCAGTCGGTCACCATGATCTGACCGTCGGGATTCATGGACGGGATGAGCAGGAAGACGACGTTCTCGAGGACATGGTCCACCCACTCGGAGTCCTCCGTGGCCAGGCGATACACGAGCTCGAGCGCCATTTGCGACGAGCCGATCTCGGTCGAGTGGATGTTGAGCGTGATCAAGACGACGGCCGGAGGTACTTGTACGAGACGCCGAATTTGGGCCGGCGTCAGCTCTCCGGGAGAGGCAATGAGTTTCTGGCGAGCCTTGATCTGATTCAGGCGGTTCATAATCCTTGGTGAGCTGATGGTCATCACCAAGAACGGATTCCCGAGAGTCGTTTTTCCAACCTCTTCGGTCAGCACGCGCTTGCTCGCGGCGCCCGCTTGCTTCATGTAATCGACGATACGTTCCCAGCGGACGAGATTGCCGTCCGAGCCAATCTTGAAACCGGCAAAGTCCTCCGGCTCGGGAAGCGTCTGAGCCCTGAGGCTCGTCGTCCAGGACATCGTTGCCGCGAGGATCGCGGCCACCGTCAATCGGGCTATTCGCATGGCATGTACCTCAATGAGTCAAGTGGGACGCTATTGTATCGCGAGCGAGACGCCGCGCCAGAGTCTCGAGCTCACGACTGGGGAAGCTGAAGGCCGAGCTTTCTCGAGCAGAAGTCCCAAAAGCCTTTCTGCTCCGTACTCAACGGGTCCGCCGCCACCAGCGCGGCGATGGCTTCGCGCGCCTTATCGGTCTCGTCCGCATAGGCAAGCGCCACGATGCGCAGGTAGTAGATCTTTGGGTTCGTGTCGCCGAGATTTTGCGCCTTTGCGAGGTGCGCTGCCGCTTCCGCGTAGCGACGCTCGGAGAGAGCTCGAAGCCCCAAGTGATACTCGACCGTGGGATGGGAGACGTTTTTCGCGACGAGGGTGTCGACCACCCCGCTAAACGCGTGGGGATCTCCCAAGAGCCACAGCGCGGTGGTCTGAAGCTCGGTCTCTTGCAGAATGTGGTCGAGCTCATCGAAATATAGTGGCGCGTTGGCTCCCGCGTTCAGGCTCCGCTCGTTCACGGAGTGATAGGGAAACGCTTCGATACCGGCGGCCAAGAGACTCTCGGGCAGGCGTTTTCTCAGATATGCGCTGTTCTTGTAACGCTCCTGTACCACGTCGTCCTTGACGAAGTCGATGTAAAAGCGCACCCGCTCGTCGAAAGCCTCGCGGTCGACGATGTCCCGTCCGAGACGAAACGGATAGTTGTCGACGAGGGGTTCGGCGTCGGCAGCGAAGACCTCGAGGTCATCGGCGTCCGCGATAAATGTCGAGAGGAGCAATCCGGGCGACTCGAGGCCGATGGTCTCGAGGTCTTTTTTGATCGCGGGATCGTTCCACCAACGCGCAAAGGCTTCTTCTTTTATCCGGCCGGTCGCGCCGCGCGAGCCGATCAGCACGAGCTCGAGCCGTGCGCCGCGCCAAAGCGAGCAGTCCGGAAAGACGTTGCAGAATCCCTTCACGATGGAGCGTGAAGCTGCAGGTGGCAGGTGAACGGCCGGCAGCCAATAAGTCACGTAGCCGCCGTCTCGTAGCCGGTTACGCATGAGCTCGAAGTACTCTTCGGTGTACAGGTTCACCACTCCCGCCACCATCAGCGGCGGGGGCTCGCCCGTGATCAAGTCGTAGCGCTCGTCCGTCGTCAGCAGATAGAAGCGGCCGTCCTCGATGAAGACCTTCACCCTCGGGTCGTTCAGCGGCCGGGTCTCCGGGTCGGGATATAAAATGTCGCTCATCCCGACAATGTCGCGAGAGATATCGACCACGTCGAGCTGCTTCAGCTCGGGCGATTGGGTGAGCGCGTCCGCGGTAATCCCGAGCCCGTAGCTGATCAAGAGCGCCTTCTCGACGCGCTCGTGAAACACGAGCGGCCAATACGCGAAGTAGCGCATATAGCGTTGCGCCTTGAGCCCGGTGCCGGTCATCGAGAACGAGTTGGTCACGAGTCGAGCCGAGTAGGGCTCGCCCAGCCAGTAGGTTTGAAGGAGTGAGATCGTCTCGGTGAGTCCTTCGCGAAACTCGACCATCTCGGTGTCTGGCGACATGTAACCCGCGTTCGCGAGTGGCACGAAGTGGTTCCGCATGAGTCCAAACGGAAACGCCACCAGGCTGATGACGAGGACCGCTGCCAATACCCTCGCAAACGCGCGCGCTCTTAACGCTGTCGCCTCCTTCGCGAGCGACCGCGGCACGACGAGGGCCACGACGCCATAAGTCAGCGCCATCAAGAACAGCGACGTTTCGACGCCCAGTCTCGGCAAAAGGATCCAGCCCGCGCCGAGCGCGCCGAGCGCGGCCCCCATGGTGTTGAACAGGGTGACCCAACCCACGGCGCCGGTCTCCTCGCGGTGCGACTCGTAGACGGCTCTCCCGACGAATGTGAACAAGATGCCCGAGACGAAAGCGACCGGCAGCATTAACCGCGTGCAGAGCATCAGCGTGTCGAAGAACTCGACCCGCCGAGCGCCATCGAGTCCCGCGGGAACGTTCTCGAAGCCGACATAGGTCCAAAGAGTGAGCAAACCGGCGAGAATCGAAAGGTGTGAGACGAAGCGGAAGGCTCCCGGATGAACTCGGAGCCACAAAGTGCTCACGAGCCCGCCGGTCCCGATCCCGAAGAGCACGACGAGCAGCATGAGAGCGAAGCCGCGCGTGGTGGAGAGGATGAAGAGCTGAAGGAAGCGAAACCAGACGACTTCTAGCGCGATCAGAATGGCGCCCGCGAGCATCGCCGCCGTGAGCAGGCGAATCAAATCGCCAGACCAGGTGATGCTTGTAGGAGATGGCGCCTCTGATAACGCGGGAACCGCTTTCGCCTCACGATAGCGCTGATGAGCGACCAGGGCTCCCGCTGCCGCCAAGGCGTTCATCGATGCGGCGGCGAGACCGGTACCCGTGACGCCGAGACTCGGAAGCAGCCACCACTCGCCGGCCATGGCTCCCATCATCGCGCCGAGCGCGTTCAGTCCGTACAGCCGCCCGAGCGCGCGACCGAAGTCGGGACTCCCCTGAGTCATCGCCTTTACCATCAACGGAAGCGTCATGCCCATCGCCGTGGTGGGAACCGAGAGCAAGACGAAGGCGATGCCGAAACGCAGCGGATTCAGTACCGCGGGCTGCTCGAGAAACGGACGAAAGAGCGGCGCGAGCAGCTGAGGCAGAAGCGGGAGCAGCAATACCAGCAGAAACCCCGTCACGCCGACCACGATCTCGAGCCCGGCATATCCAAGCAACGGACGTTGTACCCGTCGTCCGAAGCGCGCGGCGAGCCCATTGCCGAGAGCGAGCCCACCCATGAAGCTCGACAGGACCAAGCTCGATGCCCAAACACTGTTGCCGAAGGTGAGCCCGGCCGTTCGAAACCAAAGCGTCTCGAACACGAGACCGGCCGCACCCGAGAGGAAGAAAACGAGGCTCAGCAGAATGCTCATGTCGCGTTTGGTGGCAACGGTACCCGGGGTCAGAGGGTTTTGGGACGGCTACGGTCTGAAATTGGAGTTACTTGTAGGAGGATAGCATCCGGTCGTCATGACCGCCAGGAGGTGCCTATACCAGGAACGGCCGCATGCGCGGTGGGTCGTCGCTCAAATCGGGTTGCTCCGCGGTGCGTCGATAGTAATACTCCGATAGAAAGCCGTCGGGGTCGCGGAGGTAGAAGCTTCGCTTGGTCGCGTTGTCGACGCGAAGCTCGATCGGGATGTCGCGACTCTCGAGTGCTTTTTCCGAAGCGTCCACCGCGTCCACGGATTCGAGCTCGAAGGACACGTGGTGGTAGCCGCGCCCTTCGCTGTCTTGCTTCTCACAAATCACCAAGTGGTAGGAGTAATGGCTCAGACGTCCGCGCAAGTAGGCGACGCCCGCGCCTCGCGCGACTTCAGTGAGGCCGCCGACGCTCGTGTAGAACTTGACGAGCTGCTCGAGGTTCTGCGTGACGAGAACCGCGTGCGTTACCCGACGCGGGTGCACCGGCGCATCGTCTACGGTTCGGATTTCGGGGTGCTCGTCGTAGAGCGGATCGGAAGAAGGTTCCTTCCCGTCCGGTGCGTCCGGGTCCCAGGCGCTCGTGATGAGCTCCATCTCGCCGTGCAAGATCGTGCGCCAATCCTTCACCGTATCGCAGTAATACTCCATAGAGTTTCCGTCGGGATCGTAGAGATAGACGCTGTGGGCGACTTGATGGTCGACGGTCATATCCAACGGAACCTTGTCCTTGCGCGCTCTGCGATAGGCGTCTACGAGCTCCGCCTCGTTCTCGAGCTCCCACGCCAGATGTCCCAAGCCGACCTCGGCGCCGACGCCTTCCGGGATTTGTAGCAACCCGTTCCGGCCATAGCGCGCCTTGCCGCCCGTCGTCTCGATCATGCCCAGATCGTGGGGCGTATTGCCCGTGCCGAGAAAACTTGCGATGAGGTCCGGCTCCCAAAACTCCACTGTCAGGCCACAGACCGAGTTGTAGAACGATTGCGAGCGCGACAAGTTCTCCACCCACAAATTCGCGTGTCCCAGGCGGCGCGGCTGAAAATATATGGAAGCGGTCATCTCATTTCCTCCGGGACCAGAGCGCGTAGAAGCTGCCCGCTAAAACGAGCCATGTGAGGAACATCGGCACGGTCCAAGTGAGCCCGGCGACCCACGGAGTGGTCGCGAGCGCAGCGACAATAATAACGGATGCGACGATGGAAGGGATCGGATGGGCCGGGACGCGCAGGGGAAGTGCTGCGAGCTCGGCTTCGGTGAGCCGCACGCGAAATCGCGCATGGCAGAAAAATATGAGAATCCAAATCGACAGGAGCGCGGCGACGCCGGTTCCGTAGAGCGGGAGAAAGGCTTGCTCGCCATGGGCGGCGAGCACGACCGCGAGCAGCAACCCCAGAGTGGAGCCGGCGAGTGCCCGCATTGGAACGCCGCGGCTGTCGACCACGCCAAGGGCCGCGGGCGCGTAACCCTCGCGCGCGAGGGAGTACAGCATGCGTGTCGCGAGGTAGAGATGGCTGATGACGGCCGTGAGCGCGGTCGAGATGACGACGACGTTCATCACGCTTCCCGCTGAAGGGATGCCTGCTTGGGCGAACACCTTGACGAAGGGGCTCCCCGTCAGCGTGCCGCTCGTCTCGGCGACGGTGCGCCACGGAGTCACGGTGACGATGATGAGCATCGAGGCAACGTAAAGAACGATGAGCGTCCCGACGAGCCCGACGAGGGCGCGCGGTATGGTGCGTGCCGGGTCGGTGGCCTCCGCCGCGGTGATCGACACCGCTTCGACACCGAGAAAGCTCGCGAGAACGAGCGTGAGCGCGAGGCCTACGCCGGCGATTCCGTTTGGGAAGAATCCACCCGAGCTTGTGAGGTTGTCGAAGCCTTCCCCGAGCACGATGATGGTGCCGAGCACGATGAACAACGCGATCGCGGCGACTTTGACGACCGAGAACGCGGAATCGAGAAACCCGAAGCGGGCCACGTTGAGCGCGTTGAGGGCCACGGCGACGGCCGCCGCGACGAGCATGAAGATCCAGCTCGGTATCGCCGGAAACCAATAGCCGAAATAAACACCGACCGCCGTCACGAGCGCGCCAAGCGCGAGCGCCTCTGCGAACCAGTAAGTGAGACGTGTCAAGAACCCTGCCCACGCGCCGACATATTCGTCGGCATAGACGCCGAAAGCGCCCGCGACGGGGTGGACGATGGCCATCTCAGCGAGCACGAGGCCCATCACGAGCGCCACGATCGCTCCGAGGAGGTACGTGACGACGACGCCAGGCCCGGCCAATCCAATCGTAGCGCCGCTTCCGAGAAACAAGCCGACGCCGATGATGCCGCCGATGGCAATCATCCCTTGCTGAAAGGAGCCGAGCTCGCGCTTGAGCCCGTCCTCGCCCTTGCTCGCCGCCATAGGAGAGGCCACGTTAGTCGCGCAAGAGCGGGGTGTCAATCCGCCCCAACGACAAAGCACCGCCTTGAAGCCGCGGGGAGAATCCTGGAAAATTAGGAAGGTACATGTGAGCTCGTACGAGAACTCGGAATCCTGTGAAACGAAAGAAAACTCGCGCACAAACGCGAAATAGAGATTCGAGTGCGGTGACCCGGACCGTGCTCGCCGCGTTCTTCCTCGGTGGCGTGGCCGCCCTCATGCACGAAGTCGTCTGGGCGAAGCTTCTCGTTCGCCTGATCGGCGCCACGGCCTATGCACAGGTCGCGGTGCTCGCCGTCTTCATGGGTGGTCTTGCGCTTGGGTCGGTGCTCTTCGGCCGTCGAGTCGACCGAGCCGGGCGGCCGCTATCGATGTATGCGTTACTCGAGTTGTCGGTCGGAGCTTATTGCCTCCTGCTTCCGCTGCTCCTGCATCTGGCGGGATTGGGCTATACGAGTCTCGCCACGCATTTTTTCGAATCCACAGGAATCACGCGGTTGATCCGCTTCGGACTGGTCATTACGTTGGTGCTCTTTCCCGCCGTTCTCATGGGCGGGACGCTGCCCATCCTGGCGCGGCATCTTGTCGACAAAGTGAAGGACACGAGACGGCAAGTGGCACGCCTCTATGCGATCAACAGCCTGGGCGCCGTCGTGGGAGCAGGTATCGCGGGTTTCGTGACTTTGCCGCGTTACGGGATCTATCCCTCTCTCGTGGCCGCCTCGTTTCTGAATTTCGCCGCCGCCGCGCTCGTCTTCGATTGCGCGCGGCGCGCGGCGTCCAAGGAACTAGACAACCGCCGAAAATCCCGAAAAAACGATGAGCACGTTTTACCGACATATGCCACACCGCAATATGTGGCCGCGATCGTGGCCCTCGCGTTGAGCGGCTTTGCGGCGATGGGCTACGAAGTTCTCGTGACGCGCCTAATAGCACTTTCGTTCGGCTCGTCCACGTATTCGTTCACGGTGATGCTGATGTGCTTCGTCACGGGTATCAGCCTCGGTAGCGCGATCGTCTCCCGCCTGAACGTCACGCGCCCGCTGTGGCTGCTCTGTGGCAGCCAGTTTGCGGTCGTCGCAGGCTTCATGCTCGCAACGCCACTCATGTCGCGCTTGCCTTATCTCATCGGACTCCTCCGAATTCAGCTATCGGGCGTTGAGCACGGCTTCGAGCTATACCTGTTCGGCAAGGCGTTGCTTTGTCTCGCGGTGCTGCTAATCCCGACAACGTGCCTCGGTTTCAGTTTTCCGCTCGTTGCTCAAATCCGGGTGCGTGATGAAAGTCAGCTCGGCGCATGCGTGGGCTCCACTTATGCTTGGAACGCGATCGGGAACGTCCTCGGTGTTCTGGTGACGGGCCTCTTACTCTTGCCGTCCCTCGGTCTGCTCGGAGGATTTCACGTTAATCTGGGGTTCAACTTTGCGGCTGGCTGCGTGCTCTTGCTGGTTGCGAGCGAGGCAAGGCTCGAGCTCCGAGGAGCCGCGGGCGTCGCGGCGAGCCTGGCCGTAGCCGTTTACGCGTCCTTTGGGACGGGATGGACGGACCCCGTCAACTTTGCCAGGAACCACTTGCGCATGCGATCGGGTCCCGCCGCCGCGCTCGACCCAGAGGCACATGCTCGGCATCCGAGCTCGAGTTTCGAGGCGTGGAAGCAAACCTATGTGGGGCCAAGGGCCGGGAAGCGTTTGTTCTTGGAGGAAGATGCCCATAACACGGTGGTCGTTTCCGGGGAACGGAACATCCAGCTTTTCGTGAACAGCAAGCCCGATGCCTCGACCGTGTCGGATTTGGAGACCCAGTTACTTGTAGGGCACTTGCCGCTTTTTCTCTCCCTCGAAGCGCGCACGCTCCTCGTTATCGGCCACGGTTCCGGGATTACGGCTGGGGCGGCGCTTCGACATCCGATCGAAAGCGCGGACATCGTAGAAATCTCGCCAGCGGTCCTCCGCGCGGACAGGTTCTTTGCCGATCATAATCACCATGTCCTGGACGATCCGCGGGTTCGAGTTTACACGGACGATGCGCAGAGTTTCTTACGTGCGGTCCCGCGGAGCTACGACCTCATTATCTCGGAGCCCTCGAATCCCTGGGTCGCCGGAATCGGAGCCCTCTTCACGCTAGAATTCTTCGAGAATGCGCGCCGCCAACTCAACACTGGCGGCCGGTTCGCGCTGTGGTTCCAGACCTATGAGTTGACCGACGAGGCGGTACAGTTGGTGATACGCACAATCGGGTCTGTTTTTCCGCACATCATGCTATTCGGAGATGATGACCTTTCGAACATCATTGCATTGTGCTCGATGGAGCTGATAGAGCCAGACTTTTCTGGGATGGAGAGCCGCTTCCGGCGGCTGGAAGTTCGAGACGATCTCGCTCGCATGCGACTACCCAATCTGTCTGCCTTGTTGAGCCATCATCGCGTCTCTCAAAAACGATTCTCCTCATTGACCGGTCCGGGACCCCTCAACACGATCGGACATGAACGTCTGGAATATATGGGACCGCGAAGCTTCTTTGCGCGTGAGTCCTCTTTTTTCATCGAGCGTTTCGATCCGGTCATCCGGGGGGTCGAGGAGGAGACCGACGTGCTGCTCGACCGCTACATCGCCTACCGGGCCGCTTCCGGAAGTCCGATGTCCAGGCGCGAGCTCACCGAAGCCCGGCGTTACGCGGAGTCGTTGGATGGGTACGGCACAGAGATCGCGAGGTGGATCGAGATGCGGGCCGAGCGCGCACTCTCGGAATGAGTCGCCTATGCTGGGCTCGACGCTGCGAGAGCGTCGCTGGCTCCTCCGAGCAACCGGTCTCCTTGAACGTCTCGATGCGTCCGAACGAAGGTCTCTCCCCGTGTCAGCCCGCGCAGTCCAGAGAACATCTTGAACGTGTTGGGAAGAAGCCATGGAGACTTCGTCGCAATCGTCCAAAAATGTTCGAACACGCCCCAGTCGAAAGAGACTTGATTCGCCACCTTGTAGACGCGCGCGACTTGCTCGTAATACTCGACAGGATCCATGCGCATGGGAGAAAGAGCGGTGAACAATGAGAATGCGGGGAATGTGACGACGTTTCGGTCTGCGAGCTCCGGGCTCTCTGCGAGAGCATCTTCGTAGAGCTCCGTGCCGGGAAGAGGCGTCGCGATAGTGAAGTTCGAAACGCGGATCCATGGACGATGCGCTTCGAGAAAGCGTACGAGCTCGTCGAAATATTGCCGGTCTGCGTCGCACGGGATCACGAACTGCGCGGTGACGAAAGCGCCCCACTCCGCGGCTTTCTGAATCGCCAGGCTGTTTTCGTCCATGGTGACGCGCTTGCTGAAGATGTCGAGCTGCTCGTTCGTCGCCGCTTCGACGCCGAACAAGATGCGCATGAGCCCGCCTCTTTTAATCCAATCTTTGAAGCGTGCGTCCTGGCGGAGGAAGAGATCGGTTCGGGTCTCGACGGTGAGCCACAAGTCAGGTCGCTCGGGAAGCAGCTCGGACGCGACCCAATCGAGCAGAGGGTCGTAGAGCTCCTGGCGCTGCCGCTCGCTTGCTTGCATCCAAATGTCATCGGCAAAGAAAAAGTTGCGTGCGAAGCTCGGGAGCGACATCAGATCGTGCTGAATGTTCGCGAGCGAGGCCACGGACACTTCGCGCCCGTGAATCTTCCATACGCTACAAAACGTGCAGTCGAACGGACATCCTTCACTCGTTTGCCCCATACCCGTCGGCCGAAACCCCTGGAAGTAGCGACGCCAATAGCGACGCGGAAGAAGGTGCCAGGCATAGGGACGCAGCTTGGCCATCGGAGGCGCTTCGACGTCGTCGCCGCGTACCCACGCGCCGTCCTTGCGATGGCAGAAACCAAGTGGCGCCTCGGGCGCCCGACCCCTTTCACGGATCTCTCGAACGAGAAGGGGGAAGGAAGCGTCCGCGCGGCGGAAGGCGATGAAATCGATATCGCTTTCCCAAAAAGAATCCTGGTCTTCGGAAGCTCCGGTGCCGCCGAGCACGATCAAGGTGTCGGGAGACGCGCTCTTGATCGCGGACGCGATTTGGAGGGCTTCCTCGCCGTTCGAGGTAAAGGTGAGCGAGATGCCCACGAGCGCCGGCGGGTCGGCAGAAAGCGTCCGGAGGAACCGCTTCGTCTCGCCCGGTATCCGAAGGTCGACGACTTCTACGCCGCCCCCGTCGATTTGCCCTGCGAGGCGCACTTGTGCAAGTGGCGGGTAGCTCGCCACCTTGGGCAGCCCGAAACGTCTAGTGATCGGGTTGATGTCGGGCTCGAGCAGGACCACCCGCGCACCACGAAGGGGGCTCACGTGCATAGGCGGACATCTTACTCGACGGCGAAGTCGTCTTCAAAGACGGTGGCACAACCGATGCGTCTTCATTGATTGTCGCCCGACGTCAACGGGCTCAAGTAACCTCGACCGTTGAGCCCTTTCTTGTTCATGACGATCCCCGTCAGGCACTCGCGCACGAGCCGGTCGGAGTTGAGCGCCGTCGTGTCGCCCGAGTCGACGAGAGGGTTCAGCTCCGAGAGGTCGAAACCTACCAGATCGTTCTCGGCGCACAGCCCACGCAGGAGAGGAAAAATCTCGCGAGGCGTCAGCCCTCCTGGCTCCGGCGTTCCCGTTCCTGGCGTATACGCGGGGTCCAGCACGTCGATGTCGAAGGAGACTCACGCCGGAGGTCCTCGGGACGCGAGTCCAGGTGAGCTCTTGTGAAGCGGAGAGAGGGAAGGTCAGAACGTCGAGAAGCGGTGCTCAACAACATCGACTTCGCTGCCAGATTTGCCATCACCCGGCGAATTCCTTAGGATTCCTGGATCCGATGACCGTTGACCGTGCCTACCGAAACTTGGAACGACCTTCGTCAAAAGATCGTCGTACTGGCCGGCACGATCGCTCATCGAAATTAAAATCTCAACGGATGAGTCTCGTGGCACGCGTTGTCTGGATCGCGCTCGTTCTTGCCGCCGCGCCGTCCTGCGCTCCGCCCACGATCCCGGGCTTGCCGCGCGAGGGCGGCCCCATCGAGCTCTTTGATGGGCGTGTCATCCCGGCGATGCCCGAGCTTCTGGGAAAGCGGGCGCAGTATGAGCTCCGACTCGAGTGGCTCGCCGAGAAGCACGAGCTGCTGCTCGCCCTCATGCGCTCCCACCGGATCGAGATGTGGATCGTCGTGAGCGAGGAGTTCCACACCGATCCCGTTATGCAGTACGTCGTACCACCTCTGCACTACACCCGACGCCGGGATGTGATCGTCTTTGTCGATGCGGGACCGGATGGTTTGAAGAAATATTCGGACTATTGGCGGCCGACGGAAGATTATGCGCGGTTTTTCGAGCCGCTTCCTGCGGCGCGCAACGCCAGGGGGATACAAGACACCCCCACCGGCCTGAAGGCTCTTTGGGAGCAATATCAACCCGAGACGATCGCTCTCAACATGGGAGGGGCTCGCGGCCACGATAGCGGCTTGACTTACGACACATACCAGTTCCTCGCCGATGCGTTAGGCTCGGGTTCCGAGTCCCGCTTCGTCTCCGCGGCGGCGCTCATCGAAGACTATTTCGATAAACGCCTGCCAGGTGAGCTCGAGCCCTACCGCAGCCTGGTCCTGGCGACCGACGTGATCGCACAACGAGCGCTCTCCAATGAGGTGATCACACCGGGTGTCACCCAGGCGTCTGACATCAAGTGGTTCTTCGAGGAGACGATTGCTGAGCTCGGCGTCGGGGGCGTACCGTGGTTCGAGATTCACGTGGCCGTGCAACGCTACGACCCGGATAACGACGCCATGATTCCCTATGTCCATCCCGCCCCGGACAGCCTCGTCTTCCAGCCCGGGGACATCATCCACCTGGACTGTGGATTCGACTACCTCGGCTTTGCCAGCGATTGGCAAAAGGTGGCCTACATCCTACGCAAGGGTGAGGAAACCGTGCCCGCGGGACTCCGCGTTGCCCTGGCGAACGCGAACGTCGTGCACGAAGCCTTCGCGTCCGAGCCGCGTCCGGGGATGACGGGCTGGGACGCGACGCTCGCCATCGCGAACAAGCTCGAAGGTGTGGACTTCCTTCCGAGTCTCTACTCCCACCCCATCGGGTATCACGGTCACGCACTCGGTCCGTCGATCAATGCACGGAACATGGACTTGTCGACACCTCCCGATCGAGACTCGGTACTGCGACCAGGCTCCTACCGATCCGTCGAGTTCAGCGCCACGACGGCGGTTCCGGAATACGGCGGAGGCACAGTCACGATCCCCATGGAAGACGACGCCTATCTCACGACGGACGGTTACATTTACTTCCGCCCCTATCAGACGGAGTGGTACGTCATACGCTGAACTACTTCCCTCCACCACGGCCTGGGAGCCCGGATGCGTCGGCCCTTCCACCTCGTCGGTTTGCAGATCCCCTGCACTAACTCTCCCAGAGGCTTCGAGGTGTCAACCCCCGCAAGGCCATCCAGATAGCGCTCGTTCGAGGCCTGGGAGATACGGGCCCTTCGATACAAATCCGCAACGCTCTTGCGCAGCGACCTCTACCGGTGAGTTTCTTGGTTGCGGCCGCAGGCGGCGCTAGGATGCGGTACGAAGGCGGGAAAACCAGCGGCGACAGTTGCAAATACCAACAGCCAAAACGTGGTGGGATTCCGTACGAGCTCAGAGTCGCCCTGCATCGACCTAGTTTTAAGGTTCCGGCCACGTCGCGCCGCGCGTCAACTGCACCGCTTGGGGCTCGTGTCGCTCCAGCATCTGCCGGCGAACGACGCCGCCATATACATTGCCCAGCGCATCGACGCCGACGCCTTCCGCTCCGCTGTGAGCCATGTCCCGCGATTCGATGTCTTCGATGAAGTAGTGGACCTGCCCCGTCTTGGCGCTTCCGATCCGAATCCCTTTCTTCCAGCCCGGGTTGTCCGGTCCCCAGGATTCCGAATCGGCCACGTAGATCGTGTCGGTGTGGTCGATGTACACACCGCTGGGCCGCCCGAACTGGGTCCACTGGTCGATGTAGTTTCCGTCCTGGTCCCAAATCATGATCCGATTGTTGTCGCGGTCGGCGATGAAGAGCCGGCCCTCGGTATCCATGGCGATGGAGTGGGGCGCGCTCAACTGAAGATGGCCTTGGCCCGTACTGCCGAAAGTTTCGATGAACGATCCGTCCGCGGCGAACTTGGATAGGCGCGAGTGGGGACCGTTCTTCAGGTGACCTTGGGTCACGAAGATGATGCCTTCGGGTGAGACGACGACATCGGTCGGCTCGCGGAGCATCCCCGGTCCGTCACCCGGGACTCCAGACTGCCCGATCGTCATCAGAAGCTCGCCGTCCGAGCTGAACTTCCTGACGACGTGCCCACCTGGCCCATCCCCGCGTCCGGTGTCCGTCGTCCACACGTTTCCCTCGTAGTCCACGTGAAACCCGTGCGGAAACGCCATCAGTCCCTCACCCCAAGTGTCGAGCCGCGCGCCCGTTCGTGGGTCCAGCTTTACGATCGGCGGCTCGGGCCGACCGACGCAGGAGTTCGATTGGCATCGGTGGAATATGTAGAGGTTGCCGTCCGGTCCTCCTTCCGCGCCGGTCACCGCGGCCCACTCGCCGTTATTTCCCGGAGGGGGTTCCCCGAACGGCTCGATGCGCGTGTACGGGTTGGGCCGGTCGTTGCTATTGGCGATCGGTCCGTAGACGGCCACGAGCTGTTGGAGCAAGTTCACCACGGCGCTGTCGAAATTCTCGTTCGTGATCGGGCGGGTGATATTTGGATTTTGTCGGACCGGCGTCGGTTCCTTGTCCTGAGCGGATAGGGTCCCTGCAAAAGTGCCGATCAACATCGCTGCCACTAACTTCATCACATAACTCCTTACTGAAGTGCTCTGAGCTCCTCGAACCAGTTGAGGACGACATGAATTTCGTTGCGTGCCAACCCTTCGGGCGACGCGTCCTCCTTGATCATCAAGAAGCGCTGCCCATCCGAGGCGATGTCGTAGGATTTCACCGCCGGGCCGAAATAGTAGTTGCCTTCGAACAAGACCAAAGGAGCGCCGTGCTCGAAGCCTCGACCGGTGGCGACGGGAACGGCCAGCATCTGTTCTCCGTTGCGATAAAAGAGCTCGTCCTCACGCGGGGACCACATTGGGGAGCGTCCCCCGCTCGTCGAGACCTGCCACCGCCCCGCGTCCACGTCGGGGTAGGGGCGGACGTAGATTTCGGGGAGGCCAGATTCCCTTGACATGTAGGCGAGCCACTTTCCACTCGGTGAGATCTGTGGATCCACCTGGTTGAGAGGGCCGACTACCAGTGGCTTAACGGCCGGGTCCCCGTCGAGCGACACTTCGACAACGTCCCAAGACGTCTCCGGTTGGAATAGCGCACCCATGAGCGTCCGGCCGTCGGGCGATACCGAGAAGGGAAGGACTGGCTCGTCCGACAGGCGCTCGGCCGGTCCCGTCCCGTCCGCCGCTTTCCAGAACAGGCGGGTGGACCCGTCACGATTCGATCGGAACACCACCCGCTCGCCGTCCGGGGTCCACACGGGAAAGACGTCGGCAGCCGTATTGAATGTGAGCCGCGTGAACGTGCCGCGGGTCACGTCGTGCATCCAGACGTCTGGGGGTTCATTGCATCGCTGATGCTCGAAACGACACGGTTTCCGTCCGGAGAGAGGGCCACACTTGTGTAGGGTCGCGCTTCGAACCCAAGCGGTTCTTCTCTCCCGAGACGATCGACCCAGACGAGGCTTCGATTCCCGCCCCCCGGGTCTCCTGGCAGGTAAATCAGAACGCCGTCGTCCGACACGTCGAAGTTCGTGGCTCCGGAATGTTTCGGGAACACTCCGGAAAGCGTGGCGGCCTCATCGCCCGTCGTTTCAAGTGTCTCGGCGTCGAACGGCACGACCATTAGGGCCCCTTCAACGACATACACGAGATGCCCCGTTCGGGCGTAGCGGGGAGACGTGCCGCCACGAATCAGCACCCGGCTCTCACCGCTATCGAGTGACAAAACGGCGATGTCGAAGCCGCTGGCATCCGTCTTCCCTCTATCGATCGCATAGAGAACCCCTTCGTTTCCCGGGAGCATCTCCGGCCACACGTGACCGATCTCGCTGGCACCGTCCGGCTTCGTCAGCTGCCGAGGCTCTCCCCCTCCTGCCGGCACACGGAAGAGACCCGCTTGCGCGGTGGCGAAGACGGCGGAGATCCACGCGAGGGTCCGCGGTTTGGATGCGGCCGGCTCGCTTGCCGGAATGGGGAGCTCGAATGCACCTTCAAGCGCCAGGCGGACCTCGCCGATGTCGCGCAAGCGCTTTTTGGGATCTTTATTGAGACAGCGCGTGAGGTACATGCGAAGCGTCGGTGAAAGATCCGACGGGAGCGCGTCCCATGGCGGCTCGGACTTCATGACCTCGGCGAGCGTCAAAGAAACGTCCTCCGCCTCGAACGCGCGCCGGCCCGTCAGCATCTCGTACAGGACGGCGCCGAATGCCCAGATGTCGGCGCGCTTATCGACGGACTTTCCGCGTACCTGTTCCGGAGACATATACGCCTGCGTTCCCATGATGACGCCCGCGCGCGTCGCGGCCGCGCTCACGCTTGCCGGGCCGAAGCCTTGGCGAAGGCCGGTTGGCGACTCCGATGAATCACCTTCGGCCTCTTCGTTGAAAACTTTGGCCAGGCCGAAGTCGAGTATCTTCACGGTGCCGTCGTACTTCACTTTAGCGTTGGCCGGCTTGAGGTCGCGGTGGATCACACCCTCCTCGTGCGCGGCCTCGAGACCTTCAGCCATTTGCTTGGCGATGGGCAGCGCTTCGTCGAGTGGGATGGGCCCTTCGGCGATGCGCTCGGCGAGCGTGGGGCCTTCGACGAGCTCTAGCACGAGCGCGGTAATGCCGTCGGATTCCTCCAGCCCGTAGATCGACGCGATGTTAGGATGGTTCAGGGAAGCCAACACCTCCGCCTCGCGAGCAAAGCGTTTCATCCGCTGCTCGTCCTTCGCGAAAGCCTCCGGCAGAACTTTGATGGCGACGTCACGCTTGAGCTTCGTATCGCGAGCGCGGTAAACCTCACCCATCCCGCCAGCACCGATGGGCTCGAGGATCTCATAGGGACCGAGAGGTGTGCCGGGAGATAGCGCCATAGCTGCGCGTGATTCTAACTCAAACTCCGCTACTAGCGAAGTGCTTGGAGATCTTCTAACCAGTTGACGACGACGTGAATCTCGTTGGCCGCAACCTCCTCGCTTAACGGCTCCTCCTTGATCATCAAGAACCGCTGCCCGTCTGCGGCTACGTCGTAGCTCCTCTCGCCGCTTGCGAACCAGTAGCTTCCCTCGAACAGCACCGAAGGCGTGCCAAAATCGAACCCGCTATCTCGTGTCCACGGGTACGGCGACCATTTGGTCCCCGTTGCGATAGAAAATCTCGTTCTCGTTCGGAGACCACATAGGGTAGCCTCCGCCGCCCGTCGACACCTGCCACTCCCCGGCGTCCAAGTCGGGGTAAGGACGGACGTGAACCTCAGGGCGTGCGGACCGAGACCCCTGCCTCGAATGGTAGCCGAGCAGGTTTCCGCTCGGTGAGACGTGTGGATAGAATTGGCTGAAAGGGCCGACTATCAGTGGCTTGACGGTCGGGTCTCCGTCGAGCGGCACTTCCACAACATCAAAAGAGGTTTCCGCTTGCCTCACCACGCCAATGAGCGCCCGGCCATCAAGCGACATGGAGAACGGAATGACGCGCTCCTCCGACGCTCGGCGGACCCGGTGCCGTCTGCCGCTTTCCAGAACAAGGAGTCGCCGTCACTTCCCCGTTGTTGGAACACCACATGCTCGCCGTCCGGCGTCCACAAAGGGCGAGATTGCCGGCCCGGGCCGAACGTGAGCCGTGTGAACGTGCCTCGCCTCAAATGGTAGCCACTTGAGACAAGCACCAGTCTAGCCCAGACTAGCGAAGACCGGTTGTTTCCGAGGTTGGGCCGGTCGCGGCGATGGCATCGCGCAGTTCATGGCCGTAGGCCAGTCTGGCGGACTCGGTGCTCTCGTAATGCTCAAGATTGGCAGCCGCCATTCTCATCGCGAGCCGCTTGCTCATGGTTGTCCGCAGAGGTTCTGTCGAACGTTCGCTCTCCTTCTTCCACGATGATCGTACGAAAAGCACGTCATGTTAC
>SMYC01000060.1 GCA_004356105.1 Acidobacteriota bacterium | reverse complement strand
AGCGAGTCGGAATCCTGCGGTTGAACGAGGGCTGTGACTGCGAGCCAGCCCAGGGCGATTACCGCTATGACTGCGAGCGGTGTCGATCTCGAATAGATCACGGATGATCTCCTATATTGTCCGCTGACTGGCAAGCGGGGAAGAGCAGCGAGAGGATCGGGCGCTCCATGGACAAACGCGACGAGATAGGCCGGTCTTGAAGGAGCTGGATGCGAAACACTCGAAGGGAGATGGCGCTCTCCCCTTGATGGCGATTCGCAACGATGTCGTACCAGGCGCGTTGTTCGGAAGGAAGCTCGGCACCGGAGTCGTAGCCGAGCCCCTTCGCGAATTCATCGATGCGTAGCAAGCCGTCTCCGTCGGTATCGATGCGCTCCATGTGGTGCGACACGATCCGTGTCCAGAAAATCAATAAAAACGTTGCTTCGTGCCGAACGGTGATTTCCTCGCGAGTTACCCTTCCATCGCCGTCTTGGTCGAGAAACCCGAAGCTTTGGAGCTGTCGGGGCGTAAAACCGTTAGCATCCGGCTTTCCTTCATGGTCCGGAAAACCCAGCGCGTGTTCTTTGAGAGACAGCTCGCCATCGTCGTTGGCGTCCGTGAGCATCGTGATGTCGACCTGCTCGCGCGCACCCGCGCGAATGCCTGCCGCGAGCTCGGCCGGTGTGACGTGGCCGTCCTCGTCGGGATCGAAGGTGCGCAACCTGGCCTGGGCTCGCGGCTCTTCGGGTGACAACTCCTGGACGGAAGCTAGATCGCCGAGCTCCACGACGTCGTCGCAATCCGTGTCGAGGGATCGGTGCGCTGCGACAGCGAAGACATCCAGATTGCGGAAGCGTTCTGCGTCGCGGCCAAAAGACGAAACGCTCGACTGCTCCGCTGTGAGGAATGCCGACGAAGCGAAGACGACCGCGAGCGGTATCACGATCATGGCTCGAAATTCCATAGTTGAGCACTAGCATGCCAATTTGGAAGCCGCTTTGCCAGTCGGATGCTTCAATCCGGAGTCGGCAATGTCAGGATACAATCGTCCCATGGCGAGATTCGAAGCGCGCTTCGGGAGTCGTGAGCTCTTCCCGGACCTCGAGCCGCGCGCCTATCTGAACCACGCGGCGATGTCGCCCTGGTCGCTCGCCGTGCGCGAAGCGATGCGTGCATGCATGGACGATTACGGGCGACGAGGTCTCGGCGCGTTCTTCTCGTGGCACGAGCAACGGAAGCGGCTGAAAGACAAGCTAGCAACACTCGTCGGGGGAGCGCCCGACGATCTCGCCTTCGTTTCGAGCACCACGGAGGGGCTTGTCAAGATAGCGCTCTGTTTTCCATGGGAGAGGGGTGACCGCGTCGTTGTTTTCGACGGTGAGTTCCCGACGAACGTAACGCCATGGCAACGCGCGGCAGAGCTCTACGAGCTCGAGATCGTCATGCTTTCGGCGTCCGAGTTTCGTGTGGACGAAGAGCGGGCACTCAGGCGTTTTTCGGAAGCGCTCGAGCGAGGCGTCCGTCTTGTTGCCGTGAGCACCATCGAGTTTCAGACAGGCTTCCGCATGCCCGTCCTTGAGTTGAGCCTTCGGTGTCACGCGGCCGGTGCAGAGATTTGTGTGGACGCGATCCAAGGTCTCGGCGCGGTGCCTATGGATGTGGTGGTCGAAGGCATCGACTATCTCGTATGCGGCAGCCATAAATGGATGATGGCCATTGACGGGATCGCCTTCGTCTACGCGGCCGCGGACAAGGCGGCAGCTTTGCGTCCGTACGTCGCGGGATGGCTCAGCCACGAGAGTCCGGTCGCGTTCTTGCTCGAAGGTCCTGGGAATTTGCGCTATGACCGGCCCATCCGTACAGGCATCGACTTTCTCGAGTCGGGGAGCTTCAGCACGGTCGGTTGTGCCGCTCTCGAAGCCTCGCTCGACCTGCTCCTTCAGCTGTCTCCCGAGGCTATCTTCGACCATGTCAACGGCTATCTCGATATGCTCGAGCCGAAGCTCGTGCAGCTCGGTTTCGAGAGCTTGCGCTCGGCGAAGCGCGAGCAGCGGTCGGGGATATTGAGCTTGGCGCCTCCCACGGATGTCGATGCGAGGGCGCTCCAAAAGGCGATCGCGGAGGCCGGCATCTTCTGTACCGCTCCGGACGGATACCTGCGCTTTTCGCCGCACTGGCCGAACGCGCTCGATGAAATAGAGCACGTGGTGGCGAGCGTCGAAGCTTCGATCACCGCGGCATCGACGGGTGCTCGATAATGCAGGCTCACACGCTCTTTCTAATAATGATGGTCGCGGTGTTTGGCTGTTCACAGGGGCCGTCCTGGACGTCCGTCAAAGAGATGGTGCGCCAGGATTTTCCAGAGGTCGAGCACGTTTCCGCTGACGAGCTCAGCCAGCAAATGGCGACGGAGCCGGAGAACGCACCCATCTTGCTGGATGTTCGCGAAGAAGCGGAATATGCGGTGAGCCATCTTCCCCGTGCTGTCCGGGTGCAGCCCGGAACCGACACTTCGGCCTTTCTCGACACGCTCGCCCACGACGCAGCCATCGTCGCCTATTGCTCCGTGGGTTACCGCTCGGCGGAGCTCGTCAACAAATTACGAGAACGCGGTTTCACGAACATACGGAACCTCGAAGGCTCCATCTTCGGGTGGGCGAATGGCGGCCGTAGCGTGGAACGTGATGGCCGCAGCGTCGAAGAAGTCCATCCGTTTGACGAGCAGTGGGGCAAGCTCTTGAGGAAAGACCTCCACGCTTACGAGCCCAGTTCCAACTAACGCTGGGCATAGGGCGTCCCTCGCGGCCCATGCTAGTATGGCCAAGTGAGGAGTCGAAACAGCTTGCGTTTTCACGTCTGGATAGCGGCGGTGCTTTTCTCAGGGGCCGTGAGCGCTCAAGATCATCGCGTTCGGTTCGAGGTCAGCGTCGAATCCGTCACGTTGGATGTCATTGTCGTCGACGGTCGCGGCCGCTTCGTTCCCGGTCTGAGTCAGGAAGACTTCGTCATCCTGGAAAACGGCGAGGAGCAGGAGCTTGCGTTCTTTGCGCCGGAGTTTACTCCCGTGACGACGATGCTTCTTCTCGACTCTTCTTCGAGCATCCGCTCGAGCTTGACCGCCATCCAGACCGCCGCCTACTTGTTCGCGCGCAATCTGAGCGAGGGGGACACGGCGCGCGTGGGGCTGTTCTCGAATAATGTGCGCTTCGGGCCGCGCTTCACGGATGAGGTCGACGAGCATCTTGCGATCCTCCAATCCATGAGGGCTGCCGGACGCACGGCCCTCTACGATGCCATCCTCACGGCCCTCGACGAGCTCTCGACGGTAGAAGGACGCAAGTCGCTCCTCGTGTTCACGGACGGTGACGACGCGGGGCCGGCACAGCAAGGCAGTCAGGCGACGAGCGACGACGCGACCGAAGGCGCCAAGCTCAGCGAAGTGACGATTTACACCGTGGGCTTCACGGGTTGGGGTCCGGAAGGCAGCGAAAGCGTCAACATTCCGTTCCTGACGACGCTCGCCGAAGCCACGGGTGGGCGTGCTTTCTTTCCCGAGGATGTGGAGCAAGTCAAAGAGGCCTTCTTGGATGTGCAAGAAGATCTGCACCGCCACTACCGCATGGCTTATATCCCGCGCGAGGCTCCGTCCGAAACCACGGACACGACCGAAGAAACCTGGCGCCCTCTCGAAGTCCGAGTGCGTGACCGCGACGACCTCATCGTTCGCACCCGGCAGGGTTACTACGCGCGGGCCGAACGATCGCCATAGCGATGGCGCGTCCCACGCGGTGGGTTGCTCCAAAGAAGCGTCGGCGTTCCTGTGAAACGACCGGGCGGCCGGAGCAGCGCAGGTAGCAACCCGAAATGCGGCTACTCGTATCCCAGGGCTACCGCTGGGTCTAGCTCGGAGGCTCTTCTGGCGGGGTAGAGGCCAGATAGAACGTCCACGGTGACAGATACGCGGGTCGACAGGAGGATGGACCATAGTGTTACTAGGGTTGGCCAACCTGCGTAATACGCCTGGGCGATGGCTGGGCCCATCAACACGCCGGCGCCGCCCCCCATGAGGCTTATTTCGGGGACAGGTTCTGGAGCGCTACGACGTCACTGTCCTCGAGCCCGTTCTCGATCACGATGCGGCCGAGTGACGATGCGCCGAGCGCCACCTCCACGGTCTCGAAAGACGTTCCGCGCTTCCGGTAGACGACCCGTTTCCCGTCCTCGACGAACACCGCGTGGCCGGGAAGCACGATGATCCGACAGGTCTGGGAGCCTCATGATCACGAAGCCGCGCCAGACATTGTCGCCCTCCTGGAGCTTCCGTCCTTCCCACGGAATGTCCCCGATGAGAATCACGCCGTCACGCGGCGCTTCGAGAATCAAGGCCTCGATGGCGTCTTCCGCAACCCGGTTCGCGTACTTGGCGTCTTCTTCCTGAATCCGCGCTGAATCCCGCAGAAGCAGCTGCGGGAGGGATTGCGTCGCCGGCGTGCAGTAGATGGGGCTTCGGAATCCGTCTTTCACGAGCCGCGGGAGATAGCCCGCGTGGTCGATATAGGCGTGCGTCAGAAGGAGAAAATCGAGCGTCTTGGGGTCGAAGCCGGGATGATTCCAATTCCGCTCGCGGAGCTTCTTGAGCCCTTGAAACATTCCCGCGTCGATGAGAAAGCGTGCCGTGTCGGTCTCGACGAGGTAGCGCGAGCCGTCACCGTGCCAGCACCGCCATGAAAGGAGAGTTTTGGGTTCATGGCTTCAGAAATCCTTTCAGGGATTCGATGGAGGCGTCGATCTCTGTGATGGTTTCCGGCCGTTCTGCGCAGGCTGCGATGGCGGGCGGGAGCGGGACGGGTGTCTTCAGGACGGCTTCGACGGTCTCTTGAAACTTCGCAGCGTGCGCCGTGGCAAGAAAGACAGCGGTTTTTTGACGATGGTCCCGCGCGCCAAGATAGCCGATAGCGGAGTGAGGATCGAGCACGTAGCCGCGTCGCTCATACACGTCCAGGATCGTCGCTCGCGTATTTTCGTCGGTGTAGGCCCGGCCGGCCACGTCGGCCCGGATCGCGTCGAGCTCGCCGTCATAGAGCCACAAAATGCGAGCGAAGTTGCTCGGATCACCGACGTCCATTGCGTTGGACAACGTAGCCGTGGATGGCCTCGGTCGAAAATCACCTGAGGCGAGATATTCCGGGACGACGTCGTTCACGTTCGTCGCCGCGACGAAGCGCGTAATCGGAAGGCCCATCCGTTTCGCCATGAGCCCGGCGGTGAGGTTTCCGAAGTTGCCGCTCGGCGTTGCAACGACGAGGCTGTCACGAGACGCCCGCGGAAGCTCGGCGAACAAGTGAA
The DNA here is from genome assembly GCA_004356105.1 of Acidobacteriota bacterium. Classification (GTDB taxonomy): domain Bacteria; phylum Acidobacteriota; class Vicinamibacteria; order Marinacidobacterales; family SMYC01; genus SMYC01. The sequence goes on along the minus strand of SMYC01000060.1, from coordinate 59,932 downwards.
AGTAATAAAACGTTTGTGGCAGCAAGCGCCCGACATTGATCGAGTTCGCCGAGACGAGCGTCTGATCGGCGAGCTCGGGATCGGCGAAAGCTGACTTCACGAGGCGCTGGCAGTCGTCGAACGTACCGTCGACCGAAAGTGCGAACACGTTGTCTCCGAGCGTTGTGAACAAACGCTGCTGGAGAGCGCTGACTCTTCCCTTTGGGAAGAGCACGATGACGCGGATTCCGTCGAGACCGTAGAAAGCATGGGCGACGGCGCTTCCGGTATCGCCTGACGTCGCGACGAGCACGGTGGCGCGCTCGTCTCGGCTCTTCAAGTAGTGGCCCATCAGTCGGGCCATGAAGCGCGCGCCGACATCCTTGAACGCGTGGGTCGGGCCGTGAAAGAGCTCGAGGCTGAAGAGCTCGTCCTCGACTTCGACGAGCGGGATCGTGAAATCGAGGCTGCCGCGCACGATGGATTCCAGAGTCGTGGAATCGAGATCGTCGTCGAATAAACATTTCGCGACGGTGAGAGCGGTGTCGGCGATCGAGCCTCCGGAAAGCGCGTCGAGGGTCTCTGCGCTTAGAACAGGAAGTGTCTCGGGGATATAGAGGCCGCCATCCGGTGCAGGGCCGGCGAAAAGAGCTTCTTCGAGAGAGACTTTTTGGGAGTTGCCTTTCGTGCTTACGAAGCGCACGACTCGACCTCGGGTCGTGCGCCTTGCTTGCTGACGGGCGAGACGTGCACGTCGGTCTCCAGGTCGGCCGTGTCGGCGAAGGCGCTCGCCATCACTTGCGAAACGGCCTCGGCCGTCTCTAGGTTGCGGCAGAGCGCGAACATCGCTGGCCCGGAGCCTGAAAGACTGCATCCGAGCGCGCCGGTCTCGAGAGCTGCGCGCTTTACGTCGGCAAAGCCGGGCACCTGGCTCGATCGGATGGGCTCGGCGATGACGTCGACGAGCGAGCGCGTCATCAAGTCCCAGTCTTCCCGAAAGAGCGCGGCGACCAAACCGCCGAGATTCCCCCATTGCGTGACGGCGTTCTGGAGGCGCACTTCGTTTCCGAGAAGCGTGCGCGAGTCTCGCGTCGATAGCTCGAGATGCGGGCGCACGAGAGCGACGGAGAGTCCCTTGGGGACGGGTAGCCGGACGACATCGAGTGCGGGGGCGGCGCCGCGTACGAGCACGAATCCACCATACAGACACGCAGCCGCGTTGTCGGCGTGCGCGGTGCCGGAGGCGACGCGCTCGCCTTCGAGAGCGCAGTTCAGCAAATCATCGAGTGTCGCTCCGACGGCGAGCAAATCGTTGACGGCGACGACGGCGGCGACAGCGCTCGCCGCGCTACTCCCCATGCCGCTCGCAAGCGGCAGGCCCTTTTCGAGCTTCAACCGGACGGACGCGTCGGGGGCGTAGCGGTCGAGAAACGTTTGGGCCGCGACCGAGGCCGTGTTGCGCTCGGGCTCTCTCGGCAGCCGTGCGTCACCTTCGACTTCGAGGGCAATTTTGCCGGGCGTCCCAGGAGTATCGTCTTCGGCGAGCTCGGCGGTTACGATGTCGCCTGGCGCTTCGATCGCGAGGCCGAGAACATCGAAGCCGCAGGCGACGTTGGCGACGGTCGCGGGCGCGAAAGCCTTTTTCATGTCTCGACGCCCACGGTGCGTGCGCCTTCACGTTCGAGCAGGCCTTTGGCCACGGCGAGCTCGGCAAGGAGCAACGCGCCTCCGGCCGCGCCGCGAATCGTGTTATGCGACAGCGTGTTGAACTTGAAGTCAAGAATGGAGCATGGGCGCAGACGTCCGACGCTCGCCGCCATGCCGCCGTCGAGATCGCGATGCAAGCGCGGTTGCGGCGCATCGTCTTCCTCCAAGAAATGTACCGGGTGTCGAGGCGCGGTCGGAAGCGCTTTAGCTTGAGGCTCGCCCGAGAAGCGCTCCCAAGCGTCCCGAAGCTCGGAAGCTTCCGCCTTTCTCCCGAGCTCGACCGAGACGGCGAGCAAGTGGCCGTCCAGCACGGGAACCCGATGGCATTGCGCGCTCAGCCGAATCTCGGCGTCCCGCACGGCGCCGCCGTCAAAGGTCCCGAGGATCTTCCGCGTCTCGGACTCGAGCTTTTCTTCCTCGCCCGGGATGTAGGGGACGACGTTGTCGAGAATCTGATAGCTCGGGACGCCAGGAAAGCCCGCGCCCGAGACCGCTTGCATGGTGACGACCGACACTCGTTTCAGACCGAATGTATCCCATAGCGGCTTCAGCGCGAGAACGAGCCCAATCGTCGAGCAGTTGGGGTTCGTGAGGATCGCGCCCCCGCCACGGCTCGATGTGCTGGCGACCTGCAAGTGATCAGGGTTCACCTCCGGAACGACGAGCGGCACGCTGGGATCCATGCGATGGGACTTGGCGTTCGAAATGACAACGTGGCCCGTGGAGGCGAAGGCTGTCTCGACTTCCCCGGCGACGCTCGCGTCGAGAGCCGAGAAGACCAGCGGGCACGGGATGGGCGGCGCGCTTTTTAGCACCTCCATGCGCGCGAAGCGCTCGGGAAGAGGTGTGGACTGCAACCAGTGGGCCGCGTCTCCGTACGCCTTTCCCGCCGAGCGGTCGGACGCCGTGAGTGCTTGGACGTCGAACCACGGGTGGTCGGCGAGAAGCGTCAAGAACCGTTGGCCGACCGAGCCAGTCGCTCCGAGGACGGCGACGGGGATCTTGTCTCGCGGCGTCATTTCGGTCTCACCTGGACTCGAGCTCCGCGCATGCTTGCAGTATATCGGCAAAAACGCCGGCCGCGGTGACCGTGGGGCCCGCGCCGCTGCCGCGGATGACGAGCGGCGTCTCGTGGTAGCGCGCGGTCGTGATAGCGAACAAATTGTCCGTGGCCTCGAGAGACGCGGCCGGGTGCGACGGCTCGACGGCTTCGAGACCGACGGAGGCGCGCCCGTTCTCGAGCTTGGCCAGGTAGCAAAGTGTTGCGCCTTCGGGGGCTCGGTCTTGGGCGTCCGCGACGGTGTCACCGAAACGGTCGATCTCGCCTTCCGGAACGAGCGACTCGACCGAGACCTCCTCGGGCTCGATCGCTATGCCCGCGGTGCGAGCGAGTATCAAGAGCTTCCGGACGACGTCCATCCCACTCAAGTCTTCACGAGGATCGGGCTCGGTATAGCCTTTGTCGCGCGCTTCCTGAAGCGCGGCCGCAGGCGGGACCCCTTCCCGGATTCGGTTGAAGAGATAGCTCAAAGTTCCCGAGAACACCCCTTCGATGCGCTCGATAGTGTCCCCAGTGTCGACGAGACCGGCGAGCGTTCTTACGACGGGAAGTCCCGCGCCTGCGGTCGTCTCGTAATAGAGTCGCGCGTGGCGGTGAAGGCGTTCGAAGTCTTTCATCGGACCGGCGAGCGGAAGCTTGTTCGCGGTGACGACCGCCACGCCTTGGGTGAGAAGCCGCTCGTAGAGCTTAGAGACGTCAGGGCTCGCGGTGACGTCGACCAGGATGCGTGGACCTGGCGTCGCCTCGATGAATCGGGCGAGCTCGTCGAGATCGTTCGCGGACCCGTCCTCGAGCAGACTTTTGCCTTGGCTGAAGTCGAGTCCCTGGCGCGACAAGCGCATCGTCCGCCTCGCCGCTACGCCCGAGAGGCGCAGCTCGAGCCCCTTTGCTCGAAGCGTTTCGCATTGGGCGCTTAGTTGTGAGAGAAGCTCACTCCCGACGCCGCCTATGCCGAGGACGAACAGGTGTATTACCGCGCGTCGCGGCTCCCCGAGAAGTGCTTCGTGGATCGCGTTGAGTGCTTTTTTCTCATCGTCGCGGGCGATGACGAGCGAGATGTTGAGCTCGGACGAACCTTGCGCGATCGCGCGGACGTTGACGCCTTCCGAGCCGAGTACGCTGAAGAGCCGCCCGGCGATGCCGCGGCGCTCGCGCATGCCTTCGCCGACGGCGGCGACGATGGATAGGTCGCGTTCGATGATGAGAGGATCGACGAGACCGGCGCGCTGCTCGAGCGTGAACTCGTTGTCGACGCTCCGACCGGCTTTGGCGACATCGTCCGGCGCGACCGCGAAGCAAATGGAGTGCTCGCTCGAGGCTTGTGTAATGAGAATGATATTGATGTTCTCTCGCGCGAGCGCTTCGAACAGGCGCCGCGCCGTCCCTGGGACACCCATCATCCCATCGCCCTCGAGCCGCAAGAGCGCGATGTCGTGGATCGACGCAATTCCGCGGACGGGGTTCTCGCTCGGCGCCGCCCGCTCGTTGACGTGTGTCCCGATAAAGCTCGGCTCGAGCGTGTTCCGAATGACGAGAGGGATGCGCTGGGCGCGCGCGGGGTGGATGGCCGGCGGGTAGACGACTTTGGCGCCGAAATGAGAAAGCTCCATGAGCTCCTCGTAGCTGAGCTCCTCGAGAGAGAACGCGTTCGCGACGAGTCGTGGGTCGGCGCTCATCACGCCGTTCACATCCGTCCAAATTTCGATGCGATCCGCCCCGAGGGCCGAGCCGAGCAGAGCGGCCGTGTAGTCCGAGCCACCGCGGCCGAGCGTCGTTGTTTCGCCGTCGACACTTGCGCCGAGAAAACCCGTGACGACCTGAAGGGCCTTGTGGTTGTCGAAGTGGTTCCGGATCCCTCGCTCGGTCGCTTCGAGCTCTACCCGCGCGTTGCCGAAATTCGTATCCGTGACGATGAAGCCGCGCGCGTCAGCATATTCCGCGTCGATGCCGCGTTTTCGGAGCGCGGCCGCGACGAGGTCGGCCGAAAGCCTCTCACCATAGCTCGATATTTGATCGAGGCTGCGCGGTGAGCACTCACGGACGAGCGCGACGCCGTGAAGAAGATCGGATAGCTCCTCGATCCGGCGTTCGATACGGCTGATGAGCGCCGGGGCCTCGGCGGGGTCGCCGAGCTCGTTCACGGCTGCGCGGTGGCGTGCCTCGATGGACGTGCAGGTCCCGCGGTACGTCGCGTCCCCTGACATGCCTGACATAGAAGAGACGGCGACCCGCGCGGCGTCGGTCAGGGCATCTGTCACACCGGACATGGCGGAGACCACGACCACGAGCTTGGTGGGTTCCTGGTCCCCGACGATGTCGATGACGGCGCGGATGCGCTCCGGACTTTCGAGCGAGGTGCCGCCGAACTTGAGAACTTTCATCACGAGATGCTTCTACGATCGTCCAAACTTCTGATCGTACTACACGGGAAAGGGATGCCGTTTGCTTTTTCGCTCCCGGGCGATAACACTCTCCGAATAGGTGGCGTAGATGCGTTTTGCAACCACCCCGAGGGGTCGTCTGTACCCTGTTTTGGGTCTTTTTCTGGCGGTCGGCGCACCGGGGGGGCTTTTCGTGATGCGGGCGCTCGTCCACGGAGAGCTCGGCAATTGGGACTGGGCCGTGGAGGAGTTCTCGAGCCGTGCCTTGACCTATGGCTACATTGCCGGCGCGACGGCCCTGATGTTCGTCGGCCTCGGGGCCATCCTCGGTTCGCACGAGGACCTACTCCGCCGCGTTTCACTGACCGACCCCTTGACCGGGCTCCCGAACCGTCGCCACTCGGACCGCCGACTGCTCGAAGAGCTCGCGCGCGTCGACCGGTACAACAAACCGCTGACCTTGATGCTGCTCGACCTCGACGGACTCAAGGCGGTCAACGACGTCTCCGGCCACGAGGCCGGCGACAACGCGATCCGAGCTGTAGCGCGTACGCTTCAACGCACGTGCCGTGCGACGGACCTAGCCGCTCGTATCGGTGGCGACGAGTTCGTCGTCCTCGCGCCCAACATCACGGAGCTAGAAGCGCGCACGCTCGCCGACCGCATCCGCAAGGCGCTGGCCATCGAGGCGAGCTGGATCGCCACGGCCCTCCCCCCCCTAACGCTGTCCATCGGCCTAGCCGATACGCGTTCGGTGACCGAGCTTCGACCCGACCGGCTTTACTCCGCCGCAGATCAAGCCCTCTACGAAGCAAAACAAGGTGGAAAAAATCGCGTCGCCCTCGCCCCTACCCTAAAGGATGACCCCGACGAACCCCAAAAGGCCCCCGCCCAACCCTAACCTCCCTAACTCCCCGACGAGGGGTGTGTCGCCTAGTTTTTTGGGCCGTCGATGCTGCGATACATGTCGTCGATGACGGCTTTCAGGGAATTGATCTTTTCATGCGTCTTTTCGTCGCCGTCCTCGACGTAGCCGTCGACGGATCGTGAGAAGTCGTTGATGACGGCTTTCAGGGAATCGACCGTCTGCTGGTGCTCGGCGGCCTTGCGGGAGTTGGATTGGATGGTTGTGTCGCGCTCGACGATTTCGTGCCTTGCTACGGAGAGCTCGGTCTCTAGTTTCTCGAGTTTTGCGTTCAAAGTGCTGAGCTCGCGCGAAGCCGCTTCGTAGGATTCCTCGATGGAGCGAGCACCCTCCGATGCCCGGATCGCGGCGGCGAGCTCGAGCTCGAACTCCTTCCGCGAGCTCTCGACCACTTCTTCGTATTCCCTCCGCAGTGATTCGAGCTTACCCTTCCAGTCCTGCTCCGCGGTGACGACGGCCTTCTCGGCTTTCGCTCTCAAGCTCGTCTCCAAGTGTTCGAGCTTGTCGATCCAGTCACTTTCGACGCGGTCGATCCCCAAGCTGTGGCGGGTCTTGAGCTCGTTCACGCGTCGCTCATATCTCTCGCGCGTCGCCACGTGAAGCTTCTTTTCGTGCTGCAGCGATTCGTTGGCTTGTTTGAGCTCGCCGGACGATTCACGCTCGAGCTTCGCCATCGAGGCCTGGAGCGCCTGTCGTTCCACTTCGAGCCGTGCTCGGCTGGACTCGAGCTCCTTTTTGAGCTCCTTGGCCTCGGCATTGTGTGCCTCTTCGGCGACCCGAGTGCTCGAGCGGTGTTTCGCGGCCATCTCGGCGATTTCGGCCCGTAGGCCGTCGATCATCACCCGGGATTCATCTCGTTCTTCCTCGACTGCGCTGAGCGCTGTGTGGGCGGCTTGCTCCTGGAGCGCGAGCGCGCTGCGTTGAGCTTGCTCCATGGTTTGGAGCTCTTTCCCATACTCGCCGCGCAGCGCGTTGACCATTTGCGCCTGCGCGTCGCGCAATTTTTCTTGATGACGGCCGTGGTCTTTCTTGAGCTGCTCGACCGTGGTGCGAAGCGTGTGCTCCGCGTCGCGATCGCGGTCGGCGAGGACTTTCATGTGGCTCTGTCGGAGCCCTGCGACGCTTTGTTCGCTCTTTTGACGCCAGGAAACGATTTCGTCGGCGTGCTCGCGCCCCATCTTTTCTAACGCTTTGTGATGTGAAGCGGCCTTGCGCTCGAGCGCCGCTTTTTGTACTTGCATCGCTTCGCGCCTCTTTTGCTCGATGGTCTTGTCGTGCACCTTGTCGCGTTGCTCGAGCTCGTCCTCATGCTGGGTCTTGAGAGAGCCGAGAGCCTCCGCATGTTTTGTTTGTAGGTCGGCTGCTATCTCCTGCCACCGCCGCCGTTCCACCTCGAGCGCGGCCGTGCGGTCTTCCTTGAACTTGCGCGACATGCCCGCGAGCGCCGCGAATTGGTCCTGCTCCGCCGTCGCGAGATTCTTCGTATGGCTTTTCTGGAGCTCCGTCGTCTCCTTCTCGTAGCGCTCGCGCGTCTGGTAATGCGCTGTGCGCTCCGTCTCCCAGCTCTTCAACACATCCTGGACTTTAGCTGTGACCTCTTCGAGCATCTGCTCGTTCGACCGAATCGCGGCTTTGGCCTTCTGGTCGAGGGCGCTGGTCTCGGCGGCATGGCTTTGAGTGAGCGACGCAAGCCGTTCCTCATAGCGTTGTTCGAGAGACGTGACTTCCGCGACGCGCTTGTTTTCCGCTTGCAGGAGCTGGGCGGCGCGCTGTTCGTCCGACTGCTTGAGGGCGGCGGCGTTCTTCTTGGATGCTTCCTCGAGAGCTTCTTGGACTTCCGTGGCGGCGCGCCGCCTCGCTTCACCATGGCCCGAATGGACGGAGGCCAACTCTTTGACGTGCTCCTCGCCCAAAGCCGCGAGCGAGCGCGTGTGGCTGGTCTCCGACTGTCGAAGCCTCGTATCGAGCTTCTTTTTGAGCTCGTTCATCGCCGCGGCTTTTTCCTCCGCGAGAGTCTTCTCGCGCTTCTTGATTTCCGCCTTTTGGTTCGCGTTGTGCTCCTGAAGCTCGTGCGCGTGCTGAAGCCGCAGCTCTGAGAGTCCGGTCTCGAGCTCGACATGCGCTTGGGCCGCGCTGGCCGTCTCCGCGGAGACTTTCTGCTCGAGAGCTTCGTTCTGCTGTTCGTAGCGGCCTTGCGCTTTGTTGGCCTCTGCAACCGTCTTGGTGAGCTTGGCCTTGGCTTCGGAGAGGCGTTCAGCGAGGTCCGCGGCTTCCTCTCGGATCTTGTCACGCTCCCTCTTGCCCGTGACGACTCGCTCCTCGAGCACGGCGGCGTCTTGCTCGTGTTTGCTTCGTGACTCCTCGGCTTTTTCCGTCTGCTGTTCGATCTTGGCCTGGAATACCGTCACCAGGCTCCGAAGCTCGGTGACTTCTTCGCGTCGTTCGTCTCGATCGCGTTGGGTCACGACGAGTCGGTTCGTCAGCTCCTCGGCCTCCTGCTCGTGTTTGGCACGGGTCGCCTCGGCCTCTCCGGTGAGTTTTTCGAGCTTCGCGCGGACACCGTCGAGAAGCCCGCGAACTTCAGCCGTCTCCTGGCGCGCCTCGTCCCGAGCTTTCTGGCCGGCCTCGAGCCGTTCAGTGAGCTCCGCGCTCTCGCGCTCGTGCCGAGCTTTTGTCGCGTCCGTTTGCTCGGTGAGCTCAGCGTGCTTGACCTCGAGACTCTCGAGGAGTCCTTTGAGCTCTGTGGCTTCTTCGCGACCTTGGTTGCGCTCGCGCTGGGTGAGGACGAGCCGCTTCGTGAGGTCTTTGCGCTCACGTTGCTGGTCGTCGTTCTCTTGGTCGGATTGCTGCCGTACCTCTCCGAGCGTGGATTCGGCGCCTTCGAGACCGCGTCGGAGCTCGGCCGCCTCGTCGCGTTCTTGGTCACGCGCTCGCTGCGTCTTGACGAGTCGTTTGGCTATTTCGTCAATCTCTTGCTTGTGCCGGAGCTCGGTGGCTTCGACGTGCTCGGTTAGATCTCGAAACTTCGCCCGCGAATGGTCGAGCTCTTCGGTGAGGGCTCGCAGCTCGTCCTGATCTTCGCCGTCCCACGATTCCGGTCCGACGAAGCGCTTTACGAGCTCGGACAGCTTGCGCCTGACGACGCGCACCTGGGATTCGCGGTCGGCGAGCGAGTCCGTTAGAACGTGGATCTCTTTGTCTTTCTGGCTCGCGACGTCGCGGAGTTTCAGGAAGTCTTTCGAGAACGGCGAGCTGCGCGCGGCGCTGCGGGATTGATCGAGCTCGTCCGTGAGCCGATCCACTTCGCTCTCGAGCTCGGCGACACGCTCTGCGGAGACCTCGCCTTGCTGCGTCGCCGGGTTGCGCTGGCTGTGCTCCTCGAGCGCGCGCTCGTCGATCTGGGCGAAAATGGTGGTGGTCTCGTCATCCAGATATCTCGCCAAACGGGGGTCGAGGTCGTCGCCGATGCTCTCCGCGGATTCGGCGACATCCTCCTCGGAGGCCGAAGGCTCGGCTCGCGCGGTCGTGTCTGGCGAAGTGAGGTCGAGACGGCCGGCCTTCGCGATCGCGTTTAGAAGGTCCGAGTCGGAGATCTCGTCTTTTTGGAGGTAGTACTCTGCGTGGGATGGCTGTGTCTCGTGTCGGCTGAGCTCGGCCTTCGCTACCGTCGCAGTTGTAATAATGACGGGAACGTCGAAGTCCGCCTTCTTCACTTTACGAAAAAGAGCGAAGCCATCTTTGTCGGGAAGCTCTACCGCGAGGATCACGAGAACGGGGCGCCGGTCTTCGAGAAGGGACAGGACCTCGTCTTTGTCCGAGGCGCCCGTTACAACGATCTTGTGCGGCGCGAGGAGTCCGGAGACCCGATCACGAAACGTGGTGTCGTCGTCGATGACGAGGGCGTAACGCTCTGCCATAGAAAATCGCTCGATGGATCCGCTGTGAGGCCCACGGACGCGGGAAGACCCTCGCCGAACGGGCATCTTTCGAATTGGTTTCTGGACTATTAATTAGGATAGCAAATGAGCGGGGTCGCGCTATGATCGATTTCCGGAGGTCGCCTCGAGTGTACCTGGAAGGACGTGTCGAAATCGTGCAAGGGGACATCACGGAGCTTGCGGTCGATGCCGTCGTGAACGCCGCGAAGTCGAGTCTTCTCGGTGGCGGAGGCGTTGACGGCGCCATCCACGGGGCCGCCGGCCCCGAGCTCCTTATGGAGTGTCGGGGATTGGGAGGCGCTCAGACCGGCGAGGCGAAGATGACGCGCGGCTATCGGCTGCCGGCGAATCACGTGATCCACGCGGTGGGCCCCGTGTGGCAAGGCGGAGCCGCAGGGGAGCCCGAGCTTCTCGCTAGCTGCTATCGAAACGCTTGCGAGCTCGTCGAACGCCGTGGGCTCCGCACGGTCGCCTTTCCCTGCATCTCGACCGGTATCTACGGATATCCCATCGAGCCGGCGGCGGTCGTGGCACAGTCGACGGTCCGCGAGTGGCTTCTCGGTCACGAGGCCCCGGAGCGTGTCATATTCTGCTGTTTTTTCTCGAACGACCTTGCCGTCTACGAACGGATCGCGGCCGTCGAGCTCGCCTTGGATCCATGACGCGGCCACCGGCCCGGGAGCAGGCCGTCATCCTGTTGCACGGAATGGGCCGTACCTGGATGTCCATGGCCGTTCTCGGGCTGCGCTTGCGCAACGCCGGCTACGAAGTGCATTGGTTCGGCTATAGCCCGCGCAAATCCACCCTCGACCAGCTCACGGTGCGACTTCGGGAGCTCGTCGAGAACCAAGTCCGAGCACCTCAATATCACCTCATCGGCCATTCGCTCGGAAATATCATTGTTCGCAACGGCTTCCAGGAGGGGTACCGCGCGGGGTTGAAGCGCATCGTCATGCTCGCGCCGCCGAATGGCCCGGCTGCTCTAGCGAGCATGATGCGCCACCTGCGTGTCTATCAGTGGCTCACCGGGGACAGCGGACAAAAACTCGGCGATGACGCGTTCTTTCGAACGCTTCCAGTCCCTGATGTCGAGTTCGGCGTGATCGCGGGTAATTGTGGTCATCGCATCGGGTTCCGCGACGCCAATGACGGGGTCGTGCGCGTCGAGAACACGAAGCTCGACGGCATGCGCGATTGGGTCGAAGTCGACCGCACCCACACGTTCATCATGTACGCTGCCGAGACGTTCGATCTATGCCTGCACTTTCTCGACAACGGTTCCTTTCGTCCCTGACGTCCGTGCGCCGCTGACCGATTCAAAAGAGTGTGCCATCATTAATACCTAGCTCATACAGTTTCGACGAAGGAGCCCAAATTGACGAGGGACGAGCGCGGCTACACACTGCTCGAGGTGCTCATAGCGCTCGGGATCACGCTCGTCGTGATGGCGCTCGTCGCGAGAACGCTCCGAGATGTCGCGCGCATCTTTCGCGCGCAAAGCGATCTCGCCGCCGCTTCGTCAAGCATCACACGTGCGCTCGACGACATCGGATATGAGCTCACGCTCGCCGGGCAAGGACTAGGTGAAGGCGTTGTCGCGGTGATGCCGCGTGTCCCGGGTGGCGAGGTGAGCTCGTTCGCCTTGACCTTGCGCTCGAACCCGAACCTCACAGCGGGCTATCTCACGTCGGGGCTCATCGAGACGGACACGGAGCTCGCTTTCACGGGCGCGGACGCTTTCGAGCCGGGCGAGACGGTGCTGCTGACCGATGCGCGACGTAGCAACGAAGTCGCGGAGGTCGTCAAGCGGTCACCTCTTTGGATGAAACTTCGCTCGCTCGAGACGACGAGTGGCGACTTCCGCAACCGTTTCACCCAGAACGCAGCCACCCGTGCGCTGGGGCTGCGCGAAGTTCGCTACTACTTGCGTGCGTCCGGGGAGGGTGAAGGGAAGGAGCTCGTCAAGGATGTTACGGGTGTGACGAGCCGGGTGCTCGCGCGCGACATCATTGCGCTGACCTTCGTCTATCTCGATGCGAACGGGAAGGTCATTTCTGCGGCCAAAGTCGAAGATGAATATTCCCATCTCGAGACGATAAGGTTGAAGCTCCAATATTCAGTTAAGGCGGGCGCGCTCGAGCCGCTCTCGATTGTGACCGCCGTTTCTTTGAGACCCGCGTCGGGCACGGTGGATTTTGAACGTCCCGATATCGGGTTCCGGCTGTCGCGCATCCTGTACCCGCTCGAACATCCCATAGCCGTTGTGTCTCGTCCCGCTGCGGACCGGGGCGTTGTCGTGGGCGCGGGCACGAATCCGCGCCGAGACCCGAGCTATGTCTACACGTTCCAAATGGAGCAGCAGTTCATGAGCGCGACCGTTGACAGCGTTGCTTTTTTTGAAGACGTGCGGGGACCGGTCGCGGCGGTTCTCGGGCCTGAGCGAGGGCCGCTCGCGGGCTCTTTGTTCGTCGCGGCGGCGGGCCTTCGTATCGGCCACATTACCCGAATGTTGCCCGACGAGAACGGTAATTTCTCGAGCGAGTCCGAGGTCATTGCTTTCGATGGCACCGACGTCATCGCCCAGGCCGGAGGGATAGCCTTCGGCGTCGAAGGCGCGCTGTATGTGATGAGCCAGGAAAAAGGGGCGATCTATCGTTATCGATTCGACAGCTCGGGAAAACCCGGAAAGCCCGAGCGGGTGTTCGGCTTGACGGGAACGCCAGGTCCGGTCGTAGAAGGCAGCGACGGGCATCTTTACTTCCTCCTGCAACACGGTCAGCGCGGGAGCGTTTGGCGGATGGCGTTCGATGAAACGCTCGAGCCGGTCGAGCCCGAGCTCGTGGGTAGGCTCGATGGAGCGGGCGTTTCGCTAGCTCGAGATCCTGTGGAAGGCAGCTTGCTTTGTCTCGTGCGCGCACGCAATGGAGACTTCGTGATCCTGGAGCTGAGCCGCGCGTGGCTTCGCGGGGCGGACGTTTTGGAGGGAGTGCCGCGGGAGGATCCGCCGGTGCTCTTTTCGCTGCGTGAATGGGTGACGAAGCTCGAAGAAGGCCGCGTCGACCAGAGCGAGATTCCATTCTCGCTCGGTGAGCTTGCTCAAAAAATGGGTGTGCTGCGCATCGACAATCTCGACTTCTTGTCCTTCGACTCACTCGGCTCGCTGTACATGGGAGCGTGGGAGGAAAACCTTGTCCTGAAGTTCCAGCTCGCACGGCCTTCGCGCCGCTACGCAGTGGGTGTCGCTGCCGGTGTGGTCGAGCGCGGCGCGGGACTGAGCCCCATGGTTCGGATCCATGCTTGGCGGGAGCGAGTGCCGGGGCTCTAGATGCAAAAAAGTGAACGCGGCAGCGCTCTCATCGTCGTGCTCATCGCGATCCTCGTGATGCTGCCGCCTACGCTTCTCTTGGCGCGCATGGCGTTTCGGTGGCAGCGGCACTCGCTCGACTTTCGCGACATCTTGGACGAAGAGTTCGTCGCCTATGCGGGCTTCGAGGAAGCGCGGAATCGGCTCACGGCTGACGGCATGGACCTCGAACCGAACCAGGGGACGACCTTTCGCATACGCGGGTTCGAAAGCCACACCACGAGCGCGCGGGTCTCGCGTGAGGAGGACATCGTTGTTTCGCAAGACGGCCTCGTTATCACCGGAACGGCCGCGAAGAAGGCGGATTTAGAGGTCGCGGGAGTCGACGCCGAAGGCCGCTACGTCTACCGCTATCGAAAGCTCGAGATCTACGTCGTTCGGATCGACGTCTCCCGCCGCCCGACGCTCCCCGCTATCCGTCTCTACGGCGTCATCGCGAGGCTCCCGGACGACACCTACGAAACCTTGGGCGTCACGTTGAAACGCGGCTATTTCGATTAGGGAAAAGCCCAACGCAGCGTCATCAAGAACTCGTCATGCCCGATTTGTTTGCTCGCTTCGATATCGTGAAAGGCATATTCGGCGAAGAGGTCGACGTTCTGTAATATCGCAATGCGCACGCCGACATCGATCTTCGTCCAATCCCACACGACGCTCGGGGCGGCGAACCCCGGCGGCGCTCGGAAATCGTTCTTGATCCGGCTCACCCGCAGGACGGGCTCGATGGCCGTAAAGAGCGCGCCGGGGTCTATGGAAGCGAGGTGGAGATCCACTCGGCCGACGAGATTGGGGCCCTTGCCAAGTCCTTTCGCGTCCTCTTGCGCGAGCTTCGAGAAAAACAGGAGATGGAAAAGTTCATTTCCCATTCGGCCGCCGAGATGATCCAACGTTCGGGCGCCAATATAGGGGTGGGGGAGCGTCAGCCTGTCACGGTCCTGTTCTCTGACTTGAAGTCACACGCGGCGTTTCGCGATGGCGTAAGCGAGCCTGCCGATGTGCTGTCGCGAGTGAACGACGCCTTGAGCCGCCAGGCGGAGCTGGTCAAACGCTATGGCGGTCTGGTCGATAAGTTTATCGGTGACCGCATGATGGCCGTATTCAAAGGTGACGATCGCGTGTGGCCCGCGATCAGCTGCGCCATTTCGATCCAGCACTTGATGGAGCTCGACGACGCGGGCTCGGACCACGTGCTCGTTCCTGGTATTGGCGTGAGCGCGGGCGATGCCGTGTTCGGAGCCGTCGGCAGCGCCGATCGTCTCGACTATTCGCTGCTCGGCCCGGTGGTCCACATCGCGGGACGGCTCGCCTCCGAAGCGCTCCCCGGCGACGTGCTGCTGTCACAGGACGCTTTCGAAACGGTCAAGGATCGGATCTCCGGCGAAGCGATCACTCCCATGAAGCTGCACGGCGTCGACGAGCCGGTGGGTGTGTTCAGCCTCGCCACCGGAACGATGCGCCAGAGTCAAATCTTCGAGGCGCGCTCCGCCGCGGCGCCGGATGGAGAGGGGACGTGGGCGGCGGGCGCCGGGGGACCAGAGGAGCCACAACGGCCGGCGATGACGCTGAGCTCCCTCGAGCCTGGGACGATCCTCGCCAAGCGCTACGAGATTCGACGCGTTCTCGGAAGCGGCGGGATGGGCGTGGTCTTTCAAGCCCATGACCGCGATCTGGACGAGCCGGTGGCACTCAAAGTGCTGCGTCCGGAGACATTGTCGATGGACCCGAGCATCCTCGAGCGGTTCAAAACGGAGATTCGCGTCGCCCGGCGCATCGCGCATCGCAACATCGTCCGCACTTTCGATTTCGGGGAAGCGGACGGCATCCAGTTCATCAGCATGGAGTTCGTGCAAGGCATGACCCTCAAGCAGCTGATCCGGAGCCGCGGATGTTTACCCGTGAACGTTGGGCTCCAGATAGCGAAGCAGACTTGCGCAGGCCTTGCCGCCGCTCATGAGGCCAAAGTCGTGCACCGCGACGTCAAACCGCAGAACATCATGCTGACCTACCAGAGCGAAGTGAAGCTCATGGACTTCGGCATCGTGCGGGAGCAAGAAAAAGTCAGCACGACCCAGACGGGGCTCGTGATGGGGACACCGGATTACATGTCGCCCGAGCAAGCCCAAGGAAAGAGCGACCTCGATTTCCGAAGCGACATCTATTCGGTCGGGGTCGTGTTCTTCGAGATGTTCACTGGAGCGCTCCCGTTCTCCGGCGATTCCGCGTTTAGCGTTGCTTTGAAACACGTCCATGAAGTGGCTCCGACGCCGCGCTCGGTGAACCCGACAATCCCCGAAGCGCTCGAGGCCATCATCGTCCGTTGCATGGCGAAAGATCCGGCAGAGCGCTATCAACAGATTGGCGAGCTCCAGGCGGACCTCTATCGCATCTCGAGCCCGGCCAAGTTGACCCCCGCGTAACCAGCCACTATCATTAGAGATATCCAAAAATTATTCAGTAGGGTGGACCGAAGCTGCGTCGTTTCGGCGCGCGGTTCGTGTATCTCGTTGCGGAGACCTCCATCATCGTATCCAAAGAGCTGGCATCGAAGGTCAAGACTGCGGGAGAGCTCCTAGCTCTCGTTGGCCGCCAGATTGAGTCGCCTCTCCAGGCGCTCTTGGCCGAGGTTCACGCCTTGGACAAGAAGCATGAAGAGGACGACCGCGCGGCCGAGCTCGTAGAGCTCTCCCACGTGCTCGAAGGCGTCTTAGAGCCGCTGATAGCGCTCGCGGCTTACGAGCGAGCCGCCGAGCCCGTCTTGCCCGAGGGCGTTGCTCTTACGGCGATGCTCGAGAACATCGCCAAGAGACCGCGGCTCGCTAGCGCGCTCCGTCTGTCGATTCGAGGCGAGCTCGGAAAGAGCTTCTGGGATCCGAATTGCCTCGAGCAAGGGCTCGCGCTCTTCATGCAGCTTGTGTCGGGGATGTCTCCCCGGAACACAAGGCTCGAAGTACGCCGCGAAGTGCACGCTTCGACCGACCATGTGGTCCTCGAGGCGCGCATGAAGGACGGTGCTGCGAGCTCGACGGATGTTCAGATCGCTCTCGTGCGGAGATTGGCCGAGTTGATGCGCGGCGAGCTCGAGCTCGAGGAAGAGAATGGTGAGCTCACGCTGCGCCTGTCTCTTGCTGTCTGTCAGCCTCCGGAAGTTTTTGAGGAGGAGGAGGAGGAGGAGGTATCGCTCGCCTCTCCGGCTCCCGTGCTGACGTTTCCTCGCCCAGTTGAGGCGGTTATCGAGGAAGCGGAACCCGCGCAAAAAGAGCCCGGGCCCCTCGTGCTGGTCGCAGACCATGAGCCAGCCGCGCGGGACTACATGTCTCGGGTCCTCGCACTCGAAGGCTACGAAGTTGTGACGGCTTCAACACTCGAAGAGGCTTACGAGAGCGCTCAAAAGAATCGCCCCGACGTCATCACGCTCGATCACATGCAGCTGAGGCTAGACGAAGTCGATTGGTTTCAGCGCTTCAAAAACGATCCCGCCGTCGCGCGCATCCCTATCGTTTTGATTCGGAATCCGGATTTCGAAGAATCGGTCGGACCCCTACGTGCTTCCGAGCTCGTGAACAAACCGCTCGAGCGCGACGAGCTCGTGCGCGCGATCGAACGGCAGACGAGAGCACGTCCTTCGACTGATACGTGAAACGCCAAAACGCCGGGACTTGTCGCTCGCGGTTTCCTTAATCATCAGGAAGCGCTCGCGATCGGGGGAGATGTCGTAGGTGCGTCCCGGGTGTCCCACCCAGTAGCCCTCGAAAAGTTCCTCGGCGTTATCCGGAGCAAAGCTAGGCTCGGTCTCAACGCCGACCACCATCGGGGGAGATACTCAGAGGCCCATAGGAGCGCGGCTCAGTCGTGAGGGCCTCCTCTCTTCCGTCCCGATCTACCCACACGAGCGAACGGAGACCTGGAACACGAAGGGGCAAATACACCAAGGCACCGGTGTCCGAAATGCTCAACTGCGCAGCTCCCGTAACGTCGCTTTCAGAAGTCTTGATGCCCTCGGCCATCCGTATGGGACCACCCGTCACCTCGAGCTTGGCCACATCAAACGGCACCGCTAGAAGCGACCCATCCAATACGTAGATAAGCTGCCCTGTGGGGACGTAGCGGGCATCTCTGCCTCCTTTGATTAGAACCTTTCTCTCCCCGGTCTCGAGGGAATGCACCACGATCTCCGCATCGTTCCAATTGCGACCGTCCCCGAGTGGATCTCGTAGCGGGCGAGGCGCGTCCCGGAGGCGAGGGACATCGAGAGAACTTACCGTTTCGACGGGGAAGTTACAACCTCTGTCCCTTCCCCTCATAGCCCAATGGTCGCCGACAGACGAGCACCGTGCTCGTGCGGCTCGATGATGTGAGCTGACACTACTAACTAGTGTCGCGGAGCTCTCGGGTAGTTGATGCGGATGTTCACGATCCCGAGCTCGACCCGCCGGTTCTTGGCACGGGCCGCGTCGGAAGTGCCTTGAACGAGAGGCTGCCTCTTGCCCCAGCCTTGGACGCTCAGAATTTCCTCGCTGATGCTGGCCTCGACGAAGTAGTCGCGAACGGCGGCGGCGCGTCGCTCCGAGAGCCCCTCATTATATTCGTCGCTGCCGACGTCGTCGGTATGTCCGTTGATCGCGATCGTGTAGTCCTGCGACGTGAGGAGGATGCCCGCGATGCGGCTCAATAGCTCTTTGTCCTCCGGCTTCAACTCCGCTTTGTCGAAGTCGAACTTGAGCTTATCCTCGTCGAGATTCATCACGAGGCCGATCGCGGTCCGCCGTGTGTCCGCGATTTTGCCGAGCGCTTTTTCGAGACGGTCGAGCTCCGCTTGTGCTTCCGCGCGGATACGATCGGCCTCCGCGCGGGCGCGGGCGGATTCCTCCCTCGACGTGTCGGCATCAGCTCGCGACATGGCCGCGTCGTCACGAGCAGCCACCGCGTCTTCCTCGGCGCGCGCCGTATCCGCTTCGGCAAGCAGGCGTCCTTCCGCGGCTGCGCGGGCGACCTCTTCCGCGCGCGCGGCACGCGCGAGCGCGCGCTCCGACGCATCGGTCGCCTCGACCGCTTGCGTACTCAAATCCACGATCTGGGATTCGATGGCATCCAGTTGCCCTAGAACCCGCAACCCGATAACGCCCACCGCGGCGAGCAGCAAAACGAAAGCGAGAGCGAGCAACACGAGCCCGAGCTTTGGGCTCTTGCTGCCCGTCGTCGTCGAATCGGTATCCGTCCTAAGACTCATGTTCTCCCTATCGTGTCAATTCGAGCGGGGCCTTTGCGCGCGGTACTTCCAGCTTAGCGCAAACGGTCGGCGTCCGAAACGGTCGGGTCGACCAAAACCCCGCTCAACCAACGAACGAGGTTCACGCAGAACTGCGCGTTGGAAGCCGCGTCCGGGTGGTTCATGCCGAACGGACCATATTCGTCCTGCTGAGCCGTACACATCGAAGCCTCGCCGAGGATCGCCACGCGTCCTTCTCCTAGGTGCCGTGTGGCCGCCTGCGCCCAACCGGCGAGGTCGTATCTGGGAAGCGCTTCTCTTGGCAAAGAACCAAGATTCTCCCGTAGGTAGGTGATGCCGTAGGCCTCAGGTCCGAGCACGAGCAGCGGTTTAAAGTGGCTCGAGAGGTAAAAGGCGGACCCGCTGAAAGTGGCGACGGACGCGACGCGCTCATCCGGATGTCGACCCTCCAGGATGACGTGATCCCGCAGCGTCCCGTCGATGCGGCGGAACACGTCCGTTTTTTTGGGGATGGCGACGGTGGATGTGTGGACGCTTGCCGCGCCTAGGACCGCGATCAAGTCGGCCGCGGCCGGTGAGAACGGGGGATGGTCTGAGATCAGAAGCAACGACCCGCCACCGTCGATCCATCGGAACAAAGCGTTGATCTCCGATTGAGAGAAAGCAGACCTGTGCGGGAAACCTTGGTCGCGCGCAGCGTTTTCGGACGACAGCGCGCTCGCGATCACGAGGACGTCGCATCGTCCGAGTGCCTCGGCGTCGAAACTCTCGTTGAACGGCACGACGCGGTAGCCGTCGTCGCGCATGAGGGTCCCGAACGGTGCATAACGGCCTTCAAGAGTGTGAAAGTTGTGATGGGCTTCGTCGATGCAGACGGAAGGTCCCTGCTCGCGCTCGAACGCGGGTGTCGTGTTCTCGAATTTGAAGGTCGTGACGGCGACCTGTTGCGAGGATGCCATCGCCGCCAGAGCGATGAGGGTAATCGACGACATCTGGAGCCTCCGCCGCAAAGACACGCATGGATCGTGCCAGCTCTATTCTCTCGATATCGCGGTGCGACTGCCGGCTCCGTTTACGTTTTTGGGACAACATTGACCGAGTGCGGACCACCGAGATCATCAAAGAACTACCGCGCCGATCTGTGCTAATAATGGAAGCATGATAGAGCTTCCGATCGTTTGCGAACGTGACGCTTTGACCGCGGCTGAGCGAGAACGTCAGCGCGAGCTTTGGGTGAGCGTGGCGGATGCCGCGGAGGAGCGGCGAGAGCTCGACAACGGCTACAGTTCTCGCCGAAGCTCTCGACTCTATGACGCGTAATCCTTGAAGCTTTTGCCTTCTTTGGCGAGCTGCGTAAGGAGAGGCGCGGGCTTCATCCACTCACCTTGTTCTTTATAGAGGCGCACCATCGTCTCGTGAATCTTGTCGATGCCCACCGTGTCCGCGTAGAACATCGGCCCGCCGCGATAGCGCGGAAAACCATAGCCGTAGATCCATACGATATCGATATCACCCGGCCGAAGAGCTATCCCTTCTTCGAGTATCTTCGCGCCCTCGTTGATGAGCGGGAACATGCAGCGCTCGACGATCTCCTCGTCGCTGATTTCGCGCCGCTCGAAGCCGAGCTCTTTCGAGACCTCGACAACGAGCGCTTCGATCTCGGGGTCGGGGACGGGGGTGCGGCTGCCTTCTTCGTAGCGATACCAGCCCGCGCCTGTCTTTTGGCCGAAGCGGCCCATTTCGCAGATGCGGTCCGGAATGGGGGAGTAGCGCAGCTCTTTCGGCCGCGTTGGTGCTTGCCGTTTGCGGATGGCCCAGCCGATATCGAGCCCCGCGAGATCCATCATCGCGAACGGGCCCATCGGAAGACCGAAGTCGAAGAGCGCTTTGTCGACTTGCCGTGGAAGCGCGCCTTCTTCGAGAAGGAAATCCGCCTGCTGGCGATAGGCATAAAGCATGCGGTTGCCGACGAAGCCGTCGCATACACCGACGAGCACACCGACTTTCCCGAGTTGCTTCGAGAGCTTCATGATCGTCGCGATGGTCTCTTTCGACGTCTTCTCGCCGCGCACGTTCTCCATCAGCTTCATGATGTTCGCCGGGCTGAAGAAATGCGTGCCGATGACGAGCTCGGGGCGCTTGGTCGCGTTGGCGATCTCGTTGACGTCGAGCGTCGACGTGTTCGTCGCGAGGATGGTGTCGTCTTTGCAGATTTCGTCGAGGCGGCGGAAGATGTCTTTCTTGACGTCCATCTCTTCGAAGACGGCTTCGACGACGAGGTCCGCGTCCGCGAGCTCGGAAGCTTCGAGCGTTCCTTGAAGACGTCCCATCCGTTGGTCCATGTCCTCTTGCGACAGGCGGCCTTTCGAGACGCTCGAAGCATAGAGTCCACGGATCTTCTCGAGGCCGCGATCGAGGTACTCCTCGTTGCTTTCGAGAACGCTCACTGGGAAACCGGCATTCACGAAGCTCATCGCGATACCCCCTCCCATCGTGCCACAGCCGACAACACCGACACGGCGGATCTCTTTCGCCGGCGTGTCCTTCGGAACGTCGGGAATCTTTGCGATCGCGCGCTCGGCAAAAAAGACGTGCCGTTGCGCTTGGGCCTGAACGGAATCAACGAGGCCGACAAAGATCTCGCGCTCGCGGGCGAAACCTTCTTTGATTGGAAGCTCGACCGAAGCGCGCACCGCGTCGATGGCCGCGTAGGGTGCTTCGAAGCCGCGCGCCTTTTTCGCGATGCGCGTTTTCACGTCGTCGAAGACGGTGGCCTCCGCTTCGACGGTCCCTTCGGAGGCCCGGCGGAAAGGTTTGTCTCCTGCGACGATGGCTCGCGCGTAGTCTTTGGCGGCGTCGATGACGTTGGCGTTATTGGTAACGACTTGGTCCACATAGCCGAGCTTCTCGGCTTTCGGAGCGGGCACGAGCTTCCCGGCGACAATGATGTCGAGCGCGGCTGCAACGCCAATGAGCCGCGGCAAACGCTGTGTGCCGCCCGCACCCGGGATGATGCCGAGCGTGACTTCGGGAAGGCCAACACGTGCGTCGGCCGTGGCCACGCGTCCGTGACAGCCGAGCGCAAGCTCGAGCCCGCCGCCGGCGGCGACACCTTGGATCGCGGCGACGACGGGCTTCGTCGAAGCTTCGAGCGCGTCGATGACGTCGGGGAGATGCGGTGTGTCGGGAGGTGGCTCCTTGCCAAACTCCCGGATGTCGGCTCCAGCGCAAAAAAACTTTCCTTTTCCCGCGAGAACAATGGCCTCGACACCTTCATCTTGGAGAGCTTTCGTGAGCTCTTCGGCGAGAGCCGACCGCACGGCGGCGCCGAGCCCATTCACGGGAGGGTTGTCGATAGATAGGACGCGCACCGACCCGTCCTGAGTCACTTCGACCACGCTGCTCATGAGACCTCCATCTGATACTCTTTTGAAACCGCTTGCCGAGGGCTCGCAACTTTATCAGAGCTTGGCGAGCAACGTTAGAAGAAAAATGACCGCTGCTGTGCCGTACGACGCTTTCGCCGACATCTACGACGCCTGGGCTGAGAGCGCTCCCGTCACCCGCGAAAATCAGGAATTCTACGTAAAGTGCCTCGTGGAAGCGGACGGGCCCGCGGTCGAGCTCGGCGTCGGCAATGGGCGCATTTGTATCGAAGCGGCCAAGCGAGGCAAAGCCGTCATCGGCGTCGACTCTTCCGAGAAAATACTCGAGCTCTGTGAGACACGGGCGCGCGCCGCTGGCGTCCTCGACCGCTTGACGCTCATTAAAGCCGATTTTCGTGATTTCGAGCTTCCCGAGCCCGCCGCGCTCATCACGATCCCCTTCCACAGCATCGGTCATCTAATAAAGGAAGAGGACAAGCGCCGGGCGCTCGAGACCATCCGCGGGCAGCTGCGGTCAGGGGGCTATTTCATCTTCGACCATTTCATCTTCGATCCTGACTACCCGCAAGAATCGGGCGTGCCCCACCTGCGTGCCAGCCGTCCCGACTGGATTCTGTGGGAAGCAACGACGCGCGATATCGAGAATCAAGTTCTCGACATCCTCGTCTGGACAGACGAGCTCGACCCGCAAGGGGTCGTGACGAGCCGCCGATACCGGCGCATCCGCCTTTCGTGGCTCACTCCGGAGCAGAGCCGCAAACTTCTGCAAGAGACCGGGTTCGTGATTGAAGATGTCTTTGGCGATTTCGAAGGGCGTCCGCTAGAGGCCAGCTCCACCCACCAAATCTGGCTCGCACGCAAGGACTGACACTCCACGGTCTCCTACTCACTCAAAGGGGGCTCCCCCGAGGAAGACGATGTTGAAGGCCGCTTACCAGCTCGCCGGCGAAGTCCTAGTCCGGAACATCAATCGATTCCCCGAGGATTTCATGTTCATCGGAAGTATCATCCCCGCGCTTTTACGGAGCATGGAATCTTGATGCTTTCCAGCGTTCTTCGAAGCGAGCGGGCTGTCCAGGTGAATATCGCCATCATGCGAACCTTCGTGCGACTGAGGCAGTGGATCGTAAGCTACGAAGAGCTCGCCCGGAAGATCACCGCCATGGAGCGCAACTACGACTCCCAGTTCATGAAGTCAAATCCGACGACGATTGAGCCGTCGCCTGCCTTCCGTCCGTGATCCCCCCCCGCAGCTAACTCTCAGCCGGGCACCGGATCCCTTGTTCGACCATCTTTCCGAGCCGAGGGTTCGAGGGTTGTAGCCCCTCGCCCAGCGTGCTAGTTTCTCTACAATGTCTCGGATGCGTTTGAGTCTTTCAGCTGTCCTTCTTCTTTCCACGGTGTCGCTGTCGTCCGCCGTCGCCGCAGAGGAAAATTGGGACCGTGTCGCCGCGGCGCGATACCTGGATGAACGCGCCTCGCTCTGGATGGAGCGCTCACGGCCTCGGCAGAAGCTGGAGCATGCGTGCGTGTCCTGTCACACCGGGATGCCGTACCTTATTTCACGTGCTTCGATCGACGACTCGCTCCCGGACCCCGCGCTCGAGTTCTTCGCGGATGTGGAAGCGCGGGTTACAGGTTGGAAGGATGCGCGGGTCTGGTACGAGGCTTCTCGCGGTGCGGAGAAGCCGGATCAGTCGCGTGGGACGGAGTCCGTGCTCAATGCATTAGTGCTCTCGCTCCGGGATCAGCGCGCGCCTGGGGCGTTGAGCGGTGAGGCGAAGCTGGCGCTGGCGCATATGTGGGCGGAGCAGAAGGACGACGGCAAGTGGTCGTGGCTTCATTTCGGGCTCGCACCATGGGAGTCGGATGGTAGCGAGTTCTGGGGCGCTTCTTTGGCGATAGTGGCGGCCATGGCGCAGCGGGAGGAAGTGACGCCTCCGGCAGACGGGCTCGCGCGGCTTCGCCGTTATCTACGCGGCGGGCTCTCGGGGGAAACGAATCTTCACAACCGCCTTTCGCTTCTTTGGGCGGCGAGCGCGTGGGATGGTCTTTTGTCGGAGTCCGAGGTGTCACGGCTCGCGGGCGAGGTTCTCGAGCAGCAACGTGCCGATGGCGGCTTTCGACTCGTGGATTTAGCGCCTTGGCCTTCGAAGGACGGTTCGGCGCCTCATCAAGAGAGCGACGGCTATGCGACGGCGTTTTCCACTTTCGTCTTGCAGCAGCTCGACGAGGCGCGTTACGCGACCGCTATCGCGCGTGGCGTGTCGTGGCTTCAGCAGAATCAGGAAGCCGATGGGCGCTGGGAGACGCTGTCTCCGAACAAGGATCGGAGCAAGGAAGAAGCGTTTACCCGTCTCTTGGCTTCCGACGCGGCAACTGCGTTTGCTGTGCTCGTGCTGAGCGCCGCGGACGCCGCTCTGGATCGCGCGACAGATTCCAGCGCGGGCGGTCGCGTCCAATAGTTACGGCTCGCTAGCGCCCCTCCTTCCGCGCGTTGCGCCCGTTCCCGGACCCAAGTCACGGCGCCGCTTTCGTCACGGATAAACTTGACGAGCGAGGGCCGCGTTGCGTGCGGTCCGGCAGGGTACATCATCTGCTCGAGTTCTTCGTACTCGTCGAGGATGACGGTCGCGACGTCTTCGTGGGCTCCGCCCGTCACGCAGTACGCGGCCATTTTGGCTTCGATGAGTGTTCTCGGTGGGTCGTCGAAACCCATCCGATGGCGAAATTTGTGCACCTCTGAGGGAGGACTGAGTCTGCGGTTCTCGTCGTTATATACGAGAGTGCTTGTCGGAAGAAATTTTCGAGATCTGGCAAGTAGCAAACAGCACGACGCGGGTTGTCGATACTTCACTTGTAACAAGCCCACGAGATGACTCGAAGACTGCCAAACCGGCACGAGAACCGGCGAGGGTCTATGTCGGTGTCAGCGAAAACCAAGAGGTGATCTAAAACAGTCGTCGAGGAAATCCTCCCATAGAAAACAGTCCACCAAAATGAAACTGGAAATTGTTGTCCTCAAACCCCGTCAAGGATTACATGCCCAAGAAGAAAACTACCGCCCTCGTCGTTCCGCCGCAGTTGATCGAGAATCGTATTTACTTCATCAGGGGCCAGAACGTTTTGCTGGATGAGGACTTGGCCGAGCTCTACGAAGTTCCGACGAAAGCACTCAACCAAGCCTTCAAGCGGAATCTGGATCACTTCCCCCACGACTTTGCTTTCCAGTTGGGTCGTGAGGAGTGGATCTTCTTGAGGTCACAAACTGTGACCTCAAGATCGTGGGGCGGCCGCCGCTATCCCCCTTACGTCTTTACGGAGCAAGGTGTAGCAATGTTGTCCTCCGTGCTCGATAGCAAGCGCGCCGTCCTCGTCAACATCGAGATCATGCGGACATTCGTCCGACTTAGAGGGTTCTTGGTTTCCCATGGAGAACTTGCCCAAAAGCTGGCCGCCCTTGAGAAGGCGTATGACGTCCAGTTCAGGGTGGTCTTCGACGCCATTCGCGAGCTCATGAAGCCCGCTTCAAAATCTAAACAGAGAATCGGCTTCAAATCAGACGTTTAATCTAAAAGTGTCAGGTGGAAGAGAGCGCCCGGGCCAGCACAGCCGCGAGGACAGCGCCCGATAGAGGGCCTGCGACCGGCACCCACGCGTAGCTCCAGTTACTGTCGCGTTTTCCCGGAATGGGCAACAAAGCGTGCATTAGCCGCGGCGCGAGATCGCGGGCGGGGTTGATCGCGTAGCCGGTCGTGCCGCCGAGCGAAAGGCCGATGACGAGCACGACAATCGCGACCGGCAGTGCATCGATCGCGCCGAGTCCTACGCCTGGGGCGGCCATCATCAGAACCGCAAAGGCGAGAACGAAGGTTCCGATGACTTCCGAAGCGAAATTGTCGAGCGGGCTGCGGATAGCGGGGCCGGTACAAAACGTCGCGAGCTTCGCGTCGCCGTCTTCCGTGATCGCGTAATGTTGCCGGTACATGAGCCATACGAGCGCGGTTCCGAGAGCAGCGCCGAGCATTTGTGCGGTCCAGTAGAGCGGCACTTTCGCCCAGGCGAATTTTCCCGCTACGGCCAAGGCCAGTGTGACGGCGGGATTGATATGAGCGCCACTCACCGGCGCCACGACCGCGACGGCGACGAAAACGGACGCGCCCCAAGCGAGCGTGATAACGAGCCAGCCCGCCCCTTCGCCTTTCGTGCCTTTCAAAAGAACGTTGGCGACCACGCCGTTGCCTAGAAGCATCAGAATCGCAGTTCCTACGATCTCAGCAGTGAATGTCGACATGCACGTCCTTTCAACGAGGTAGATAGCCTTCGGCGAGCTTCACGAATGTCTCGACTTGAGCCTGCGCCCAAGCGTCGTCGCGGTCGAGCTCCTCGGCCATGAGCGCGGCCACCCGCGGGGCCATCGCGATGGCCGTTCTCGCTCCGAGCAAGAGGCTGCGGGTTCGGCGTGAGAGAAAATCTTCCACGGTGCGGGCCATTTCTTTTCGAGCCGCCCAGATGACTTCGCCGGTTTTGACGTTCGCCTCCGGATGTAAGAGCTCGCCGTAGCGTGGGTCCTCCCGGATCAAGTCGCGCACCAGCGGCGCGTCGGCGCCGTAGCGCTCGAGCTCGCCGAATTGGGCGGCGTCTTGGTGGTAGCCGTGGAGCCGTAAGGTTTTGGTCACCGAAGGTTTTTCTTCGAGCCCGGCCATCGTCGCGGCCTGGTCGATCGTGTCCTCGGCCATCATGCGGTAAGTCGTCCATTTGCCGCCCGCGATCGTCACGAGGCCGGAGCGCGAGATGTGCAGCGTGTGGTCTCTCGAGATCTCCGCGGTGTTGCCGTCGGGGCTCGTTCCCACGAGTGGCCGGATGCCCGCGAACATGCTGAGGATGTCGTTGCGCGTCGGGTCTTTCGTCAGGTAGCGCGCGGTGTGTTTCAGCAGAAACTCGATCTCTTCTTCGAGCGGACACGGCTCGTAAGAGACCGTGTCGAGCGGGGTATCGGTGGTCCCGACCACGATGCGCTCGTGCCACGGGATCGCGAAGAGCACCCGGCCGTCATCCGTGTGCGGCACCATGATGGCGCTGTCGCCGGGGAGGAACGAGCGGTCGAGAACGATGTGCACACCTTGACTCGGGCGGATGATGGCCGTCGTTTCAGGCTCGTCGAGCTTCCGTATAGCATCGGAGAAAGGCCCGGTGGCGTTGATGACGACGCGGCCCCTCAGCTCGAGCTCTGCCCCCGTTTCTTCTTCCCTCGCCACGACGCCGGTAATGACGTCGCCGGTCTTCGTGAGTGCCGTCGCTGCGACATAGTTCAAAACAGTCGCGCCGAGCGATGCGGCGGTCATGGCGAGATGGATGGCGAGGCGAGCGTCGTCGAACTGTCCGTCGTAGTAGATCACGCCGCCCCGGAGCCCTTTTGTCTCGATCGTCGGAAGCCGCTCGAGGGTCTCGCTTTTCGAGAGGTTGCGCGACGCGCCGAAGCCGAGCTTGCCTGCGAGGAGGTCGTAGACACGCAGGCCGACGCCGTAAAACGGCGCTTCCCACCAGTCGTAGTTGGGTACGATAAACGGGAGGTCGTGCACGAGGTGGGGCGCATTCGCGAGCAGACGGCCGCGCTCTTTGAGCGCTTCGAGCACGAGCGAGACGTTTCCTTGCTGCAAGTAGCGCACGCCGCCGTGCACTAGCTTCGTGCTCCGGCTCGAAGTGCCGCGAGCGAAGTCGCCCGATTCGAGCAGGAGCGTGCGGTAACCTCGCGATGCCGATTCGACCGCACAGCCGAGGCCGGTGGCGCCTCCGCCAATAATAATGATGTCCCAATCGTTGGGGGAGGCCTCGAGCCTCTCCAACATGTTTGTACGGTCCAGCTTTCGCCCTCCTGGTCTCCCTTACCTCTTGGACACAGGCGATAGGATAACATCTCGCGTAATGGGCCTCCTCGCACTCCTCCTCGTGCAAGCTCTAGATTGGGAGAACCCCGAGATTTTCCAGAAGAATCGCGAAGCGCCGCACGCGAGCTACATTCCCTACGACACCGTCGAAGGGGCACTTGCGGCCCACCGCGACAGGTCGCCCTATTACCAATCGCTGAACGGAACGTGGAAATTTCATTGGGTCCCGAAGCCGTCCGAGCGTCCGAAGGATTTCTACCGTGACGGCTTCGACGTGCGCTCGTGGGACGAAATAGCCGTGCCGAGCAATTGGGAGCTCCAGGGTTACGGGGTTCCGATCTACGTCGATGCCGGCCTTCCGTTTGCGGAGAATCCCGAGCCCCCTTTCGTGAACCACGAGGACAACCCCGTGGGCTCGTACCGCCGCGCGTTCACCGTGCCGGAGAGTTGGCGAGACGGTGAGATCTATCTGCACTTCGGCGGCGTGCGCTCGGCGATGTATGTATGGGTGAACGGCAAGGAAGTCGGCTATAGCGAGGGGAGCAAAACACCCGCGGAGTTCCGCGTCACCGATTTCGTTCGTGCGGGCGAGAACACGCTTGCGGTCGAAGTCTACCGCTACAGCGACGGCAGCTATCTCGAGGATATCGACTACTGGCGGTTGAGCGGCATCGAGCGCGACGTCTTTCTCTTCGCGACACCTCGAGAGCACCTCCGCGATTTCTTCGTTCGCGCCGATGCGGACGGGCGTTTTGAGCTCGACGTGGAAACACGCGGGAGCCCGTCCGTCTCGATGCGCCTTCTCGACGAGCTCGGGAGCACGGTTCTCGAGCAAGACAACGTCAGCTCGGTCGACGTGCGCATCGAAGCGCCACTTCTTTGGACGGCGGAAACGCCGAATCTCTACACGCTCGTCCTCTCCGTTCCGGGCCAAGTCATCGCCACGAAAATCGGCTTCCGCACCGTCGAAGTGCGGGACGGACTCTTGCAGGTCAACGGCGTTCCGGTGACGCTCAAAGGCGTCAACCGGCACGAGCACGATCCCGATACAGGACGCGTCGTGACGGAAGCGTCGATGCTGCAAGACATCCGCCTCATGAAACAGTTCAACATCAATGCCGTGCGCACGAGCCATTACCCGAATGTGCCGCGTTGGTACGAGCTTTGCGACGAGCACGGTCTCTATGTCGTCGACGAAGCCAATGTCGAGTCGAACGGCGTGAGCTTCGACGCGGACAAGACACTCGCGAACCGTCCCGAGTGGCGCGAGGCGCATCTCGACCGGACGCGGCGCATGGTCGAGCGCGACAAGAACCATCCCTCTATCATCATCTGGTCGCTCGGCAACGAAGCTGGCGACGGCTCGAACTTCGAGGCTACCTACGCGTGGACGAAAGCGCGCGACCCGGGCCGCCCCGTCCAATACGAAATGACCGACCTCCGGGCACACACGGACATCGTGGCGCCCATGTATGCCCGCATCCACATTTTGGAGGCTTATGCGTCAGAGCGACGCGAGCGGCCGCTCATCCTTTGCGAGTACGCGCACGCGATGGGAAACAGCGTGGGCAACCTGCAGGATTATTGGGATGTCATCTATGCGAACGACCAGCTTCAAGGAGGATTCATCTGGGACTGGGTCGACCAAGGCCTTCGCGAGACCAACGCGAACGGGGAGTCTTATTTCGCCTATGGGGGTGACTATGGCCCTTCAGGAACGCCTAGCGCGGATAATTTTTGCATCAACGGTTTGGTGTCGCCCGACCGCGTGCCGCATCCGAGCTTGTGGGAGGTCAAGAAGGTCTATCAGCCCGTGCGCTTCGTGGCGGAGGATTTGTCCCAGGGACGCATCCGTATCGACAACCGTCACGATTTCCTCAATCTTTCTGAGCTCGAGTTTAGCTGGACCGTCCGAGCGGATGACGCCATCGTCGTGGAAGCGGAAAATCTGCAGGTTGACGTCGACCCGCACGCTTCTCGGGAGATGACGCTCGAGCTTCCCGAGATCGAGCCGGCATCCGGCGTCGAATATTTTCTCGAAGTGAGCTTCCGGGATGACGTCCGCCACGAAGTCGCGTGGGAGCAGTTCGAGCTCCCGATCGGCGCTCCGAAATCCGCGGTCGATATCCGGCGCGTGTCGAAGATGACGCCGCGCGTGACGGAAGAGGAGCTCCGCATCGAGGGCGATCGCTTCGTGATCACCTTCGATCGAGTGCGCGGCACGCTCACGTCGATCGCCTATGAAGGCGTCGAAGTGTTGCGCTCCGGCCCAGAGCCCAACTTTTGGCGGGCGCCCACCGATAACGACTACGGCAGCGAGATGCCAGCCCGTCTGGGCGCGTGGCGCTCCGCGGGACCCGACCGCATTGTCCAGGAGGTGTCTTTTCGGCAGAACTCCGACCGCGACGTCATCGTCGACGTCGTCGCGCAAATTGAGCCCGGTGGTTCCCGTCTCGAGACCAGCTACCACGTCTACGGAAGCGGCGACATCGTGATCGACCATCGCTTTATTCCCGGCCGGCCGGGACTTCCCGACCTCCCACGTTTCGGCATGACGCTGACGCTTCCCGCTGCGTTCGACCACATGCAATGGTTCGGCCGCGGGCCGCACGAGACCTATTGGGATCGAAAAACCGGCGCGCGGGTAGGGTTGTATCAGGGCGACGTGCTCGACCAGCACCATCCCTACATTCGTCCGCAGGAGAACGGGAACAAATCCGACGTGCGCTGGGTGGCTCTTACGAACGACGATGGTGTCGGGCTCCTGGCCGTGGGGATGCCGCTTCTGGATGTGAGCGCCTATCCGTTTCTCAACGAGGACTTCGACGAAGGACCCAAAAAGCGGCAGCGGCACACGACCGACGTGAGGCGCCGGGACCTCGTGACGCTGAATCTCGACGAGAAGCAAATGGGCGTCGGTGGGGACACGAGCTGGGGAGCGCGGACACATCCCGAGTACACCCTGCCGTCGATGGAGTATTCCTATCGTTTCCGTCTGCGTCCATTCGCGCGAACCGACGCCGCGCCGGCCGTGCTTAGCAGGGAGAAGTTCTAACGCTAGGGCTTTTCGCGGAGCTTGTGGCTGTGGCTCGCGTCGAGGTTTAGGCCATAGACCTTCTTCAAGTTCCTGATGCGTTCGAGACTGTTGCTTTCGAAGGCGCATTTGCCGTCGAAAGCATGGAGGACGATGCCTTCGAGGAGGTCGCCGAGGCTCATGTCGTGGTATTCGGCGATACCTTTCAGGACTTTGAGCAGACGCTTCTCGATGCGGACGCCTGTTTGGACACGCTCGACGATGATTTCGGGCTTTCGGGGCGAGCTACGCTTGGCCATGGTACCAGTGTACCTTACGACCGTGCCTAAATCCTTGGGGGAAGGATGCTTGACTCGCGTCAGTTTCTGGAGATATCCAGCTTCGGTAAATCTTTGGTGAAGGGCTCGAGCTCTTCGTCGTACGGAACCCCGTCGGCCTGGGCTTCGTGGTACAGGCCTTCGGAGTCGTTCAGCGGCTCGGGTTCGGTTACCTTCACTTCCCTGTTGCTATGCATCGTTCGCTTCCTTGCGACTCTAGGTGTAGAGAGCGAAGCTACCTTCTGCCCTCTGTACTACTCTTATGCAAATCACGGGCCAACGCAAGCGGTTCACGCCGGATTCACGAACGGCGCATTCGGAGCGGTGTTTACGCGGTCAAAGCTAACTATGGGATCGTGTAGGCGGTGAAAAAGCTACACACTATGTAAAAAAGCAAAGAACAAGAACCAAATTTTGGATCCGCGTCGATTATTTTGGATGGTCGATCCACGCGAAGACCTCGAGCGTATAGCCCTCGGGGTCTGTGAAGCCGAATGCCTTCACATGGCCGTCGGCTCCGATGCCCGGGCCATCACCCACGTCGACGCCCTTGCTTTTCAGGTATTCCCACCACGCGTCGACGTCTTTCTCCTCGACGACCATGCTCACCATCACTGGTTTGTCGGCAGAAGGTTTGTGTGCGCCGCCCGAAGCGTTGACGAGACCCACGGACGAGGTGGGTGAGAGCTTGTAAATGTTGACCCATTCGAGGTCGAAGGCGGTTTCAAGGCCGAGCACCTCGCCGTAGAAATGATTCGCCTTGTCGAGGTCGTTGAAGTAGAGAAACGTGACGTGCCCGGCGACGGGCGGGTGCTCCGCGGCCGAGGCCATCGTGGCGGCGGCAAGGACGAGAGCTCCGAGAAATCGATGCATGGGTGACCTCCGCGCCACATTCTACTCTGCCGTGCTATCTTCGGCACCATGAGATTCGCAGCAATCTGGACAATTAGCGAGCTTCACGCGGCGTTTGCAGCGGCTCTTGTTGCGGTGTCGTGTACCGTGTCCGACGGCCACGTGCGCATCGCTTTCGGCTCGGCGGATCCGGACATCTGGGAGCTCGTGACGCTCGCCGAAGGCGAGGAAGCGGGCGCCGCGGAAGACGTTGCCATTGGCGTCACGACATCTCGCGGCGGAAGCGAGGCATGTACGACAAATTCATCCCGCGCGACATGGACGGAGACGGCGATGTCGATTTCGTCTCGACGCGCGGGAACAGCGTTCCTAATGATGGTGTGTTCTGGCTCGAGCAAGTCCGCTCCGACGAGCCGGTTCCGGCCTTCGAGGCGGCCCGAGACAGCGACAGTGAGCAGATGCCGCTTCCGAGCTCACACTAGCTTCGCGATATAGGATCTAAACAGAACGATCGAAGCAAGAAAAGGAGCCTACGAGTGATGCACATGACCCGACGGTCTTTGTTGAAGGGAAGCGCCCTCCTAGCCGCGAGCCCGACTGGAGCTCAAACGACATCGGCATCAAGCCTAGAGGGAGCGAGCGCCAGCCTGGTGGCGGACGCGCTTCGTAAGGTTGGCCACGACCCACGTCGCTTGACGATGTCCACGGATATCCGCCCGGTGGCGGGCCACGCCGGTCCTATCGCCGGGCCCGCGGTCACGACGAAGTGGGAGCTCACTCGCGAGGGGATGAGCAGCGCGGCCGTCCGCCGCTTCGTCTTCGAGCCCGTGGACGAAGCCCCAGCGGGCTCGATCTGGATCATCGAGAGCGGGACGGAGCGGCTTTTGAGCATGTTCGGCGATGTCATCGGGCTCGCGTGCCAGCGCAAAGGGATGTCGGGCGCCATCACCGACAGCGGATGCCGGGACGTTGCTGCGATGGAATCTTACGGCTTTCCTGTATTTGCCAAAGGTACGGTGTTGTACGGGCCGGGTGACGCGATCCGGCCGGTCGCCGCGAACGTTCCCATCGTCTGCGGCGGTGTCGACGTGCGGCCCGGCGATGTTGTCGTCGCGGATGGCGATGGTGTCATTGTTGTCCCGCAGGACGCGCTCGTCGAAGTTGCACGTGCCGCGGACGAGCTTCAACAGGAGGAAGACGACACGCGGCGCAAGATCGAAGCCGGGATCCCGCTTGCGGAGGCCTATACGCTCTGAGATCGAGGCCGTTGACCGGTTGACCGGATCTCTATTGACAAAACACGCGATCTGGGCCATCGTGAGGTTAAGTTCTACTCCGTGCGCCTCAATAGTGTAGGCGTGTGGCGGCTCCGGGCGGGTTGTGGGCGGCCCTGAGAGCTGGACGGGCGGGCCCCGTCAATCGTTGGAACGTCCGGAAAGGAGGTGGCCTAGTGAGTAGTACTACAGTTTCCGTGGAGGTGGCGTCCCCTTAGTGGGCAGCACTCTTCGTGCGTAGCGAGGGTGCGTCCCCCAAGTTAAATCTTGGAGGGGGAGCCCACGCCGCCAAAGCGAAGCTACCGAGCCCCGGTCTCGCGGATGCGAGCCGGGGCTCTTGCTATTTGGATGTAGTAGGATCGCGCCATGAATTTTCTCGAAGGCTTTTCCAAGATCACGAGAACGGACACGTTCGTGAACTCGGGCGTCGGACTCGAACAGAAGCTCGATCCGTCCAAGCTCGACTTCGCCGTCCTCGGCGACAGCTTCCAAGACTTCTTCCGACAAGGCGCTCGGATCAGCCCTACCCTTCTCTCGATGCCGAAGGGCTGCCTGCAACAAGGGCCGCATTGCCATCCGGGCGGCGAGTTCAGCTATGTCGTCGAAGGCGAATATTTCGACGGCGACATGGAGGGCGGCGTGATCAACACCTACCCGGCGGGCTCGGTCGTGTTTTACAGCCAAGGCTCCACCCACCGGCCCCTATCGAAGGAAGGCGCTACGATCCTCTACATCCCGTTCGACGGGATCCTCTTCGGCAAGGACCCAGAAGACCTCGCGCGCAAGATGGTCAAGGTTGGCACCGCTGAGGAAGCGGTGGAATACGCGCTCCAATGGATGGTGACGGATTCTGGCAAGCGGCAAGAGCTTCGGAAAACAATTCTCGACAGCTAAAGATTTCTGCGGTCAACTCGTACGTATCTTTACTATAATACGTACGTACGATACTGGGGTGGCAAGAAAAATGCCTACAGTTACGGCTTCGACGCTTGCTAGAGATCGATTTGCTTCGAGAGATCGGACGCGTGTACGAATCCGGCGAAACAATGGTTTCTTATTTGGAGAGTCGAATCAGACTCGAACGATCCACGACGACCTTCGAGAGGGTCGTTGCTGAAGCTAGTCGTCAGTCGTGGACGAAAGACCCGTTCGATAGGATCGTTGTGGGGAGGCCTCGATCCACGATGCAGCTTTGGTCACGAAGGACTCTCTGATTCACGATCACTACCAAAAAGCCGTCTGGTAGCTGGCGCTGCCTTCGTCAGCTTCCGATACAGAGAAGCTCGCGCTCCGTTCTGAAGTACCAGCGTCCGTCCACGAGGGCGGGCGAGGCGAGGGTGCGTGCGCCTATGCGGTTCACGTGGAGAAGCTCGAACGTCGGACCCGCTTTGAGCACGAAGGTCTCACCTTCATCATTCGTGAAGAACACCTTTCCGTCGACGACGACGGGAGAAGCCGAGAAACCTTCTCGCGGCGCGTTTCCCAGCCTGCCTTGGAACAGCACCTTGCCGGTCTCTGCTTCGAAGCTCGTCACGATGGCCTGCATATCGTTGATCGTGTAGAGCTGTCCTTCGACGATGATGGCCGACGGAACGAAGGGCGCCCCTTTGGGGCTCTTCCAGACGACATGCGTGTCGGTAACATCGCCGCTTCCGCCCGGCCGGATCGCGAGCGTCGGTCCCGCCCTTCCCGAAGACGCGAAGACGAGATCATGCCCGACAACCGGCGTGGGGATGACTTCGAACTTGTTGCCCGTGACGGTCCATAGCTCGCCGCCGCTTTCCGGGTTATAGGCCGTCACATTGCCTTGGCTCGAGACGATGAGCTCATCTCGCCCATCGGCGTTGATAACGACCGGCGTTCCCCAACCGGTGCGCGTGCTGCGTTCGGTGCGCCAAACACGCTCGCCGCTCTTCTTGTTGAAGGCCGCAACGAAAGACTGCCCCTGGTGATCCTGGTACAGGATGACCTTGTCTTTGTAGAAAATCGGAGAGCCGGCAGACCCGTGATAGTTGTCGAGGGTCCCGACCTCGCTTTGCCAAACGATCTGGCCGTCGAAATCCATCGCGACGAGGCCGTGGGTGCCGAAGGAGGCATAAATCAACTGTCCGTCGGTAATCGGCGTGGCCGAAGCGTGTCCGTTCTTGCCGTGGCCTTTCTCGATGCCTTTCTGCTGGACGGCGGTCTTCCAAAGCAGCTTTCCGTCCGAGCGGCGGTAGCTCAAGAGAGAGAGGCGCCTCCCGCCTTCTTCGGCTGTCGTCAGAAAGATTCGATCGGCCCAAACGATGGGTGAGGAGTTGCCCGCGCCGGGCACGGCGACTTTCCAGATCACGTTCTCGGAGTCCGACCAGCGATCGGGGTAACCGGAGCCTACAACGTAGCCTTGGCCCGACGGCCCGCGCCAGCTGGGCCAATAACGCGAGCCCTCGCCGTCGACGGTGAGCATGTGAACTTTGTCTTCGCCGAATCCCGCGGTAGCGACGAGCAGGAGGGCTGCGATTGTGGTTCTCTTCGACATCGATATTCTCCTCACGATGAAATCTTAGGCCGTAGGCTAGCGACTCGCAAGCGCTTCTTGCGCTTCGCTCACGACCTTCTCTAGCTCCGAGAGGTAACCGTCGAGCTCAGTCGATAACTCATCGAAGACCTGGTAGTGCGCGCGGTTCGGCCGTCCGTCGGCGCGCTGGATGTTGAACAAGAGGCCCGCGAGCCGGTCGTTGAGCTGGATCGGGAAAGCGATCTTGTCCTTTGGGCTCTGGTTCTTGATTTGGTAGAGATTGGCTTCGATGGTGGTCAGTCGCTCGGCGAGCGATCGGGGTGCGCCCGATGCGTCCAGCTCTTTCTTGAGCTGACGAATCGCGATGACGGCTTCATTCGCCTCGCTCGTTCGATCGCGAACCTGGCTCGCCAAGCGAAACTGCTCCTCGAGGTCGGCGATCGAGACGTGCTCGAGCCGCGGGTCTTTCAGCACTGCGAACGCTTCCGTCGTGGCCTGGCGTGACGTGCGGATGAGAGCGCTATAAGAGCCCGGCGGCGCCCAAGGTCCGCGGCGCGGGCTCGGGCTCTCGAGCACCATCCCCTCGAACACGGTCGCGCCGGCGTAGCGCAGGTCCCACACCAGCCGATTCAAACCCGTCTCGAGCCCATCGATCGACAAGCGACGCACGAGCTCGCCTCGCGCATCGAGAATCTCGACGGCGTCTACGCGCTCCGAAGGCTCGAGGTACAGGTCGATGTTGGCGGGATAAATACGGCGGACGGCGTCGGTAGGACGAAACGATGCGCGCCCGACTTGCCGGAGCGGCCCGATATCGTCGAGCACGTAAAAGGACCGCCCGTGAGTTGCGATGACGAGGTCGCGCTCTTCGACGATGAGGTCCGGTACCTGCACGTCGGGAAGATTCAGTGATAGCGACTGCCAGCGCTCGCCGTCGTTGAAAGAGACGTAAATGCCGTGCTCGGTCCCGGCATAGAGAAGGCCGCCCCGTTTGGGGTCCTCTCGAATCGCGTGGACGAAGTCCTCGGCCGCGATGCCGCTCGTGATCGACGTCCAGGTTTCGCCGTAATCGTCGGTCTTCCAGATGTACGGCGCGCGGTCGCCCATTTGGTTTCGTTTCGCGGCGACGTAGGCCGCCGCCGGGTCGTGGGGGGACGCTTCGATGAGGCTGACCCTTGTGTCGCGCACCATTGCTTTCGGCGTAACGTTGCGCCATTCGGTCCCGCTGTCTCTTGTTATGTGCACAAGTCCGTCGTCGGAGCCCGCCCAGACGACTCGAGCGTCCCGCTCCGAAGGGGCGATGGTGAAGACGGTCGCGTAGACTTCAGGCCCGTCTTGGTCGAGTACGATGGGTCCGCCGGAAGGCCCAAGGGTTTCAGGGTCCGCGCGCGTGAGGTCGGGGCTGATCTTTTCCCATGAAATCCCTTCGTCGCGCGAGCGCCAAACGTGCTGCGAGCCCGCGTAGAGTGTGTGCGGCACGCTCTGTGTCATCACGATGGGGTAGACCCAGTTCCAGCGCTCCGGGATGTCGCGTGACGACTCGCCCATGAAGATCCGCGGATAGGGCTGCACGTCGCTCGCGGCGCCTGTTGCTCGATCGAAGCGGGTAAGCGTGTTCGTCGCGCCCGCGAAAAAGACGTTGGGATTGCCAGGATGCGTGGCGACATAGGCGTTCTCACCGCCGCCCACCGCGTAGTAATCATCGCCGGGCCGCCCTCGAGGCGTCGTCCACCATCCATCGACGTAGCTCGGAACCGCCGCCGTTGAATTGTCTTGTTGGGCGCCGACGACGTGATAGGGAAATTCCGCCGTGGTGTTGACGTGATACATCTGCGCTGTCGGGTAGTTTTGCGGCGTCCAGCTCACACCGCCATTCGTCGAGACCGTCCCGC
This sequence comes from Acidobacteriota bacterium, assembly GCA_004356105.1. Classification (GTDB taxonomy): domain Bacteria; phylum Acidobacteriota; class Vicinamibacteria; order Marinacidobacterales; family SMYC01; genus SMYC01. The sequence continues at coordinate 22,211 of SMYC01000060.1, read as the reverse complement.
CGCCGTCATTGCCGCATATCATGCGCGTGGGGTCGTTCGGGTCGATCCAAAGCTCATGATGGTCCGCGTGCGGCGTGCGCACTTGCTCGAATGTTTCGCCGGCATCTTCCGACTTGAACAGAAGAAAGTTCAAAACGTAGACGGTGTCCGGATCTTTCGGGTCGGCCGCGACGCGATTGAAGTAGAAGGAACGTTGCCAGAGATCGCGGGAGCTGTTCACGTGCTCCCAGCTTTCGCCTCGGTCGTCTGAGCGGTAGAGCCCGCCGGCCTCGGCCTCGATGACGGCGTAGAGCCTTCTGCCATTGGCGGCGATGGCAATGCCGATCTTTCCAAGAGGACCTACGGGAAATCCCGGCTTCGTCGTGAGCGCGGTCCAATGATCGCCGCCGTCGGTCGACTTGAAGAGTCCCGACTCCGGGCCGCCGCTCCAGAGCTGATAGGCGTTGCGGTAGACCTGCCACATCGAGGCGTAGAGAACGTTTGGGCTCGACGGGTCGAGCAACAGATCGACCGCGCCCGTCTGCGGGCTCTCGAAGAGAATCTTCTCCCAATCTTGGCCGCCGTTTCGGCTTCGAAAAATTCCGCGCTCGTCGTTTCCGCCGGTCGGATCGCCGAGTGCGGCGACGTAGACGAGGTCGGGGTTTTCGGGATGGACGCGAATGCGTGCGACGGCGCGTGTCGCGGCGAGTCCCATGTGCTCCCAGCTCGCGCCCGCGTCCGTGGACTTGTATATGCCGTCGCCTTGCATGACGTTTCCGCGAAGCTGCACTTCGCCCATGCCTATATAGATGATGTCGGGATTCGACGGCGCGACGGCCACCGCGCCGACGGAGGAGCTATTTATCTGGCCGTCGGTCATGGGCCGCCAGCTTACGCCGCCATCGGTGGTCTTCCAAAGCCCGCCACCAGTGGCGCCGAAGTAATACTCGAGCGGCCGGCTCGGGCTTCCGGCCACGGCGATTGATCGGCCGCCTCGGTTCGGTCCTATGTTGCGCCACTCGAGAGCGGCGAAGCTCTCGGGGCTGTAGGAGGTTTGCGCGGTGGCCAGGTTCGCCGCGGTCAGCGCGATGACGACCCATACACGACTAGGGGTTGGGCACATTTGTCTTCAACTCCTTGAACCAGTTGATGACGACGTTCAACTGGTGTGCGTTCTTCTTCGTTGTCCTGGATCATGAGAAAGCGTTGGCCGTCCGGTGCGACGTCGTAGGCGGGGGTGGGCGCCGTCTGTGAAGTACGTTGCTTCGAACAGGTGCCGCGGTCTGTCCGCCTCGAAGGAAGAGCCGAGACGCACGGTGGCGACCATCATCTTGGTGCCGCTGCGATAAAAGAGCTCTCGCCCATCGCGGGACCAGACCGGCTCTTGGCCGCCGTCGGTCGAGACGGCCCACTTCTGGTTACCGGCAGGATACGGACGCACGTACACTTCGGATCGTCCCGATTCGTCTGAAACGTAGGCGATGTAGCGACCGTCCGGGGAAAAGATGGGGGACAGCTCCCTGAACGGGCTCGAGAGAAACCGAACCGGCTCACCGCCATCCGATAGTATGAGGATATCGGAATCGGAGGCTCCTGTCGTTTGTATCTCTAGGAACAGAAGCGTGCTGCCGTCCGGCGAGACGCGCGGATGGGTGTAGGCGCCTCTTTCGATTTCCCAGGCTTCGCTCGCGCGGCCTTCGCGATCCACCCAGATGAGCGCGTTGCCTCCTTGTCCGGCGGGCGCATAGGCGAGGACCCCGGTTTCAGAAACCGCGAATTGAGCGAAGCCGCGTGGCGACGCGTACACGTTCTCGACGACCGGCACGGGGGCGCCGTGAGCCTCGAGTTTCGCGAGATCGAAGCCGACGGCGAGCAGGTTCGCTGTCGGCACGTCGTGAACGATAAGGTGGCCGCTCGAGACGTAGCGAGCACTACCGTATCCTTCGAGTACCGTGCGTGCCTCGCCCGTTTCGAGCGAAACCACAACGATGCGGTCATGGTCTCGCCGCGCCACGGTGACGAGGACTTCCTTGCCGTCCGGCAGCACTTGTGGCCAGGAAAAAACGCTATTGGGCTCCGTTGTGCCGATTGGCTCGAGCACGCCGCCATCTTCGGGGACGCGCGATAATTGCGGGCCGCCGAACACGATCGTTCCGTTCGGTCCCCAGCTCCCACCGTTACGAAAGTTCCCATCGAAAATCTTCGTAGACGCCCCGCCGGCTATCGAAATCTTTCGGAGACTACCCAGCCCGGGCCCGGCCCAATAAGCGATCCTTTCTCCGTCCGGAGAAAAAAACGGCATTGAGGCGCCTTCCGTACCCGGAATGGCGACGGCCTCGAAATCTCCCAGCCGGCGAAGGTAGAGCTGTCTCCCTAAACTGCTCCGGGCTGCATACACGATGTTCCGGCCGTCCGGTGAGATGTCGAAGGATGCGATTCGTCCTAAGGCGCTACTACCGCCCAGGAGTTGGTGCCCCGGCGGGAGCGATACAGACAACCGCGTCGTGTCCGCGGTTCCCGAATGCCTGAGCACGACACCCGTTATCGCAACAGCCATTAGGGCTAGAGTCCAAAGGAGCCGCTCACCGGTTCTGGATGCCGGCGCCATAGGCGACGGTGCGTCGACTTCGTCGCTCAGAGACGAAAGCTCGAGCACCATGTCGCGCGCCGACTGCCAGCGATCGTCAGGATCTTTCGCTAAGCAGCGCCGTACGATGCGCCCGAGCCTGCTAGGTGTCGTAGGACGAAGCTCGGCGATCGGCTGCGGCTCCGAAGACAGGATGGCGTTGATGAGGCTCGCTTGGCTCCTGCCTTCGAAAGCCTTTCGTCCGGTCAGCATTTCGTAGAGAAGCGCGCCGAAGGCGAAGATGTCGGTCCGCGCATCCGTATCCAGAGCCTCTACCTGCTCCGGCGCCATGTACTGGAACGTTCCGAGAATCGCGCCTTCTTCCGTTAACGGCTTTTGTTCCGTGACCGCCGACGCATCGCTTTCGCTGCTTCCGGTCACACGACGCTTGGCCAGTCCAAAATCGATAAGCTTGGGCCCGGACTTCGTCAAGATGATGTTTCCGGGCTTCACATCACGATGTACGATCTCGTTTCGGTGCGCTTTGTCGAGCGCATCCGCCACCCGCAAGCCGATCTCGATGGCCTCTTCCAACGGGATAGCGCCGCGCGCGATTCTCTGGGCAAGCGTTTCCCCTTCGATGTACTCCATCACCATGAAGTCCACATCGACGTCATAGCCGGCTTGTCCGCCGGAGCCTTGGCGAAGGTGGATATCGTGAAGCGTACAAATGTTCGGATGATTGAGGCTCGAGATCGCGCGCGCCTCCTGCTCGAAGCGCTGCCGCAGCTGGGCGTTCTCGGAAAGATGCGCCGGTAGAACCTTGATGGCCACGATACGGTCGAGGCGCACGTCTCGCGCTTTATAGACCTCTCCATGTCTCCGGCGCCGATGGGCGAGAGAATTTCGTAGTCGCCTAGCCTGGTCCCAGCTTCGAGTGCCATCTTGATTCGTAGGCGATTTTACGCTGTCTGATGTCCCCATGCGAAGACGTTTCTTGGTCAGCATGGGCTCTCCGGATGGGCGGTGGATCGGTTATTGGGCGGACGGAAAGCTTCAGAAAGTCTCCGTCAACGGGGGGCGCCCGTGGTGCTTTGTGACGTCAGATCTATTACTGACGGAGCCCGAGCTCAGGGCGGGGACGCCACGCCCGATCCGCGATGTGTTTTACTCCGATTACATCGGCCGGAACTACGACGTGACCCCTGACGGGAAGAGATTCGTTATGGTTCGTGGCGGCCCATCTTCGCAGGCTGAGACGATCCACGTCGTCGTCAACTGGTTCGAGGTGCTGAAAGAGCGCGTCCCCGTCGAGTAGTGCCGTTGCTTGCCCCGAGCACCCTCTTGGCTCCTCGGGGCCTGTTGCTGTCGGATGCAGAGGCGAAAACGTTTCCGCGGAAACGTTTTTTGTGGAAAAGTGCTTCGGGGCCTGTGGAAAAACTGTGGAAATCGTGACTCACGTGAGGCACGCGATTGCGTGAAACGCAGCTAGTTAGAGGTCTCCGAACGCCGCGTTAAGCCTCCGAGCGGCGTCGTTGACCCGCCCCGCGGGCCCAGATGAAGATCGTTGCTTTCGTCACCGAGCCCGCTCTGATACGCCTCATTCTGGCGCACCGCCAAAGTAAAGTAGAGCGGAACATAGCCCCACAAGACGACACTCGACCCCAACTCCTCACGCACACGATGCCCTGATTTCCACATCACGCCTGATTGAGTGGGACTTGATTGGACTATCTTGACAAGAATCACGCCTTACTCTACTGTAAAATGGTAAGGAGCTATCACCATGACTGTAATTAGAATAACGGCGAAACGTCAAGCAACGCTCCCCAAGAAGCTCTGTGAGGAGATGAGATTGCAGCCGGGTGATGCGTTGATTGTTGACTCACTGATTGTGGATGGGGAAAAGGTCTGGGTTATAAAGCCTGCTGCGGACATCGAGACTCCGTGGTTCGGTAGCCTAAGAAGTTACGCGAAGGGCAAGCGACACGATATGAAGTCTATTCGCAAAAGCGTCGCAGAGGCGCGCAGCTGTGGCGAGCTCTGATTTAGCGCCTACCGTGGGCCTCGATACCTCTGTGGTTCTTCGACTCTTGACGGCCGAGCCTTCCGATCAAGCTGACGAGGCGCTGGGATTTCTCAAAGAGCTGAAGTCTGCCGGTCGAAGAGCGTTCGTTTCCGACCTGGTCGTGTCGGAAGCTTATTTCGCATTGCAGGCCCACTACCAAGTGCCGAAGAAAGCAGCTGTCAGGGTGCTGCTGGATTTTCTACGATCGCGGTTTGTAGAGCCGGAAGAAAACGGTGTCGCCGTTCAGGCGCTCGAGTCTATCAAGGGTTCATCCCAGAAACCGGGATTCGTGGATCGGATGATACACGCACAGTATGGGATGATCCCCGCCACTTTGATCACGTTCGAGAAGGCTTCCCGTAGGCTAGATGGCGTCATTGTGCTCGGGGCATGATTTAGGCGGCCAGCTGCTCGAGGTGCGCGTCGACTCGCGGATCTGTGCGCCGTTCCTCTGAGCGGTGCACGTCAGGATTGTGGGATGGGAATCCGTCATCGAGCATTGAAGTGCGCCCCCTATTGGCTCCTCGGAGCCTTTCGCCGTCTGATGGCAGCGGTGAAACGTTTCCGCGGAAACGTTTTTTGTGGAAAAGTGCTTCGGGGCCTGTGGGAAAACTGTGGAAATCGTGACTCACGTGAGACACGCGATTACGCGAAACGCCGCTACGTTTCGAATGGCGCGCTGAGCGCGCGTTCGTAGGTCATGATCGTCCTGTTTCACGTCGCTTGTAGGATGCGAGATGAAGTAAGTCGTGGGCGCCGAGCTCTGAGTAACGGTCGAGCAAGGAGTCTCCTGAAAACAATATCCTCCCGGGTGGCTTTACGGAGTTCAGGTGCAGGGGTTTCAGGTGGGAGAAGCTGGCGAGTGTCACCCTTGGTAACGTGTATTTTAAGACAAGCGGCGCTCATTCTCCGTGCGCTCTCGGCCTCCGTCGGTCATGACGAGCTTTTCGACGTCCACGAGTTTCGCGAGGTGGAGCTCGTTTCCCGGCGTGATGACCAACTCGACGAGCAAGAGCGTGCCCTGTTCGCGCATCGCTTTGCGGCAGTTCGAGAGGATCAGGCGTGAACGCTCATCGTTCCAATCGTGGATGACGTTACCCAAAATGTACGCATCTCTTTCGGGGACTTTCTCGAGAATATCCACCGGCACACATCTGCAACGATCGGTGAGGCCTGCGGCTTCTATGCACTCTTTGGCGTGATCGACTACGTGCTGAAGCTCCGCGATCGTACCTTTCACGTCGGGGTGGGCTTCGAGGATCTCCGTTTCATTCCGCCATCGCCGCCCTCAATATCTACGGGTGTATCGACCTCCGCGAAGTCATACCCGTTCGCTACGGCGCTGAACTTGACCCGGAAATCGATCGCATAGCTTCGTCGAACAAGCGGGCGTCATCTGGGTGGTCGCGAAGGGAGTCGAAGGCGGGTTTGCTGAACACGTGGTCGAAGGCGGGCTTACCTGTCTTCACGCTATGGAGAATCTCACCCCAGGGTCGCCACAGGACCGGCTCCCCGCGCATGATCGTCCAGCCTTTGACCGAACTTTCCACGTCGCTCCTCAGAAGCTTGCCCATCGGAGTGAGCGCGAAGCGGCCATCATCGTCTTGCGACAGGACGCCGACACCAGCAACGCTTCTCAGAACACGATGGAGCGACCGCGGGTCCGCGTCGACGGTGCCAGCGAGCTCCTCGGAGCTCATGGGGCCGTCGGCTAACGCGTCCGGGATGTCCAGCTTGGCGAGCACATAGATTGCCTGGGAAATCATATAGCCGTTGACGATTTGAAGAAGCGCCTCACGAGGCGACGGTTCCTTTGGTTCTTTCTCGCTCATTTGAACCTCCTGTCGCGCGAGGCACGATGACACGGGTGGTCTCCGAAAAGCAACCGCTCGACGGCGGGCTGTGGGCTACTGTGTCTGTCCTTCCCAGCCGAGTCGGTGAACGAGCTTGTACACGGAGACGCAGCACAGGGCAGCGCCCCCGAGTGCTATGAGCCCTCGACTTGTTTCGCCGAAAAGGATGAGCCCCACCCCCGGGATCGTCAAATACACGACGGCCGTCGCCACAAATGCGGTGACGAAAGACATCACGACATGCTGGTCCACGTCCACACCGGGCTTCCGCGCCGCCACAGGTTTCCAGCCCGCGCCACCCGGCCGGATTTTCTCGTAAAACGCATCGAGCGTCGCGTCATTCTCAGGCCGCGTAAGAAACGTCACGAGAAGCCAAGTGGGAATCGTGAGCGCCGCCACGATCGCGAGCCGGTGCTCGTTCGATTCGACGTAGCGGCTCACGATGATGAAATAAATGAGTGACGCGATCATCGCGCTGATCTCCGACCACGCGTTCACGCGCCACCAGAACCAACGTAGCATGAACACCGCGCCCGTGCCCGCACCAAGCGCCGCCAAAAACTTCCAAGCCTCGTCGACGGGAATTCCGCGCATGAGCCAAGACGAGCCGATGCAGACGACGATGACCCCGATCGTCGCCAAGCGGGAAACGCGTGTGAGGTGTTTTTCTGAGGCGTCGGGCTTCAAGAACCTCTTGTAGAAATCGCCGACGAGATAAGAGGCAGCCCAGTTGATCTGTGTGCTGATGGTGGACATGAACGCCGCGAAGAACGTGACGAGCATGATGCCGCGGAGCCCGGCCGGGGCCAGGTCGCGGATCAGCATGGGAAAGCCGACGCCGGGATCGTCGAGCTCACGAAGGTCGGGATAGACGGCGAGCGCCGTGAGCGCGACGAGAAGCCATGGCCACGGTCGCAAACAATAATGCGCGAGCTGAAACCACAGGGTTGCGAGAAGCGAGTCCCGCTCGCTCCGGCACGACGCCATGCGCTGTACTGTCGAGCCGCCGCCGCCGGGCTCCGAGCCCGGATACCAGGACGCCCACCACTGAACAAAGAGCATGATGAGAAAAATATTGAGGGGCATCCACGGATCGGCGGCGGAGAAGTCGGGCAGGAAGCGCAGGATTTGTTCGCCGCCTTCGTAGCTCGTTACCAAGCGCTCACGCAGCGCGTCGAGCCCACCGACGTGGCGCACGCAATAGAACGCGAACACGATAGAGCCCCCCATAGCGACGATGAACTGGAGAAAGTCCGTGATGACAACGCCCCAAAGCCCCGACAGGGTGCTGTAGAGGCCGACGATCGCGAAGAGCGCGAGGATGATGAGCCAGTCGCTCGTACCCGTTGCGGCTTCCGTCCCCGAGAACACGGTGAACTTGAGCACGTTGAGCATGGCTGCCGTGACCCAACCGACGATGATCGAGTTCACGAGAAACGCGATGTAGATCGATCGGAAGCCGCGAAGAAAGGCCGCGGGCTTACCTCCGTAGCGAAGCTCGACGAGCTCGACATCGGTCATGACGGCGGCGCGGCGCCAGAGCCGCGCGTAGACGAACACGGTGACCATGCCGCCGAGCGCGAAAGACCACCAGAACCAGTTGCCCGCGATCCCGTGGCGCGCGACGAGAGCCGTGACTGCGAGCGGCGTGTCCGCGGCGAAGGAGGTCGCGACCATGGATGTACCGGCAATCCACCAGGGGAGGGAGCGCCCGGAGAGAAAGAATTCGTCGAGGCTCGACCCGGCCCGCTTGCGGAACGTAAGACCGACGCCGAGCGCGATCGCAAAATAGGTGACGATGATGATCCAGTCGATGGTTGCGAGAGTCATGGTCGGCGGGGGGATGCTACCATACGGGCCGTTATGGATTTCGACTTAGTGATACGCGACGGCAACGCCGTTACCGCGACGGAAGAAGTGTTTTGCGATATCGGCATCAAAGGCGGCACGATTGCCGCGATCGGGAAAAAGCTCCCGAAGGGCGAGCGGGAGATCGACGCGGAAGGGAACTACGTCTTTCCCGGAGGCATCGACAGCCACACCCACATCGAGCAGCTCTCCTCCTCCGGCATCATGTGCGCCGACGATTTCTACACGGGGACCGTCTCCGCGGCGCATGGCGGCACGACCACCATTCTGTCCTTTGCGGCGCAGCACAAAGGCGACTCCCTGCGCGACGTCGTTTCGGACTATCACATGAAGGCCAAAGAGAAAGCCGTCATCGATTACGGATTTCATCTCATCATCTCGGACCCGAGCGAGTCGGTGTTACAGGACGAGCTGCCCGAGCTCATCCGAAACGGTTATACGTCGTTCAAGGTCTACATGACCTATGACGCACTTCGGCTCGACGACTATCAGATGCTCGACGTCTTCCACCTCGCGCGGCGCGAAGGCGCTCTCACGATGATCCACGCCGAGAATCACGACATCATCCGATGGGTGACGAAGCGGCTTCTCGACCTCGGCGCGCGAGCGCCGAAGTTTCATGCCGTCAGCCATCCGCGCCTTGCGGAAGGGGAGGCCACATCGCGCGCGATCTCGCTCGCAGAGTTTCTCGACACGCCGTGCCTCATCGTGCACGTTTCCGCCGAAGACGGCATGGAGGCGATCCAGCGGGCGCAGCGGCGCGGGCTCAAAGTCTTTGCCGAAACTTGTCCTCAATATCTCTTCCTCACGGCGGAGGACCTCGACCAGCCGGACATGGCGGGTGCGATGTGTTGTTGCAGCCCGCCGCCTCGAGACGTTGCGTCGCAAGAAGCCATCTGGCGCGGTCTGGCCAACGGCACTTTTCAAGTCTTCTCGTCGGACCACGCGCCCTATCGTTTCGACGAGACGGGGAAGCTTTCCCAAGGCGAGGAGGCTCCGTTCAACAAGATTGCGAACGGCGTGCCCGGCCTCGAAGTACGGATGCCGCTCCTGTTCTCGGAAGGCGTTTTGAAGAAGCGGATCGACCTCCATCAATTTGTCGACCTCACGTCGACGCGGGCGGCCAAGCTCTATGGAATGTTTCCACGCAAGGGCAGCATCTCCGTTGGTGCGGACGCGGATCTCGTCATCTGGGACGGGCAGAAAGAGGTCACCATCGCTTGGGAGAACCTTCATGACAATGTCGGGTACACGCCCTACGAAGGACGCAAGGTGACGGGGTGGCCGTTGACGGTGCTCAGCCGGGGCCGCGTTGTCGTGGACGCGGGCGAGCTCCAAGCCGAAAAAGGCAGTGGTCTCTTCATCCCGCGGGAGAAGCCGAGCTCGGCTGAGCCCCTAGGGCGCGGCTCGCACGAAGCGGGCCTCATGGCGCGCTACGGTTTTGGTGAGGCCTGGTAGTGGCGCGCCAACTGCGAGTCGCGGCCGCGCAGCTCGGGCCGATCCATCTTGCCGATAGTCGCGGCTCGGTCGTCGAGCGCTTGATTGCTCTTCTTGGTAAAGCCCATCGCTCGGGTTGCGGCTTCGTCGTCTTCCCCGAGCTCGCGCTCACGACGTTCTTCCCGCGCTATTACATGGAAAACCAAGAACACGTCGACGCCTATTTCGAAAAAGAGATGCCGGGCCGGGAGACGGCGCCTCTTTTCGAAGAAGCGAAAAGGCTCGGTATCGGCTTTCATCTCGGCTACGCGGAGCTCGACGGCGCGCGTCACTTCAACACCGCGATTCTCGTTGACACGGATGGCTCGATCTTCGGGAAGTATCGCAAGATCCATCTTCCGGGACACGCGGATCACCGGCCGGACGCGCCCTTCCAGCACCTGGAGAAGCGCTACTTCGAGGTCGGCGATCTTGGCTTTCCCGTTTGGCGTGCCTTCGACGGCATCCTCGGCATGTGCATCTGCAACGACCGGCGCTGGCCGGAGACGTTCCGTGTGATGGGGCTTCAAGGCGTCGAGATGGTCGTGCTCGGTTACAACACGCCGACCGACAACATCTATCACAGCGAGCCGGTCCATCGGCGCATGTTCCATCACCTCTTGTCGCTTCAGGCAGGCGCCTATCAAAACGGCACGTGGGTGGTTGCCGCGGGCAAAGCGGGCAAGGAAGACGGCTACGGGCTTATTGGAGGCTCAGCTATCGTGGCGCCCACCGGGGAGATTGTCGCGCAATCGATCACGGAAGAGGACGAGCTCATCGCCTATGACTGCGACCTCGACGTCGGGCGCGACATCAAAGAGAACGTCTTCAACTTCGACAAACACCGGCGCATCGAGCATTACGGCCTCATCACGAGCCAGACCGGTGTCGTGCCCCCGCCAAAGTAAAGGTCTTACGTCTGGGTTTTGACGAGCTCGCGGACTCGGCCGACGAGCTGTTCTTCAGGGATGCTTCTTTTCTCGATCGTGTCCACCATCCAACCCTTCAACTTCAAACACGCGGGAACGCGCAGCTCGTATTGCGCGTCGAGGCGCTTCAAAAGCCGAAGCGCCGACTCGTTCGCAAACTCGATGGCGCCGTTTGGTCCGACCCGCATGATTGGGTTCGGGTTCTCGAGGGGGAACTTCGCCATCGCGCGTATTTTCATCTCGGCGTATCGTTTGGCAAGTGCAGTCCATAGGAGGCGCTGTTCGCGAGCACGATGTCTTTCTGATCCGCTCCGATGAGCCGTGCCAACGTTTGTCGGAGCACAGCGGGGACCTCGGTGAAACGATCCGAGGTCAAGTTGAACGGGGCTTGCTTCCAGCGGATGGCTTCCTCGACCGCTTCGACCGCGACCGGCGGCAGCGCGCCTTGGTGGGAGCAGTTGATCCACGTCTTGCCTTCGAAGGGGCCGAAATTACGCGCGCAGTCCACAGCGCGCGGAGGATAGCACGCGGGCCTTAGGCGGCTGCGGCCTGGGGTCCGTCTTCGGTGACGAAGGCGTTTTGTGCGTAGCTGAGCGCTTCGCGTAGCGACGGAAACACGATGAGCTCCTCGTGCACGGTGTCGTCTTTCCAGACGGTCTGGCGCACGGCGGTTTGCGGGTTCCAGCCTTCCTGGCAGGCTTCGACGAACACGGCGCGCTCCAGGGTGATATTGACGCTTCCCATACGGCCTACTCCAACGCTCAGCACCTTCTCGAGAAAAACCTGCAAAAAGTGCGCCAAACAAGGCTCGTCAAACTAAGTGGTTGCTATTTAAAGGGTTGCCGTTTGAACTACCTAACGGGTGCGGAGCGAGCGTTTATTCTTGAAATGCTCCAACGTCCTTATAGTGTTAATTTGTGATGCCGATCGCGCCGCGCTCGCGGCAAACACTCTCGATGAGGCGTTGATCGGGCTAGAGCGCGGACATGGCCCGGAGAGAACGTACGGGGATGATCATCCACCAGAGCCCCGTCGAGACGATCTCGGTGGCGCTTTCACCAATATCCGATTCGGCGCAGCCGAGCATCGAGGCCGCGAGGCCCGCATCGACTTCGGCGTCGCGATAGGCGGGGGTTCCTTGTGTCATCGCAAAGCGTTCTCAGGCAAGCCGAACCGCGCCGATGGCGAGGGTCGCCGCCGCTTGCGTGGGATCGATGACGGGCATGCCGAGCGTGTCCTCGAGCCGTTTCCGATAACGCGCCATCCCGGCGCAACCGAGGATGAGCACGTTCGCGCTGTCGTCGTCACGCAAGCGTCGGCCCGCGGTGACGAGTTTTCCGAAAACCTCGTCTTCGCCCGCGAGATCGACCACGCTAACGCCTATCGGCACGTCGCCGGCGAAACGAGCGGAGAGACCCGCGGCGCGCACCGCGCGCTGGTGCCGCGGGATCGACGCGTCGAGAATCGAGATGATGCCGAAGCGCTCCCCGCGAGTGAGGGCCGTGACCATGGCACTTTCGGCAATCCCGAGCACGGGCTTCGACGTCGTCTCGCGCGCCGCATGCAATCCGGGATCGCTATAGCACGCGATGATGAAAGCACTCGCGGAGTCGTCGCGTGATCGGATCAACTCACAGAGCGGTGCGACGACAGCATCGGCATGCGCTTGCGACTCGATGCCGGGCGGCCCCTCTTTCAACGTAACGCATTCGAGCGGCGGGCCGCCTTCGAGCCGAAGCGGGTCGAGCGCGCCGTCGATGCCGCGGGTGACTTCCTCGGTCGAGTTGGGATTGATGACGACGATGGGCTTCACGTTTCACGCTTCACGTTTACCGGTCACCGAACCGCGAGACGGCTTTCGATCATGATGCAAGCGTTGGCGAGGTAGTTGAAATCGTGCTCTTGCAGAAAGGCCATGGCTTCCGGGCTCTCGGCGCCGGGTTGGAGCCAGACATTCATGAGATGAAGCAGAAGACTCTGTTCCAATACTTGGACCGTCTCGGCGGGCGGCACGACGATGTTCACGATCGTCGGCTTCTCTGGAATCTCGGCGAGCTTCGAATAAGCCTTGTCGCCGTCGACTTCGGAGCGGTTCGAGTTGACCGGATAGATGCTGTACCCCTTGCGCTTGAGGTCCCGATAAATCACGTAGCCGTATTTGCTCGGATTGTCCGTTGCGCCGACGACCGCGACCGTGGTTGCCGGCTCGGTCAGGAGCGTAGCGATATCGTTCATGGCATGATTCTAACTCAAACGGGAGCAGCCAAACGGCGCTCCATAGAGCTCAAGAGCCGGACGAGGGGCCAAAGGAACACGAGGTAAACGAGCGCGGCCATCACGAGGGGCGTGGGGTTGAAGGTTACGCCTTGCGCAATGCGCGCCATCCGCAAAAGCTCTGGAAGTGCGACAACGCTCGCGAGCGAAGTGAGCTTCACCACTTCGAGCGTATTGCTCACGAGGTCGGGAAGCACGTTGCGCGTCGCTTGTGGCAAGACGACATAGGTCATCGTTTGCAACGAAGAGAGCCCTGTCGCTCGTGCCGCTTCCCACTGCCCGGCTGGAATGCTCTCGATGCCCGCGCGAAAAATCTCCCCGTAGAAGCTCGACGTGTTCAAGACAAGAGCGAGGCTCACGGCAGCGAGATTCGAAATCTCGATCCCGAGATAAGGAAGCCCGTAGAACACGAAGATCACGAGGACGAGAGGCGGGAAAGCGCGGAAGAAATCGACATAGACGATGAGGAGAGCGCGAAGCCATCGGTGATGGGAGGTGAAGAGAATCGCGAGCACGGCGCCGCTCACGACGCCTGTCGGGATGACGATTGACGAGAGCTGAAGCGTCATGACGAGCCCACGAACCAAGTAGGGCAGGCTCGCTTTCATGACCTCGGGATTGAAGAAGCTGTCGATGAGAGATTCCATCAATGCCTCCAGCCAAAGCGCGATTCCACCCATCGGCTCGCCACCACGAGTGGAAGAAACAGCACGAGGTAGGCCATTGCCGCGAGCGTCAACGGCGACGGGTTGGCCGTTTGCGCTTGGATGCTCGTCGCTTGATTGAGGATCTCGGGTACGGCGATGACGGAGGCGAGAGCTGTTCCTTTGCCGATCGCGATCGCGCGGTTCGTGAGCGGCGCAATGGCAAGGCGAACCGCTTGAGGCAAGACGACGTAGACGAGCGTCGCGCTCGAGCTGAGTCCCGTCGCGCGCGCGGCCTCCCACTGGCCCTCGTCGACGGACAAGATGCCGGCCCAGAAAATCTCTTCGGAAAAAGCTGCGAGGACGAGGCTCAATCCGAGCCACGCGGCGGTGAATCCCGAGAGCCGGATATCGAGATAGGGGAGCGCGAAGTAGAGCACGATCAAGATGACGAGTGGAGGGACCGCGCGAAATACGTCGACGAAGATGACGATCAGAATGTTGAGAGGGCGAAGGCGCCGTACGCGCACGAGTGCTAATGCGAGTCCGAGTGTGATGCCTGTCGGGATGATGGCGAGCGTTAGCTGCAGCGTGACCCAGAGTCCCGCCGTGACGGCCGGCAGCGCTCGCGCCAGAATCTCCGCGTTGAAGAAACTGTCGACGAGCGATCCCATTAGCTTTGAAAACGCTCGAGAAAAGCGCGCGTGCGCGCTTCTCTCGGTTCGGTGAAGAGCGCTTCCGGGTCTCCCTGCTCGACGATCTCGCCCGCATCCATGAACAGAACGCGGTCGGCGGCTTCACGGGCAAAGGCCATCTCATGACTGACGATGAGCATGGTCATCCCCGACGCCCGCAGCTCACGGATGACCTTCAGCACGCTTCCCACGAGCTCTGGATCGAGTGAGCTCGTCGGCTCGTCCATGAGGAGTGTGCGCGGCTCGAGCGCGAGCGCTCGTGCGATGGCGACCCGCTGCTTCTGGCCTCCAGAGAGCTCGTTCGGGTAAGCATCAGCTTTGTCTACCAGCCCGACCTGCTCGAGCGCGGCCCGCCCCGCGTCCTCGGCCTCGCGCTTCGGCCGCTTTAGCACTTTTCGAAGCGCGAGCGTCACGTTGCCGAGCGCCGTCATGTGCGGATAGAGGTTGAACGACTGGAACACCATGCCCATTTTTTGGCGCAATCGGTTCACGTCGATCTCGGCGCTCAAGATGTTCTCGCCGTCGAACGAGATCAAGCCGGAGGACGGCTCCTCCAGCCGGTTGCAGCAACGAAGGAGCGTGCTCTTGCCCGAGCCCGAGGGGCCGATGAGGAAGAGCATCTCTTTTCGCGAAAGCTCGAGGTCGACGCCTTTGAGGACTTCGAGATCGCCGAAGGATTTGCGGAGGCCTTCGATGTGAAGGATGACGTCTCTTAGCGGCACGTCGCTTCGTGTGGCGTGGGATCGAAGCCGTCGAGCCCGGGAACACCATAGCCCTCGTAGACGGTCGCGGCCGCCGAGCCTTCGGCCGGGGCCTCCCCGAGCCATTTTTCATGGATGTATGCGAGAGTGCCGTCCAGCTTCATGCATTCCAGGATTTCTTCCACTTGATTGCGATAGGCGGCGTCTTCCTTGCGAAAGGCCATCGCGAAGGCCCGACCCGAGCGGATCGTGTAGCTCGTCTTCACAAGCGTATTTTTCTGAGCGGCCCAGCTCACAACCGAGTGCGCGGCGAGGTTGGCATAAGCGCGCCTCGTCAGGACGGCCTGGATCGCGTCGGCGTTCTTGCCGTAACGCTGCACTTCGAAGCCGTATTTCGCGGCGTTCTCCGTTGCCCACAGGTCATAGGCGGAGCCGTTATTGACCGCGATGGCTTTGTCCCGCAGATCCTCGGGCGACGTGATTTCGGGCGAGTGTCTCCCAATCAGAAACGTATAATCCGTGTCGAGATAGCCTTCGGTGAAGAGCACCATCCGCGCCCGCTCGGGTGTCGCCGTCGTCGGGGCGATGATGAACTCGAATTTTCTCGCGCCGAGACCGGCAAACATGCCTGACCACTCGGAGTCCACGATCTCGTAGCCCGGCCTACCGAGCCGTTTGGCAATCTCCGCGGCGAGGTCGATATTGAAGCCTTCGGTGGAGCCATCCGGGAGGGCCATCGCGTGCGGCGCGAAACCGACATCGGCGGCTACCTTCAGAGGTGTGGATTGCGCGAGGGCAAGCGCGACGACGAGTCCGAACATAGGGCGCCATCTTATCAAGATCACGGGTTTGCGTCCGGTGGACCGCCCGCCTTACTATCCTCGAACCAACAGGGAGGTTAGGTCATGCCGCGTACAATAATGCTGGTTCTCTTGACGATGCTCGCGGGCGCAGCTTTGGCCGTGCAAGACACACCGAAGATCGAAGTCGAGAAGCTAGCGGAGAACGTCTATCTCTTTACCCACAACGCGCATCGTTCGCTCTTCGTTGTCACCGACAGCGCCATTCTTGCGACCGATCCGCAATCGGTGGAAGCGGCGCCGCACTACGTAGAGGAAATCCGCAAGATAAGTCAGGCGCCCATCAAGTACCTCGTCTACAGCCACCATCACGCCGACCACGTCTCCGGCGGCGCTGCGTTCGGTGACGACGTGACGATCATCGCGCATCAAGGGGTGCTTGATCACATTCAAGGGGACATCCTCCCGCCCCACATCACTTTTGCCGAAGAGACCTCTCTCTATCTGGACGATTTGGAAGTTCGCTTGATCTTCCCCGGACCGTCCGAGACGGAGAGCAACATCATCGTCCACGTTCCCGAGCGCGGCGTTGCGTTCATGGTGGATGCCGTCGGCGTTCGCGTTGTTCCATGGCGCAACATGTCCGGGTCCGATCCACACGAGTGGCTCGCCGCCCTCGAGAAAATGGACGCGATCGACTTCGAGATTCTCGCGCCCGGGCACGGACCGACGGGGAAGAAGGAAAATGTCGGGGAATATATCGGATACATGAAGGCTCTGATTGCGGCCGTTCAAGATGGCATCGACAAAGGTCAGACACTCGCGCAGATGCAAGAATCGGTGGAGCTTTCGGAGTACACGGACTGGACACGCTACGACGAGCACTTCGACATGAACATCGAAGGCGTGCACCGCGAGCTTACGAAATAGCTAAGAGCACATCGCGAGGGCTCCGGCGGCCACAGAGTCCATGGGGACGCCAAGGGTCCAGCGCTTGTGCCACCGCACGTTCTCTTTCGTGAACTTCTTGCAGCCGTAATGTGGGTTCAAGACGAACCACAGCATTCGATCATGAAGACGAGAAAGGCCAGTTCATGTATTCCGTGCCGCAGCGAACTTCTCGGGCCTCTTCTCACCTTGGGACACCTGTTCTTCTTGTCGGATGCAACGTGGCGTTGAAGTACAAGATATCTTGCACTTCAACGCCACGTTCCATCCGACGCCGGCGTGGGTGATGCAGCAACTACGTGACGCGTTTCCGTACGACACCGCGCCGCGATACCTGGTCTTCGACCGCGACTCTATATTCAGCCTGCGGTGGTTGAGTTTATAAGGGCCATGGGCACAAAGCCTGTTCGCATTTCTTATCGGAGCCCGTGGCAGAACGGGACAGCCGAGCGCTGGATCGGCAGCTGTCGTCGAGAGCTCCTCGAACACGTAGTCGTCCTTAGCGAGCGTCATTTCATTCGCCTCGTGCGGTCTTACATCAGCTACTATCACGAGGACCGCTGTCACTTGGCGCTCCACAAGGATACGCCGAACGAGAGAGATGCCACACCTCGGCCATCCTCAACGGCGAGAGTCGTTGCACTGCCGCGAGTGGGCGGACCGCACCACCGGTACGAATGGCGCGAGGCGGCCTGAGAGCGCTGGCAACTCTCGTCGCTCGCATTCTGAACAAGGCAGCGGGAGTTCGTTCTCACCAATTTAGCCAATGTCCTTGTGTTGTCAACCAGGGTCATCGGCCGCACTCCACATGCTGAGCGCCATCTCGACCGTATCGGAACACGGCCTTTGCGACCGGTGGCCCGTCCAGATTAATAATGATGAGAGACAGCTCTTGTTCACGCCCTTAGAAGCAAACAGAAATCTCTTGACAGCGATGAGTTTGCTGCGTGAGAGTATTCACTGGTGCCGCCGCTACCCGACCAGATTCAACAGCGGCCGGGACATCCCCAGAGGGTGACGCGGAGCAAGCGGACGACGTGGCCGTGCTCGCGTTTGTAGGTGTTCGGTGTGAGTGGTCGTTCGTGAGCTCTCGGAAGGGCCTTCGAGCCAGTCCAGGAAACGGCTGGCCAAAACAGGCTCGCTGAGAGCGCGTGCTTCGCGGTAGTAGAAACGAGAGGCCGCTTCTAGTGCGACGATGGCGTGGTCGAGATCGATCAGAGTGGGCGTGGTGTCGTAGCAAACCTCGAACCGGGCTCGTTCGCCCTCGAGGCTTGCGCGGGCCAGGCGAAGGGTGCCGTTCGTCATCATGAGGAAACGGCAGAACGCGGTTCGGGACTCAGGGGACCAGTCCGCGAGCGTGACGAGATCGAGCGAGGCGCGAACCGCCCATCGAGGCGTCGACTCGAGGCATAGGGGGCGCTCGACGACGCCCGGGAGCGTGACGCTGAGTGCGCTTTCGGATCGGCGTCGGAAAACACGGCCGCCCTCGTCGAGCATCGCTTCGAGTCGGGCAATATCAAGAGGCTCGAGAGGCTCGAGAGGTTCGGTCGTCGATAGGCGCGGGCGCGAAGACTCTCCATCGTGTTGCGCGGCGCCCTGCTTGAACCCTTGGCGCGTCCGGGCGAGGCGCTCGGAGAGACGGTCCTTGTCGCAAACTGGGATCTCGCTTCGAAGCTCGATCCTGCCGTCGCTCGCGAGCGCGAGCTTCGTGCCACCCGCGAGCTGGTGGTTCCACTCGAGCCGGTGCCAGTCAGAGACCGGTTCCCGCCCGGCACTCAGCGGGCGCCGGAGGTGGAGCCAGTCACGCCGTTCGACGACGGTGATGCCGTCGCGAGCGAGCCTACGGAACGCGCCCTTCATCATGTGAGGCTCTTGAACGGACGGCGGTCGAGGGGGAAAAGACGGCGGTTCTGTCTCGCCCACGCGCAGGCGGCGCGGTTGAGCGCGTCGTCCTCGCGGGGCGAGACGTTGTGAAACGTGATTACCTCGTACACACGGTAGAGCAGATCGACGAGACCGGTTCCCGGAGCCACCGGCCCGATGCAGATGAATGGCGCTGCGATATTCGGGTGAAAGACCTCGACCGGGCTCAGCCACGTCAGAACACGGCCCGGATTCGTCCGTCTCAAATAGCCGTCGTGAAAATACAGGCCCATGGTGAAGGAGGTTGCTTCTTGCGGTTCGGAGGCGCCGTGGCGCACGAGGCCTTTGGCATCGAAGCGCACCAGATAGCGGGATGGTGGCGAGCCATGAAGCGGTACGAGCTCGACCCGTTTGCTCGTCTCCGTGAATTCGTTACCGTCCTCGTACTGCCTTTCGAGGAAGCTACGAAAGATGGGGTCTCTACCTCGAGTCATTGCGGGTACCTCCGAGCTCAAAGTGCCGCTGTTGCCTTGCGTCGCCGACCGTCACGATCTCGCCCGCACGAAAGCCGAGCGAGGCCAGGTTCCGTCCGAGCCACTTCGCCGGAAGGGTGCGAAGCTCGACGCGGTCGACGGTGTCCAGTCCCGCGGCCCGCATCGGGTGGCGACAGAGCCGACAAAGTGGGCGTACGGCGTCGACGACGAGCTGAAAAGCGTCTCTCGTGCGGGCGCAACCCATGCATGTGAAACCGCGAATGAAGGATTTTCCGGCGACGTGGACCTCGGACGCTTCGCGTCGGAGCCGCGCGAGCCCAAAGGTCTCAGAAAGCGTCAAATCCCGGGCCGTTGTCGAGAGTGGCTCAACCGTCAAAGATTCGTGAGACGGCAAGCGGCAACGAGGATTGCGACGAAAACGGGTCACGTAATGTTTGTGCCGACCCACATCGATCAGAACCTGCGTACCGCCGTCAGCGGCGAGAGCGCTCCTCGAGATGAGCTTTTCGCATTCGATCATCTGAAGCGATGCCGCAAGAGCCCCGAGACTCGAGGACGCGTTCGTGGGCGCGGGCTCGCCGCCGCCTAAGCCACCCGCCAAGCATGGATAAAGCTGCTCGAGAGCGGCGTAGTCTCGATCGTCCCACGCGCATTCGAGACAAGGGTTCCTTTTGCCCGGATGGTAAACGTCGACTCTGGCCAGATGGGCTTCGGAGGAGACGCCGGCGTCGATCCAAGGCACGCCGAGAACGAATGCCAGCTCATTGACGCTTTGCCGCGCCCGCCGCGAATCGAGGCATGCGAGGATGACATCTGCCCGAAGTTGGCCACGCGGCATGCTCTCGACGACCTCGTCCCATGTCGCGACGGCGAGCCCGCGGTCGATCGAGCGAAGGCGCCGAGCTTGGACGTGGACTTTCTTTCGTCCCACGTCCGCCGCGCCTATGCTCTGCCCCCGCAAATTCGACGCGTCGTAGACATCCGGATCGACGAGGGTGACGCGCACGACGGCCGGCGTTCTGGCGAGGTGCGCCGCGACGTGCGAGCCGATGGTGCCCACACCCCACAACCACGACGTGCTTGCCGGATTCAGGGGGGCTCGACATCGAAATCATCAAAGTCCATCCGGGTTGAAACGGTATCCCGCGGCAAACTGAGTGGGTTGCTCGCATAGGACGCACGTCTCGGCGTAGGTCCAACACGGCCATTCGTCCGACTGGTGGTACCAGACGTCGCACCCTGGACAACGCACCGCCTCCGAGCCGGCTTTGATGTCCCGCTTGCACCGGGGGCACTTTCGGGCGACGTCGCTCGGCGGCGCGACGGCGAGCGTCTCGGTCGAGAAAAACCAAGGCTGGCCAAGGCCTAGGCGGACTTCATCCCGGTCCCTCAGAAGGCGAAGCCCACTCGCCATGCGGCAACCATTGATGGTCACAGCCGTTCTCGCTCGCGTGATGAGAGCCCACTCACGTTTGTCGCCACCGACCGCGACGAGAAGGGCGTCTGCTGCTCTCGGAGAAAGCCTCGCGGAGAAACCTCTTTTCGAGGCTCCTCGCATCCTCCCCGGACTCGTTGCCAAGGAGAACGTGCTCGTGCTGCTCGGCTCGAACCCAGGCTCCGAGAGTCTCCGCGCAGACCTGAGCCTTTGGGATCTGCGGGCGATGATGGCCCTCAAGGGCGGCATCAATGCCATTCGACCCCAGACGCTCGTCGATATCGTGGACGTCGAGTTCAAGCCCGGCGTTCGGCCCAACCCGGACACGAGGAAGGCGAGACCGGAGCTGTTCGACGAGCGCGTGTCGGTCTGCAGTATCGGATCCCCTCGCGCGTGCTGGGCATCCGAGAGCATAATGTCGGAGATGTTCGGCGTCCCGGCCTTCGGCGAGCCGGACAAGACGCTGCCCTTTCACTTCGTCTGGTCCTCGAAGATCGAGAATCTGCCGCCGAGCACCTTTGCGGTTCCGGTTGCGAGCGTGAAAGGCCTCGAGGGAGCGGATGCAAGAGCGCTTTCCCTCAAAGGCGCACGCGGGTTGAAAGTAGGACGCCGCGTGTACGTCGCCAAGACAGCCAGAGGGCGATGGAAGAGTTACGGCGTCATCGTCTCGCAGCGGCGGGCGACAGGACAGGTCTTTCTCGTGCTCGCGGGCTTGTCGGCGCCAGCAACACTCGGGACGGCGCTCGCGCTCGTCAAGAAGAGTACCGGAACGCTCCCTGAACCAGCGGAAAACGGCGGGCATGGCCCCGTGAGGTGGGCGGTGATCGAGGCCACGGGAGAGGACGAGGGCGGCCCGTGGGACGCTCGGAAGGTAGAGGAGTTCGAGGTTGTCCACACCGAACTGCACCACGGCGCCGACGGTCGTCTCCATCGATGACACCAGGGAATGGCGGCACCTGAACCTGCCGGCCAGCAGCTCCGGCGCGACGATCTAATTCCAACAGGTAAACCACCGCCTCCGGCGGTGCGACTCGAAGAGGCTCTGCCGTTCCGGCGTGTGATAGACGATCTCCTTTCAATGAACCGGGAAGTTCAAAAAAGGAGATCGACATGCGAGAGTGGAAGAGCCAATCGCACGTGAAATGGTACTGCAAATACCACATTGTGTTCAGCCCAAAGTGCCGAAAAAAGGCGATGTTCGGAAGTTTGAGAAAGGGTGTCGGGAAGATCCTCCGGGAACTGTGCAACCAGTCGCGAGTAGAATTGGTGGGGGACATGTGATGTCGGACCATGTCCACTTGTGTCTGAGTATTCCACCGAAGTACAGCGTGGCGAACACGGTAGGGTTTCTGAAGGGCAAATCCCCGATACGAATCCATCGTGAATACTTGGGGAGGACGAGGAACTTCACGGGGTTCCATTTTTGGGCACGCGGTTACTGTGTTAGCACGGTGGGTTTAGACGAGGCCGTCATTCGGGAGTACATCCGAAACCAAGAGGAGGAAGAAAAGCGTCAGGAACAGCTGAACCTCAGGGGGCTTTAGCCCCCTTCCGTACGGTGGAGGCCCCTTCGAGGGGCCTTCATCAAACCACCCGCTATGCGGGTGGTAGTTGATT
>SMYC01000059.1 GCA_004356105.1 Acidobacteriota bacterium | reverse complement strand
GGCGGCGAGCCCGGTGAGAGCGAGGACAGCGCCTCCAGAAGCCGTGGTCGATGCCGGCGCAAGGCCTCGCGGTCACTGTCGCTCAGCGTTTCAGGAATCGCTTCCACCTCGGCCCATCGATAGGCGCAACTCTGATCCTCGCTCTTGACACGAAACTTGCTGAATCCATGCAGCACGACGTTGTAGCGACCGTCCGGAAGCTCTTCGACGTCCGCGATCACGCCCGCACATCCGATCGAGTAAATGGGCGGGCGACCGAAATAGTCCGCCTCGTGCCCGGGTCGCAACATCACCATCCCGATGATGCGATCGCCTTCGAGTGCTTCGGCCAGCATCTCGCGATACCTCGGCTCGAAGATGTGCAAGGGTCGGTGGACATGTGGAAACAACATGACTTCCTGGAGCGGGAAGAGCGGGATCGTCGAAGGGAGGGTTTGTGCAGATTGTGCGAAGACACCGACATGTCCGCCCATGAAACACATCGACAGGATTGCGACATTCACATTACGTAGAAGCATGGTTACTCGCGGCGTCCGAGCCGCGCAGATGATGATACACGCGTCCCGCACAGTCGTCACGCCCCCGGCCGCCGTTGCGTCCTCGGTCTCGCGCCACTAGACTCCACCTTCATGCGCCTATTGTTGCAATCAGTCCTAGTGGTGACTTTGCTGTCTTGCGGCAGCACGAACGAGAACACCGTCATTCGGCTCGTCGACGAGTTTCCATCCGCTTCGATCACCGGAACGGTGGAAGCGGCCGCGACGGCCGAGCCGACGGAGTGGCGCTTCGACGCGGACGAGGAGCACGGCTTTACCGCTGGCGCCGGGGTCACCGGATTGACGCTTCGCGACGGCCGCCTCATCGGCCGCTCGAGCACGAGCGTTCCCGTCATCCACGTCGAAAGAACACACGGGCTCGACGATCCCGATGTGCTGCACGAGGTCATCATTCGCGCCCGCATATCCGAGGGGACCAATCTTTGGGTGACGTTCTCGGGCGGCGAGGACCCGGGGATCGAACGCGCCGTCGAGAGGGCCGATGACTTTCCTTGGCCGCTCACATCGCCCATCGTTGCGGGTGACGCCGTCCAGACGTACACGATCAGCGCAGCCTCAGCGCCGCGCGCTTCCTTCCCCTCCTCGGGAATCCGCCACATCCTGCTGCGCCCAACCGATGTCAGCGGCGCGGATTTCGAGATCGAGTCCGTGCGACTCGTGTTCAGGAAGGAGCACCTCGCGAACATCCCGGCGGGCGTCGGTTGGCAAGGGCTTTCCGAAATCTATCGCGAGACCATCGTTACACGTGCCCCCGAAGAAGCAAGCTTCGAGCTGAGCTTTCCTTCGAGGGCGTTTCTCGATCTGGCGGTCGGGACGCTCGAAGAGAGTCCCGTCACGTTTCGTGTTTCGATCGACGATGAACTGCTTCTAACCCACACCGTCACGACGCCGCATCGCTGGGAAGCGGTGCCGATCGAACTCACCGCTTTCGCGGACCGCCAAGGCACGTTGACGTTGAGTCTTTCGGCCGAACAACCCGGCGCCATTGGTTTCTGGGGCGCGCCCGTCTTGCGTCGCCGCAACGTCCAGTCCGCAGACGGCCCCCGGGGTGTCATCGTCATCTTGCTCGACACGCTCCGCCGCGACCGTCTCGACGCCTACGGCCACGATCGCGAAACGGCGCCCCATATCCGTAGCCTCGCCGAGAACGGCGCATTGTTCAAAGACGCGATCGCGCAGGGAGCTTGGACGAAAGTGTCGGTGCCCTCGATGCTGTCTTCGACCTACCCAACGTCTAACGGCATTTACGAGATGTACCACAAATTGCCGGCATCGGCGGATACGATGGCCGAAGCGTTCCGCGCCGCGGGCTATGCCACCTGGGCGGCCTCGGGGAACGGTTTCTCGGGCCGCAGCACGAACCTGCACCAGGGAGTCGAAGTGCTCCACGAGAACGGCTCGCTCAAAGTTCCGGAAGGACAAAGCCGCAGCAAGAGCGCGCGCATCCTCGTCGATCGACTCTTGCCGTGGCTCGAGAGCCATCACGACGTGCCGTTTTTCGTCTATCTCCACCCAATCGACCCGCACAGCCCTTACGAGCCGTACCGGCCCTACGACACGAAGTGGGGTGCTCTGGACGGAAAGGAGCGCCACGATGAGCGCGTAGAGAAAGTACGGCCGTTCATCGAGAGCGACTTCCAAAAGCGCATGGGCCTGCCGCTTCGCGGCGAGCTCGAGGAAGCGGGCGTCGACGCCGAAGCTTTCGTGCAGCACGAGCTCGACATGTATGACGGCTCCATCCGGGCCGCGGATGCTGAAATCGGCCGCATCCTAGAAAAGCTATCGGAGCTCGGGCTCGAAGAGGACACGCTCGTCGTTTTCCTGAGCGACCATGGCGAGGAGTTTCTCGACCATGGCGGGCATTTCCATGAAGAGAACGTCTATGGTGAGCTCACCAATGTGCCGCTCGTGATGCGCTGGCCACGCAGGATCGCGGCGGAGACCGTGATCGAGGACACCGTCGAGATCGTCGACGTCGTACCGACCATCCTGGATCTCGTGGGGCTCCCGGTCCCTGAGAAGATGCAAGGGGAGAGCTTGAAGGCCTTGCTCATGCCCTCGAGCGGCGAGCGGTGGACGGCTAAACCGGCGATCACTGAATGGACGCGACGCACCGACCAGAGAGACGAGGAGATGGTCGACGCGCGTAGCATCATCCTCGACGGCTACAAGCTCATCCACAACTTCGAGCGCCCCGACGGGTTTCCCGAATACGAGCTCTACGATCACGCGAAGGATCCGCTCGACCAGAACGACATCGCATCGGACCACGCCGAGATCGTGGAGCGGCTCGCGAGCCAGCTAGCCGCTTGGCACGAATGGGCGCTTGCAAACGCGCTGCCTAGTGACGCCGAGTCGATGGAAGCCCTCGACTCCGAAGAGCTCGAGCGGCTCAGAAGCCTGGGCTACGTGCAATAGCCTGGACGCAGCGTGAGCCAAGCCGTAGCATAGACGGAGTGACCCCTTCTCACGTCCGAGAGTGCCTCGCTTCTCTTCGGGACGAGCTCTACGAGCTCGCCCTCGACCTCGTTCGCACACCGAGCGTGACCGGCGACGAAGACGCCGCGCAAGAGACCCTCGCGGCGCGCTTTCGGGATTGGGGCCTCGACGTCGATCTCTGGACGGTCGAGCCGTCGCTCAAGGCGCACCGCGCCTATTGCGACGACGGGCTCCCCGTCGAGCGACAAAACCTCGTCGCGCGATGGGGAGAGCCTCGAGAAACGGCAGCGCTGATCTTGAACGGGCACATCGACGTCGTTCCGCCCGGCGAGCGCGAGCGGTGGGACACCAATCCCTTCGACGCCCGCATCCATCAAGGCAGACTTCACGGCCGCGGCTCTTGCGACATGAAAGGCGGGCTCGCCGCGTGCTGCATCGCGGTTCGCGCCGCGATGAAGCTCGGTATCACGCCCAAGCGACCGATCCTCATCCAGAGCGTCATCGGTGAAGAGACGGGAGGGCTCGGGACGCTCGCCGCGATCGAGCGCGGCTATCGCGCCGACGGCGCCGTCATCGCGGAGCCGACGAGCTTGCACATGTGTCCTGTGCAAGCCGGTGCGCTATCGTTCAAGCTTCACGTTCCCGGCAAAGCCGCGCATGGCGCCATGCGCAGGTGGGGCGTGTCGGCCGTCGAAAAATTCTGGCCTGTCTTCAGTGGTCTCGAAGCGTTCGAAAAAAAACGACATGAAAGCTTCGAGCATCCGTTCTACGAAGCCGGTCAGCTCGTCGCACCGCTGAGCGTCGGGAAGATACAGGCGGGCAACTGGCCCTCCACTGTTCCCGAAGAGCTGGTTGCCGAAGGACGCTTCGGGATTTTTCCCGGCGAAGACTGCGAGGAGGCGCGCCGCGCGTTCGAGGCCGTCGTGAAACAAGTGGGCGATCGCGACGACTGGCTAGAAGAGAACCCCGTGCGCGTCGAGTGGTTCGAAGGTCAGTTCGAGCCCGGGGAGACCGACGCGAAAGCTCCCTTGCTCGAGGAATTGAGTACGTGTCACGAGGAAGTTCTCGGAAAAGCACCCGTGTCGCACGGGGTTTCTTACGGAAGCGACCTGCGCTTGTTCACCCGCTACGCGGAGATGCCGGCCGTCTTGTACGGCCCGGGCGATGTCGCGCTCGCGCACGCGGCCAACGAATGGCTTCCGCTCGACGAGCTCGTCCAAGCCGCGGAAGTGCTGACCCTTCTCATTGCGCGCAAGCTAGATGCGTAAGATCGGCGCGTTTACCTTCCTCTTGCTATGGGGCTGCCAAGCGCCAGAGAATGCGCGTCGTGAATCCAGCATCACGCTGGTACCGTGTCAGTTGAGCGCTCCCGGACGTACCGCCCGCGTCACTGCGGAGTGCGGCACGTTCACCGTTTACGAGAATCGTGACGACGGTACCGGCCGCACCATCGATCTGCGCGTCGCCGTCGTGCCCGCTATCGACCGCGATCCCAAGCCTGACCCGCTCGTCTTTCTAGCCGGCGGCCCGGGACAGGCGGCAACGGAAAGCTATGTGAGCGTGCGCAGCGCTTTTGAGCGCATCCACCGCGAACGCGACATCGTGCTCGTCGACCAGAGAGGCACGGGTTCTTCGAACCCACTTCGCTGTCCCAAGCCCGACGACGCCTCTGAGCTTTGGCTGCTCGAGGACGAAGCGATGGAGACGTGGGTCGCACAGTGCCTCGAAGAGCTCGACGCGGACCCCCGCTTCTATACAACGGCCATCGCGATGGAAGACCTCGACGCCGTGCGCGAAGCGCTGGGCTACAAGCGGGTGAACCTCTACGGCATCTCCTACGGGACGCGCGCCGCCATCAGCTACACGCGCCAGTTCCCCGATCGCGTGCGAAGCATCATCCTGGATGGCATCGCTCCACCGACGGAAGTGCTCGGCGTGGATATCGCTCGAGACGCGCAACGCGCGCTCGACCTCCTGGTCAAACGCTGCGCGGAAGACGACGCTTGCGCGAAAGCGTTCCCAAACCCCGAAGGCGACCTCGAAGTGCTGATGTCCGAGCTCTCGACGTCGACCTCCGTCGAGCTTCGACATCCAAGGACCGGCGCCGAAGAGACGTTCACGCTTTACCGTTCGATGGCGGCCTTCGCGATCCGCCTCTTGAGTTATGGGCAAGAAACATCGGCGCTCGTTCCGCTGCTCCTGCATGCCGCGGCCGAAGGCGACTACCGGCCTCTCGCCTCGCAGTTTCTGATGACGAGCGGCCAGCTCGAAGAGACGATCGCCGACGCGATGGGGTTCTCGGTGATCTGCAGCGAGGACTATCCGTTTTTCGACGACGCCGAGATCGAACAGCGAAACGAAGGCACCTATATCGGCACCGTTCAGATCGATAGCTTGCGCAAACTCTGCCCGCTCTGGCCGCGCGGCGAAATCCCCGCCGACTTCAAAGACGCGCTTCGCACCGATATACCAGCCTTGCTACTCTCCGGCGAAGCCGATCCCGTCACGCCGCCTTCGAACGGGGAGCTCGTCCTGTCCACGCTCGAGAACGCGCTTCACCTCATAGCACCTGGGCAAGGACACATGGTCATCCATCGCGGGTGCATCGCAATCCTCGCGGCCGAGTTCATCGAAGCGGGACGCCACGATGGACTCGATACCGCCTGCGTCGAAGACATCCAGCCGATGTCTTTTTTCACGTCCTTCGCGGGGCCCGAGCCGTGATCGAGCTCGTTGACGTCAAGAAATCCTTCGGCGACGTGCACGCGCTCGACGGCGTGAGCTTCAAAGCCGAAGACGGAAAGATCACCGGTCTTCTCGGACCGAATGGCGCAGGCAAAACAACGGCGCTCCGTATTCTCTACACCGTGGCCCAACAGGACTCGGGCTACGCCCGCATCGACGGCTTCGATACGCGCGAGGCACCGCGGGAAGTTCAAAAACGCATCGGCGTGCTTCCCGACACACACGGCCTCTACCCACGACTCACCTCGCGCGAGAACATCGCTTACTTTGGACGCCTCCACGGTCTCGAGGGCGAGGAGCTCGAGCGAAATATCGACGAGCTCATGGCCCTTCTCGACATGGAGGAGATTGCCGACCGACGTACTGAAGGCTTCTCGACGGGGCAGCGCATCAAAGTCGCCATCGCTAGAGCCCTCGTGCAAAAGCCGACCAACGTTCTTCTCGACGAGCCGACGAGTGGGCTCGACGTACCTTCCACCCGCGCTATGCGCGCGTTCATCCGCCGTCTGAGCGATCAGGGAGCCTGTGTTTTGTTCTCGAGCCACATCATGCAGGAGGTCTCGGCCTTGTGCGACCACATCGTGGTGATGGCACACGGGAGAGTTGTCGCCGACGGAACCGCGGACGAGCTCCGTGAGGCCACGGGAAAATCGAGCCTCGAAGACGCTTTCGTCGCCGTCATCGGAACCGAAGAGGGCCTTTCGTGATCTCGCCCGGATCGCGGGTCGTTTTCCGTAAGGAAGTCACGGACAATCTGCGAGACCGGCGCACGCTCGCGGCCGCGCTCTTGTACCCCCTTCTAGGCCCCGCGATGATCGTGCTGATGATCGTCTCCATCGGCCAACTGACGAAAGAGTCGGAGAAACCGCTAAAGCTTCCCGTCGCGGGCCCGGAGAACGCGCCGAACCTCATCGCCTTTCTCGAGCAGCACAACGTCGAGGTCGAGGAATCTCCCGAAGACCCGGAACGCGCCGTCCGAATGGGCGAGCTCGACGTGGTGTTGATCCTTCCCGAAGAGTTTGGAGAGGCCTTCGCAAACGGCGACCCGGCACCGATACGGCTCGTCGTTGACGAATCGAGAAACGCCGCCATGCAAGCGGTGCGCCGCGCGCGATCCCTGCTGAGTGCCTATAGCCAACAAATCGGCGCGCTTCGCCTCCAAGCGCGCGGGGTGGATCCCCGTATCATCGACGCCCTCGCGATCGAGCTCGCGGACGTCTCGACGCCGCAAAGCCAAGCCGCGCGCATTCTCTCGATGGCGCCCTATCTCATCCTCGTTTCCCTCTTCGTCGGGGGGATGTATCTCGCCATCGACTCCACCGCCGGTGAAAGGGAGCGCGGCTCGCTCGAACCACTACTCATCAACCCCGTGAGCCGCTCGCAGCTCGTGGCGGGAAAAGCCGCGGCGGTGTTGCTCTTCACCGGCGTGGCCCTCGTCGAAACGCTCTTGGGCTTCGCGATCATCCTCAACTACGTCCCGATGGAGCGCTATATCGGGGTGCGGATGCAGCTCACTCCCGAAGCATTGTTGTCGATCTTGCTGCTATGCCTGCCTCTGATGGTCTTCGTCGTCGCGCTTCAGCTGATGATCGCCAGCTACACGAAGAGCTTCAAGGAAGCCCAGAACTACATTTCGCTCATGCTCCTCGTCCCTGCGCTCCCCGCGCTCATCATGGCGGTCTTGCCCATCAAGGAATCGCTCTGGATCGTGCTACTCCCGACGGTGGGCCAACAGCTGTTCATCAATCAAGTCCTACGCGGCGAGCCGTTGACCGCGGCGAACGTCGCGCTTTCCTCCGTCGTGACCCTCGCCGCCGGGCTCGCTCTCTTAGCGCTCGTCGTTCGGCAATATCGCCGCGAGGGCATTCTCTTTCATTAGCCCTACCGCGCTACCGTCCTTCAGTAGGCACGAGGGTTTTCAACTCCTCGCTCCAATTCTCCACGACTACGATCTTGTTGGCGGGATCGATGGGTTTGATCATCAGAAAACGGCCGTCGGGCGCCACGTCGTACGGGCGGGAGAAGTTACTCGACCAGAGGTAGTCCCCCTCGAAAAGAGCTTCCGGCCGGTTCCACCGGAACGGGCGGCCGGATACGATCCGCGCGCCCATCATCGATTTTCCGCGCATGTAGTAGAGCTCCTCTCCGTCGGGCGACCAAGAGGGAAAGCTGCCTCCGCTGCTCGAGACCTGCCATCGCCCAGCTTCGACGTCAGGAAAGGAGCTCACGTACACTTCCCACTACCCAGTTTCCGTCGACGCATAGGCGATCCATTGGCCGTCCGGCGAGATCGCGGCAGCGGCCTCGGAGAAGCTCGTATCGAACAGGGCTGCCGTGGTGCCACCGTCGACGGAGACCGTCCAAAGGTCATGACCGGTTTCGGCCGTCGTGGTCACGTAGACGAGGGTGCGCCCGTCCGGAGAAAGTGTTTGGGGGAATCCGAACTCTTTCAGCAGATTTGCCGAGCCGCCACCTTCCACATCCTTCCAGTCCATACCGCCGTCACCGGACCAAATGTAGATCCGCTCGCCGCCCGGAGACCAGACGGGTCCTCGATCCTGGCCCAAAGAGGTTGTCAATCGCTTGACCAATGTGTATCGGGCGACGTCATAAATCCTGATGTCAGCGTTGAGGTCCGTGTCGACCTCGGCCACGGCGAGACGCGAGCCATCGGGTGAGAGCCGCGGCTCCATGTAGGGACGCGGCGAAAGTGGCAGCAATTCTTCCCGGCCCGTCCGGTCGACCCAGGCCAAACGAGCAAGTCTCCCTCCCCCGTTAGCGGGAACGTAGACCAACGTCCCGTTCTGGGAAAGGGTGAACACGGGGGCGGAGCCTTCATACGAATGCAAGACGCCGTCGACGACGACGACAGGAGGGCCGCTCAACTCAAGCGCTTCGAGATCGAAGGCGGTCGCGTACAGCGCGCCCGCGCGCGCGTATACGAGGTGGCCGCTTCTGGGAGTAAACCGCGTTCTCTCCTCCCTCCAGCACTCTGATGTTCTCACCCGTCACGAGAGAGTGAAAAACGATGGAAGCGTCATCCCAACGCCCGTACGTGATGCCGTAAGTCAGCCAGGCGTCTGCTGGCAAGAACTGTCCAATGTGCCCATGGTCGAGTTCACCTTCGGCTAACTCAGTGATGAGCTCGGGAGTGCCGCCGGCGGCGGGGACCTTGAGTAGCCCCGTCGGCCCCATCACGTCGAACACGATATCGTCACTCGTGCCCCACACTCCCGACCGGCCGTTCGATACCTCGGCGATCGTTGACGCCGACCCGCCGCGGAGAGAAACTCTCTTCAGCTGCGTGGGGGTGAAGAACCCTACCGACTCGCCATCCGGCGAGAAGAACGGGCTGTAGCCACCCGTAGTATTCGGGACCGGTTGCGCTTCGAGCTCGTTCAAAGAACGGAGATGGAGCTGGCCGCCGGCCACGTAGACGAGACGAGTTCCGTCGGAGGAGATCGCGACGGGATTCCCTGTCATGAGATCGACCGTGAGATCGGGGACGTCGATTTCAAACCGTGTGACGGGCGGCGAGACCGCGGCCCGCGGAGAAGTCAAATTCCACACCACAACACCCACGAGAACAGCGGTCGCGGCGACGGCGACGGCATAGCCGCGCCAACCCGGGGAGGCTCGGCGCGGCTCTACGGACGGCGCGCTGTCACCGGTCGCGAGCTCGATGCGCGCCTCGCCGATGTCTCGCAGGCGGAGCAAAACGTTCTTCTCGAGGCAGCGATGCAGGAGTCGGCGAACGTGCGCGGGCGTCGCGCCCGGCAGATTCCAATCGGGCTCCGTCTGCAGAACCGTGCTGAGAATGTCCGGCACCGTATCGCCATCGAAAGCTTTGTTTCCGGTGAGCGCCTCGTAGAGACAGCACCCGAACGCCCAGATGTCGCTACG
>SMYC01000058.1 GCA_004356105.1 Acidobacteriota bacterium | reverse complement strand
GACGGCGTCCCCACAAAAGAGCGAGTTGTGCGTTTCGGTCAGTCCACCAATCTTCGAGTCGTTCGATCTCGCGATCGCGGTTGACGAATCTCGTGGCAGCCATTGAACTCGACGATGATATAACTTACTTCCTATGTAACTTACATCAAATGTAAGTTACATTCAAGGTGACGTTTCTGACCTTTGCAAAATCCTGTTCGCCCCAAACCTTGACGAGGTGTTGAAATACCGTATCCGGTGGTGGGACGATCTGGACGAGGGAAACGTAGAAAAAATCGCTGAAGAAGCGCAGGAAAGAATGTCCGCAGACCCGAAGAAAAAGGAAAATGCAGAGAAAGAGATCGCCTACTTAACGAAGAACAAGGAACGGATGCAATAGAAGTTCCGCGCCCAGGGACTCTTCGTAGGTTCCGGTGTGATTGAGGCAGGATGCAAGACCGTCATCGGAACGCGGATGAAACAATCTGGCATGGAGTGGTCCGTCAGAGGGGCCAATTCCATCACCTCTCTCCGGTGCATGTTTGTTTCCGGTCGTTTTGAGGATTACTGGGAGTCCCGTGTTGCATGATTTACCCCACTTCTATGTCGCAGACCACTCTTCTAATGCAAAGCTTTGCATTAAAAAAGCTTCGGTTACTTGAGAGCCATCGTCCGCGACACGGTCTACCGATTCTTAGATTGTGGCATCTTGGAATCGGGCTTCGCAAGAGCGCGTTGCAAAGCCTGCGGTTTCGAATTTGTAGTTGGCCTCTCCTGCAAGGCCAGATGTCTGTGTCCGAGTTGCCACAAAAAACGTGAGCTGTTGTGGGCGCATTGGGCCGGCGAACAACTGCTCGAAGATGTCCCTCACCGGCAGGTCGTTTTCTCCCTCCCCAAGCGGTTGAGAATCTTCTTCCGCTACGACCGAAAACTTCTGGGCGAGTTGGCCGGGTGTGCTTGGCGAGCCCTCAGGTTGTATTTTCAAATCTACTTTGACCGCGAACCACCCTTTCCGTGCGAGAGATGCCTTCAAAATCGCCCCCTAGGCTCCGGCGCCGGGTTTTTAGGCACCAGGCCGAAAAACCAATGTACTAATGGGTTATTTCGCTTGCGGCTCAGTAGTTTCACGGATGGCAGTTTCCCGCGCTGCAGCGTACGCTGCCACAACGCTCGAGAGACCGAGCTTGAACACGGGATAGGGCTCGAGGTGGAGGATAGGTTGCGACGAATACTGCGGGGGCAAAGATCACGCAATGCTGCTTGGAGGGAGCTCTTCGCAGCCGGCTACCGCGCCGCTCTTCCGCCATCACCCGCAGCACGGACGAGGAACGCAGGAGAGTGAAGTTATGGAAGTAAAGCAGGAGAGTGAAGTTATGGAAGTAAAAAGGTTCAGCTTGGGAGCGCTGGTAGCAACAGCGACTCTGATGGCGATTGCTCCGGCCGCCCCTCGGGTCTACGGTGATGAATCGCGCAGCACGAGCCAGTCCCAGACTCAAACGGTCGTCGCTGGTGAACAATACGAGCACGCTCCCGGCGGCACGATGATGCTCGGAGCGGATTACCGCGATCTGTGGACGACGCCCATCGAGGTCGAGGTTTTGAGCCTCCAGACGGCCGGCGGCGGCTTGAGCCCGGTCACGCGCGTGGGCGGGAACGAGACCTTGGGCCTGGCCATGAAGGGTCAGGACGGCCTGAGTTACACGTTCCGTGCCGTCGATAAGAACCTCTCGGGAATCGTCCCGAGTGAGTTCAAGGGGACTCCGATCGAGCTCATCGTCAGCGATCAAATCGCGGGAAACTTTCCGGGAGTGCAGGTCGTCGCTGGTCCGCTCTCCGAGGCGGCCGGCGTGCTTCACGTCGATATTCGACTGGTCGTCATGCCCGACGATCCCGCACTCGGGCAGTACCGGAAAGATTTTGCCAACGTTTTGGGAGTCTTCATGGAGTATCCACAACCGGGCTTCCAGGGAGCGACCGAGATTCTCGGCCACGAAGAGTTTTGGACACTCCGAATGACGGGTCCGCCCAATCTTGCCGACGCGCGGGCGTTTCTGCGGGCGCGGCTGTTCGACATCCTGCTGGGCGACTGGGACCGACACCGCGGACAATGGCGTTGGGTGAGGATTCCCGGCCAGCCCCGCTTGCAGCCTCTCCCGGAAGATCGCGATCAGATCTTCGCGGACTTTGAAGGGAAGGTGCTCGACATGGCCCGATCCATGGGAGCACAGATGGTCACGTATGAGGAAGATTACGTTTCTCTATACGACGCCACCCAGAACGGTTGGGACCTGGATCGCTTTCTACTGACGAGCCTGGACAAATCCGAGTGGATGGAGATAGCCGCGGACCTCCAGGGGCGGATAACGGACGAGGTCATCGATACCGCGCTTCACCGCCTGCCTCCCGAGTACTACGCTCTGAGGGGTTCCGAGATCGAGCAAAAATTCAGGGCGCGTCGCGACAAGATCACCGAGGAGGCCGAGCGCTTCTATTACTTCATGGCTGGACAGGTGGACGTCCAATGCTCGAACCAAAGCGAGATCGTGGTCGTGGAGCGGTTCGATGGAAACGAAGTGGAGGTTAGCGTTGCGGTAGCCAAGGACAACGAAACGCCGACGGAGCCTTACTATCACCGGCGATTCAAGGGTGACGAAACGAAGGAAGTGCGGATTTACTTGCATGGAGGGAACAACCGCGTCGTCACCCGAGGGAACAAAGGCGGTGGTCCGAGGATTCGTGTCATCGGCGGCGCGGCAAACGATGTGGTCGACGACTCGCAAGGCGGCAAAGTCGATTTCTACGATTTCCAGGGCAACAATCGTGTGGTGGGTGACGGGAGCATCCATACGAGACCCTTCAAAATGCCGCCGAGGATGACAGGAGACCCGGTAGAACAGGAAGTCCCCTGGGTTCCGACGCGCGACTGGGGACGGACCACGACGCCGAAGGCGGTGGTGGGCTATCACGCCGATCCAGGCATGGTTCTTGGAGGCGGGTTCACCAGTCAAAGCCAGGCTTTCCGAAAGTATCCCTGGGCCAACCGCCATGTTTTCACCGCGGCTTATGCCATAGGGGCCAACAAGCCGGTGATCGACTACAAGGGCGACTTCCGGCGCCAAAATCACTTACTTCATTACGCCCTCCACGTTCGATGGTCTGGAATCGACCAATTGCGATATTACGGTCTGGGCAACGAGACCTCGGATGACCTTCCGACCAGCGCCTACCAGATTTCCAGCAATCGGCTCACTGTCTTTCCCGCACTTACGGTTGCCAAAGGCGCAAAGGGTGCGTTCCTCATCGGACCCATCGTGCACTACTCGGACTCGACCGGCACCGATCCCGATACGGTGCTCGAGCAGGAGCAACCGCTCGGGGTCGGCACGTTCGGTGAGGTTGGACTTCGAACGCTGGTCCGGTATGACTCACGAACGGACAAAGACGTCCTCGCCGGTGGTATCGAGCTCAAAGCGGCGGGCTCCTACTACCCAGAGCTCTGGGACGTGGAGAGTGCGTTCGGCTCGATCGGTGGCGAATTGGGTGTGCATGTTCCCCTGTCCGATTCCGTGACGGTGTCGTCGTTCGTCGGCGGCAAGAAAGTCTGGGGGGACTACCCGTTCTTCGAGGCGGCCTATCTCGGGGGCCAGCAACACCTCTATGGTTATCACTGGGACCGCTTCGTTGGAGATGCTTCGCTCTACGGATCGGCCGCGGTGAGATGGGCGTTCAAGAAGGTCCGCTTCGCGCTCCCCGGGGAGCTCGGCCTCATGGGGACGATAGATGCCGGGCGAGTTTTTGTGGCGGGAGAGGACTCCCACAAGTGGCATCCCTCCTACGCTGCGGGGATCTTCTACGCACCCTTCAACCGGCACTTGCTCTTCGAGGTCGGCGTGGGACATAGCACCGAGAGCACCTTTTTCCTCGTTCAGGCGAAGATGATGGGCCTGGGTTTCTAGCCGACATCGGGCCGCCGGACGCGTCGAAAGGATGGACCATGGCGAAAAAAGACAAGAAAAAGAAGAAAGACAAGAAAGTTCCCCCGTCCCGGGCAAAGGGCAACCCGCATTCCGCATCCGTGGTCGCGGTCGAAGGCGTGAATCTGACGACAAAGGTGTACGACAAGGAGATCGCGAAGCTCCAAGTGGAGCTCGTTCGGCTTCAGGCGTGGGTGAAGGAAAAGAAGCTCAAGGTCGTGGTCGTCTTCGAGGGCCGTGACACCGCCGGCAAGGGCGGCATGATCAAGCGCATCACCGAAAAGGTGAGTCCTCGCGTGTTCCGTGTGGTGGCGCTCCCGACGCCGACCGATCGGGAGAAGTCACAGATGTACTATCAGCGCTACGTTCCGCACTTTCCAGCGGCCGGCGAGGTCGTGCTGTTCGATCGTAGCTGGTACAACCGAGCCGGCGTCGAGCATGTCATGGGCTTTTGTACCCAGGACGAATATGAAGAGTTCATGCGCACTTGCCCCGGTATCGAAGAGTCCATGGTCCGGTCGGGCATCATCCTTCTCAAGTACTTTTTGAACATCGGTCAAAAAGAGCAGGCCCGTCGTTTCCAGGCACGGATGAAGGACCCGGCCAAGCATTGGAAGCTCAGCCCCATGGACGTGGAATCGGTGAGCCGGTGGTGGGACTACACCAAAGCCTTCGACAAGATGATCGCCACCACCGACACCCCATACGCCCCGTGGTACGTGGTCAAAGCTGACAACAAAAAAAGCGCGCGCTTGAACTGCATCGCGCACTTGTTGAGCAAAATTCCCTACAAGGAAATCCCCTTCGAACCTCCTTCGATGCCGAAGCTAAGAAAGCGGCCGGACGGAGTTCCCGAGACGCCCATGTTCAAGAACTTCGTTCCAGAAATTTATTGAGGGAGGCTCACCATGGCTCGAGAGAACCAGCAAGGCAGCTCGCTAGACCGTTTCTTGCGACTGTTCACGGATGTGCGGGCGGGTGAAGCGGCCACGGCGCTCCTCTTGTCGCTGAACGTCTTTCTCATCTTGACCGCGTATTACGTTCTGAAACCCGTGCGCGAAGCGCTCATTCTCGGTCAGGGCTCCCCGGAGCTGAAGAGCTACCTGTCGGCGGGGCAAGTGCTCTTGCTAGCTATCGTGGTTCCTCTATACGGCCGATTGGCGGCCCGCGTCGCGCGGCGTCGCTTGATCAATGTCGTGACCGCGATCTTCATAGCTTGCCTGGTCGCTTTTTTTGCGCTGGCGCATGCGGGGGTTTCGCTCGGCATCGTCTTCTTTTTGTGGATCGGCATCTTCAACGTCATGATCGTGGCGCAGTTCTGGTCGTTCGCCAACGACGTCTACACGAACGATGAGGGCGAGAGGCTCTTTCCTATCGTGGCCTTCGGGGCTTCTCTGGGGGCGGTGTTGGGGGCGGGGATAGCGGCAGAGCTCATCAAGCCGCTGGGGCTGTATCAGCTGATGCTCGTCGGCGCCGGCATTCTGGTGCTCGAGGTCATGATCACGAACTACATCGACACGAAGGAGCACCGACGCACGGAATCACATCTTCCCCATGCGGAGACGACGGCGATGATGTCCGCCGCCACCTCGGAATTTCGCATGGAAACGGGCGAGCACAAGCTCGCCGAGACGGCCCAAGAGAGTGCGAAGAGTCGCGGAGCTTTCGCCATCGTCTTCCAGAGTCGCTATCTCTTGCTCATGGCCTTCATGTTGATGTTTCTCAACTGGGTCAACACCACGGGAGAGTTCATCCTCGGAAGCGTTGTACAAAACGCGGCCACCGAAGCCGTCGCCGCGGGTGAGGCGGGGGCGCTCTCCGT
Organism: Acidobacteriota bacterium; assembly: GCA_004356105.1. Classification (GTDB taxonomy): domain Bacteria; phylum Acidobacteriota; class Vicinamibacteria; order Marinacidobacterales; family SMYC01; genus SMYC01. The sequence goes on along the minus strand of SMYC01000058.1, from coordinate 20,066 downwards.
GGAGGACTTCATAGGGGAGTTCTATTCGAAGTTCTTTGCCGTCGTGAACATTGCCGGGCTGCTGATTCAGCTCTTTCTCGTCTCGAGGATCATCAAATACCTGGGCGTTCAAATCGGGGTTATGATCTTGCCATTCATATCCCTTGGCGCCTACGGCATTCTGGCTTTTTATCCAATTTTGAGCGCGGTACGTTGGGCCAAAACGGCGGAGAACTCGACAGACTACTCTCTCAACAACACCATCCGCAACATGCTGTTTCTGCCTTGTACCCGCGAGCAGAAATATAGTGGGAAACAAGTGATCGACTCGTTCTTTGTCCGCTCGGGAGACGTCTTGTCCGCGGGCCTGGTCTTCGCGGGAACGACCTACTTTGCGCTCACCGCGAGCGGTTTTGCGAAGTTCAATATCTTACTGGTGATGGTGTGGCTCATCCTCGCGTTTCTTGTCGGGCGCGAGTACAAGCGTTTGGTCGCTACCGGTCAGCCGCCGGTTTGACGTTTGATAAAAACTGACGCCGGCAGAGGAAGCTGGCGACAAAGGTATCGACGCGCCCATGCAAAAAAGCGAACAGCCACGATTCGAGCTCGGTACCCTTTCCACGAAAGCCGGTGTCAGCGGTTTTGCCGGGCTGATTACCGAGATCCAGCAGGAGACCTATCGAAAGCTCGGCTGGCTAGCGCTCGTCATTCCCGGGATCGTTTTCGCTCGTCTGTTGATGAGCTTGCTTCTGGGCGATCTGGCATCGCTCGAAAGAGCTCAATGGATCGCCTTGATGATCGTGGCCACCGGCTCCATCGGCTTCGCCCTCCTGTGCCTCAGGGGCGCTCTGAAGCCGTCCCTTTTTCCGACGCTCGCGATCGGCTACGAAGTCTTCGTGAGTCTCGGACTCGGGACGTTGATCATGAATTGGCAGAACAAGCTGGGGGACGGAGGCTGGCTCTTTGGCGCGATGCCCGCGGTTGGCGTGTGGGTCATCCTCTTTGCGAATGTCGTTCCGCTGTCGCCGTTTCTTCATCTGCTCGGTGGAGTCTTCTCGGCTCTCGGACTCGCCTTTTGGTTCTTCGTGTCTCTGAGCGTGTACGACATTCCCGCGGCGATCGGGCCCAGTGAGAACTTGAGGGTCTTCTTGCAGTTGATGGCCCCCATGGGCGTAGGGGTTGCGATCGGCTATCTGTGCGCCGCGCGTGTGTATGGGCTTTCCGTCGATCTCTCCCGGGCGCAACGGCTGGGAAGCTATGTCCTCACCGAGAAACTGGGGCAAGGAGGGATGGGAGAAGTGTGGAGAGCGCGGCACCGCATGCTTGCGCGGCCCGCCGCCGTCAAGCTCATTCGGGGGGCCACGGCTGGCCAGACGGCGTCGTCGGAGACACTTCTGCAGCGATTCGAGCGCGAGGTTCAAGCGACCGCGAGCCTCCGCTCGCCTCATACGATCGAAGTTTACGATTACGGCACGAGGGAGGACGGGACGTTCTATTACGTCATGGAGCTCCTCGACGGAATCGATCTGGAGGAGTTGGTGGAAACGTACGGCCCCCAATCTCCGGAGCGCGTGGTTCATATCCTTCGCCAAGCCTGTCATTCGCTAGGGGAAGCTCATGAGGCCGGTCTCGTGCATCGCGACATCAAGCCGGCGAACATTTACCTCTGCCGATACGGACGGGAGGTGGACTACGTAAAGATCCTCGACTTCGGCATGGTGAAAGGCGAATGGGGAGACGCGAGCCTCACTCAAGTGGGGACCTTCGCCGGCACGCCCCACTACGCATCGCCCGAGATGGCGTCGGGCCTGGTGGATCAGGTCGATGGAAGAAGCGATATCTATGCGTTGGGAGTTGTAGCGTTCCGGCTCCTCACCGCAAGGCCTCTCTTCGAGGGCGACACCGCTATGCAAGTGCTGATGAAACACGTTCACGACGAGCCGGAGCCTCCTTCACGCTACGCGCCCAACACGCCACCCGAGCTAGACGAGCTGATCCTGGATTGCCTGAAAAAAGAACCTGCGAAGCGAGTCGCCTCGGCGGACGAGCTCGACGCGAGGCTCGCGACGATCGAGCGTTCGCACCCGTGGTCGACGGCGCAGGCCCGCGAGTGGTGGGAGAGCCAAGCCCCGAAGAGCGGTGACCGGCCCGAGGGTGGAGGATGAAACGCCTTGTCTTTCTCCAAACTCTGCTGATGGCCGGGCTCTCGACTTCCGCGTCCGCGCTCGAGCCGGGAGGAATTCATCCATCGTTCTTTGGCGTGTCGCCATCTGTGCCGTCTGCTCCGGTCTTCAGCTTTGCGACTATCGAGCCGCGATTCTCTCTGCTGGAGCGTGCAACGTCCCCGGCCCCACCTTGGTCGCTCGAACAGGACGAGACGCGATCCACTCACAAGGACGGCGAAGCCCCGTTTGCCGATACGATTGTGGCCCCCGGTTTCCGTGATTTCGGGCGAGCCCTCGCATATAACTTCACGAAAGGACTGTTCTCGCGGGAAAACCTCAAACCGTTACTCATTGGATCGGCTGCGACGCTGGTGGTTGTGCCCTTCGATGACGCAATCAGTGAGCGTGTTCAGGGGAGTGCGAGCGATCTCGGCGATATCGGGGATGTCGTTGGCAGGCCCTTGGTCGTGGGCGCGGCCACTGGTGTCTTGCTCCTCGCAACGCCGTTCATCGACAATCAAAGGTATCGGGCATTCACCTTCAGCCTGGGACAAGCTTTCATTCTCAATTTCGCTTTGACCGAGGGTATCAAGGCCGCCGTCAGCCGCACCCGACCCAACGGCGAAGACGATTACTCCTTTCCTTCCGGCCATACCTCGAGTACCTTCGCCTGGGCGAGTGTTCTGGCGCACTACTACGGAAAGGCTGTCGGCATACCGTCGTACATCGTCGCCACCCTGATCGCCGTCTCCCGCATCGAAAGAGGAAGCCACTTTCCGAGCGACGTCGTCTTCGGTGCCACGCTCGGGCTCATCTCGGGGTTCACCGCCGTGCGTGGCAGTAAGCATTTCGGAGAGCGCCGGCGCTTTGCGCTCCTTCCGTCCGCGGGGCCCAACCACGTGGGCGTGTACTTCCACCTTCAGTTTTGACGAGACCTGTACGCCTAGACCGACGGTGTAACGCGGCTCATAGCGGCGTCCATCTAGTCGACCCAGCCAAGCACGTTGCGGACGATCGACCACCTGGGCTTCTTCGGTTCTGCGTTCCTTCCCAGGATCCAGTAGTCGTAAAAGGCGTCCAGCGTGCCGTCGGATTTCTTGAGCGCGATCCACTTCGTGAGAAAGTCGGCCAGTGCTCGATCGCCGTGAGCGACGGGGTACGCGATGGGGATTCGGATCGGATCCGGCTGGGGCACGACGACCGAGAACTGCGGGTACAGCAGACTCCACGCGGAACCGCGCTCCGCCGTCATGAACAGGGCGTCGACCCCTGCCATGTCCTCGTTGAAAAAATCGGCGGGATCGTTCACGAGCCTCACCTCCGCGTTGCCGGGGAGAAGAGATTCGCTAATCTCGCGCGCATAGGCGAAGCCGGGGATCGCGACTCGCAGCTGCGTCTGGGCGAGGATCGATTCCCGGGTGGTAAAGTCGGCGCGCCGGTGGTCTCTGACGAGAAAGGCGAACGTCTCGTGGGCGTACGGTTCCAAGTAGGTCATGGCGGCGGCGCGCCGCGTCGTCACGGGGTAGCCCGACATAAGGATGTCGCAGTAGGCGTCCTGAAGTTGCTCGCTCACTCGCGTTCGGTCCATCGGCACGAACTCGAGCTCCAGCCCCAGCTCTTCCGCGAGGATGTGCGCCATCTCGACATCGAAGCCGACGAGCTCCTCCTCCCGATTGAAGTAGGCGTATGGGAGGCTGTCGGGGAAATAGCCGACTCGAAGAGCGCCGGCTTCCAGGATTTGCTCCAGTCGCGGGCGCGCGGGATCGTCCGGACGCGTGCTCTGCGGCGGGTCACGGTAGACCGTCGCCGGTACCCGTTCACGCAACAGGTGCATCCCCGTGATGACCTGGTCCCGGTCGTAGTTCTGGTTCAGGACAGCCGTGAACAGGAAGCGCATTCCGCCGATCGTGAGTGCCACGACGCCCAGGCTAACGAGCCCGAACCGAACGAGGCGCCGCACGTTCCATATGATGCCCCCGGTCGCCGCGCACGTCCGCGCCACCCGAGCACCACTATGTGCATCGCGGCGACGAGCGTCCCGAAACGGGCGTTGATGACACCGCTAGCCACGAAGAGCTCGAACATGTCAGCCGGGATGCGAAAGAGATCCAACAGAAACGGTACGGCCACGTTGACGCTTCCGAAGAAGCTCATGAGTCCCGTCGCGGCGAACGCCGGGTATTGAGCGACGGAGATAGACGCGTCCGCGAACCACCCGGCGAAGAGTAGGAAGCTCAACGAGAGAATCTTCCCAGTGTGCGGGAAGGTGAACGATGCGGGAACGATGATATCCGTCGTCGTGTCGTCCTCCGTCGACGAGATTGTGTTTCCGGAGAAGCTCTTTGCTCGTGTCAGAGAGTATCGGGGTAACACGATGAACAGATTGCCGGTCACAAAAGCCGTCATCAGTGCGTCCTTGGTCTCGCCCAGGATTTCCCGATAGGGGATCGACGTGAGTGCCGTGACGAGACCCGGAAGCAGCCAGAAGCTCCGAGCCCGGAAATGAGAGATACCGTGACGTAGGGAAGGACGGTCATCTGGAGAAGCTCGATGTAACCGTCCGCGACGACGGACAGGAAGCCGGCGTGCTACGTTCACGCGATCAAGCGTCGTGACGTCGTTGCATTCATTGAAGAAAAGGCGGTGCGTTACAAGCCCAGCACGGCGCAACTTGCGGCCACGGCGCTACGAAGTTTCTTGAGGTTCCTTCAAATGAACGATTTTGTGAAAAGCGACTAATAGAGGCGGTACCCAGAGTACCTGAGTGGACGCTGTCGCGACTGCCCAAAAGCCTCACCAGAGAGCAACTCGATAGGCTGCTGGCATCATTCGACCGCACGACGAGCATCGGCCGAAGAGATTATGCGATGACGCTTTGCCTTTCGCAGATGGGGCTACGTTCCTGCGAAGTTGTGCAACTGTTGCTCGAGGACATCGATTGGCGAGCGGGGACGTTGCGGATCGCCCGGAACAAATCACGCCGAGTTAACCTGCTTCCATTGCCGCCTATCGCCGGCCGAGCGATAGCTGACTATCTTCGCCGAGGCAGGCCTCGCTCCCCTTCTCCACCGAGGCGAGCACATAGCCGCTCCGCCACGCGCCGCCCGTCCAGTGCCGCCGAGACGATCCCCCCCGCGTAGCCCGCGCCCTCTCCGCAGGGGTAGAGGCCGTGCAGTGGTCGTCCTTCGAGGTCCAGTGCGTGCAGATGCTCGGCGTCTCTCGCTAGTGGCTAGTCGCACCGGGGAACTGGTTGACTCTCTGGCGCAAACAGTTACGCGTGCTCGCCTGCATAGCCGGGCATCTTGCTCTCGAAGTCGATCAGAGCCTGGCGCAAGCGCTCGGCGATGCCCGTGGGCAAGAGCTCGTGCAGCTCGGTCGGTGTGCTGCCGGAGTGGTAGCTGGTCTCGTGCAGGGTGCCGGTCCCTTCGCCGCGGACGAAGGCAGCGGCGTTCTGCGCGGGTAGGCGGGAGCGACCACCGCCGGCCTTGGCGCAGCGCATTTCGAGGGCTTCCTGCACACGGACCCCGAAGAGGGGATCCTCCGTCGGGTCGCCCGGAGCTCCACCGCAGAGCTCGTGCAGGCCGTTTCCGTTGGCTCGTTCGCCACACCAGTCTCCGGGCTCAATCTGCACTACCAGTCCGGAGCTCGCGAAGGGGGAATCGCGGCGGGAGAGGCTCATTCCGTTGACGACCACGCGATCGACGTGGGTAGTGGCGGGAACGATCCAGCCACCAGGGCACATGCAGAAGCTGTAGACGCCGCGGCCGTCGACCTGGGTGGTCAGCTCGCAGAAAGCAGCCGGGAGGTCGTGCTCGGAACGTAGGCCGTTGTACTGTTGCTGGTCGACCCAGGACTGCGGATGCTCGATGCGTACGCCCATGGCAAAGCCCTTGGCCTCGGCCCGGGCGCCGGCACGTATCGCCAGCTCGAGGCTATCGCGTGCACTGTGGCCGGTGGCGAACACCACGGCGTCACTAGCGACGCGGGAACACTCCTGCTCAGGATGGGCGAGGTCGCGTACCTCAACGCCAATGACGCGGCGCCCCCCGCTTGCGTCGAGCTCGACCAGCAGTTGCTCGACACGGGTGTGGAAGCGCATCTCGGCTCCCGCTCCGGTCAAAGTCCCACGCAAGCTCTCGATCACCTTTGGAAGTTTGTTCGAGCCCACATGCGGTCGCCAACTGCTGAGGATGCTCGGGTCGGCGCCGTGGGCCACCAGCAGCTCGAGCACACGGCGCACGGCGTTCTTATTGCCCGAGCGGGTGTACAGCTTGCCGTCCGAGTAGGTCCCGCCCCGCCCTCGCCGAAGCAATAGTTGCTGTCGGGGTCGACGCCCAAGCCGCGATGGATCCGCGCCAGCGGAATGCGGCGCGCGCGCACGTCACCCCCGCGGTCGAGGACGGTCACCCGTAGCCCCGAGGCGAGCAGGTCGAAGGCGCAGTACAAGCCAGCGGGGCCCGAACCCACCACCACGACGTGCGGCGCGGAGGGGGCCGCGGCGGTTAGCCGCGGCGGCTCGGTCGCAGGGCCACGGGGCACCTCCTCTCCGGAGCGGTAGACCTCAGCCCGAACCTCTCACCGGCGAGCCCGAGGTCGCGCGTCGAACGAGACCTTCTGGATGCGCAGCTCGGCGATCTCGTTCTCGGGAATGCTCAGGGCCTTCGAGGCCGCCGTCAGAAGGAGCTGGCGATCGCGAGGGAGGGCAGGCTCGGCGGAGGGGGGAAAGCGGAGCCGTACGGGAGTCGGCATTGCTCAAGATTAGCACTCACATCCGGGGTGGCGTCACTGTGAGCGGCATCCGCGCAAGCTACCGAGCTCCAATTCGACCGCCGATTTCTCCGCCCGGATTCGCGCTCGTGTGAACGCTCACATAGAGCTCGCCGTTTCCGAGGGCAGCGAGGAATCCGTCCAAATCTCCGGCATACGGGCCCGAGAGATCGGCTTCGGTGAGCTTTCCTCGGGCCAATCGACCGGCGAAGCTGCCATCGGGGTCGGCCGGGCCGTACAGCGTCGCGACGATCGGGCCGTTCACGTTCGGGAGGCCGGAGCGAATGTGGGCTTCGGTGACATCAACGATGCTGCTGACGACGAGCTTGTACTGGAACTCCATGTCACCTCGCCGCAAGCGCAAACTGAGCGTCCCTTCCGCGTCAGTGACGACGAACGCATTGTTTCCATTCGCGTCCTGGACGACGACTTGGCTGCCGTTGAGCCTGGCTCTGAATTTTCGCGCTCCGGCGCGAAGAGGCGTCACCGTGATGCGGACGATCGGGTCGACCCAGCCATGTGCCGATGGAATCAAGTCGGCTCCGCCGCTGACGCCGGAATGCGAAAGGATGGGCGCACCTTCTGCGAGGGCGGGGCTGCTCACGATCGTTCCCACATCCGCAGACGCAAACCCGAGCAGAGACTGACAGGCCGGTACCAGATCGGCAAAGTCCTCGGTGTTGATCTCGGTGCCAGCGTCACTAACACCGGGGAAATAGACCCGCACACTTCGCGTCGGCAATCTCACGCGATTCAGGCCGGTGAACCCGTCATTCGTGCACACCACCATCGACGCCAACGAAAGGAACTCGGCTCCCGGGTCGGCTCCAATGATAATGTTGGTCGAGCTACCCAAGAGCGTCCCGCCTGGATCGCTCCCCGGCACGAGTGGGCCGGTGGTTCCGGTGGCGATCTCGGCGACGCAAGCATCTTCGCCAAGCCATGTCAGGAGCGGAGCACTGTCGCCGTTCTCGGCGAGCGCTTGGATCTCCGTGCTGGCGCGGCGCGGCCTGTAGAGCCACATGGTGCGGGCGTGCGTCGCTACCACCGGCGCGGTGAGCGCCTGGCCTGAGCTCAGATTCTCGACGGTCACGCGGTCGCCGTGGATTTCGGCCGCGATGAACCTCGCCTCCGCGGACACGTCATCGGTCATGGTGACGATGCAGACATCGCTGTCCCCGCAGGCTCCGGTCCACTCGACGAACGTCGCGCCATTTGTCGGGATCGCCGTCAAAGTCACCACGGTATTGTGTGGATAGCTCTCCGAACACTCACTACCGCATTGGATGCCGGGAAGCTCGCTTACGATCATCCCGGTACCGCCGCCAGAGGTGGCGACCGTCAGGGTGCGGAAATCCACGTTCGTGAAATTGGCATCGACCGATCGATCGACTGTCATCGAAAGGACGCACACGTCCGTACCGCTGCAGTCACCGCTCCATCCCGAGAATCGCGCGCCGAGGACGGGCGTCGCGGTCAACGTTACCGAAGTGCCGTCCGCATAGCCGTGCGAGCAGTCTTCGCCACAACTGACGCCCGATGGAACGCTCGCGACCGAGCCGGCACCCGTTCCGGATCGCGTGACGTCGAGCGAGAACGTCGGCGCCGCACTTTGGAGCTCCCACGCCCCGAGATCGGCACCCGTGCCGACCGGTCGAGGATTGCCGAGAATGTCGCTCGCGGGGCTCGGTCCGACGGCGGCATCGATCGCCGGGCTCGCCGGATCCGTCGCCGCATAGAGCTCGACGAGGTTGACGAAGACCTCTCGAATCGTCGCCGCGCCGTCCGCGAAGCGATTCGCCGACGGAAGGTATCGAGGCAGCACGATGGCGACGGGATCGCGCAAGCGCGGGTCGGCAACCGTGCGACGCAAGTCATCCGTGTAATTCACCAGCTCCGCTGAGCTCGACGGGATGGTCGCGCCGCCGTTCCAATAGAGGTTGTTGTCGAGCAGATAGTCGATCGTTTCACCCGGAGGCGTATCGGAGAAGTCGTTGGGGCGACTCGGATTCTCCGCGCCCATCGTGCCCGTCGGATCGGACCAGATGTTGTTCTCGAAAAAAATGTCGTCGTTGGGCGGATTCGAGCCCTCGGTGTTCAAACGCATGGCGTAAGCGAGGGAAGGCAAATCGCCGACAACCGTATTGTAGCGAAACACGATCCCGGTACCGCCCTTGACGCCGAACGCATCACGTTGGACGAGTTTCCGATCATGAGATTGTTCTCGACGATGACTTGTCGCGCTTCGTAGAAAGGTTGGCCGTCCTCGCCCACGAGAACGAAGTTGGCGCCGGTCGAGCCTTCCCAATTCAGAAAGACGTTGCGCCGGACGGTGATGCGCTCGCTCCCGAGGTTTGTGTCGTCACTGCCATTGCTGTCCTTGATGACGATGTAAGCGCTGGTGTCATTGCCATTGGCGCGGCCGCTTCCAGCAAAATCGTTGAAGAACACATGTCTTGGATCGTGACATCGGTGAGGCTATTGACGTCGATGTGCTCGTCGCTCCCCGTCTGGTTGTAGAAGAGGTTTCCCTCGACGGTGATGTCGCCGGCGCCGTTATTGATTTTGAGGATGTCGTTGTTGAAGCTATCGTGGAGCACGTTGTCACGAAACGTGATACGTCCGACGAAATCGGACCCACCGGGCTCGTCGAGCAGATTCTGAACCTGGATGACGAGGCCAGAAGCGCCCGGGCCATCATGCGCAATGTCGAATCCCTCGAGCGTGATGCCTCGACCGTAGAAGCAGGTGACCACCGTGGCGTGGTAGCGGAGGCGCGCTTGATAGGGTATCTCGGAGCGCACGGTGACACCGTTCGCGAACGTGCCACGGAGACGAACACGTCCAAAGTAGGTTCCGTGTCGCACCAAGATCGTGCTCGCGTCGGCCACCGTGTCGAGCGCGCGGGTGATCGTCGCCCACGGAGCGCCGATGGAACCGTCCCCGGAACCGTCGTCACCGTCGGTGGCAACGTAGAAAGTCTGAGCTGAGCTAACTCCCGAAACCATCGACCCGCCCATCAGAGCGGCGCCAAACACAGCCGAGCACCATCGATTCACGAGCTTCCCCTGGTTCTGTTTGGATTCCGCCCAATTCTAGCTCCGGAGCCCCGAATAACGATGTGCGCAAAACTGCGGTGTTTTCACCACACACCAAGCCGAGGGAATCCCACGACACGGAGTGAGTCAAGATTTGATTTCAAGCGCTTTGAAGCGTCGTCAGACTTGAAACCCACCCACACTCCTTAAGGTACTCGATCGCATCCTGGCGGTTCCGGTTGACGCAGCCCGCGATCGTCATTGGAAGGAACTGCAATAGATACGGCTGCACGAACCGGATTCTAGAGCTCAGGATGCCACAGCCGCCATCGTTCGTAGGAGAGGGTGGTCCTGCAACATTTTGTGAACATTGACGTTCGCAACGGCTGGGTTTTGGCACACTACGGGGACCCAATGTCCCTGAGCCGGCGAGCGATCTTCCCGTCGATCTTGCTTCGCCGAGGCACTCTATTCCAACTGGATTCCGCGTCGTTTCCCTGCCGATTCTCGGCTCGCTCCATCACGATTATCGGTTGGCACGCGCCGCCTGACCGGAGCGAAGCCCTCAGACGCAGGGCTTCCACCGTCTTCGAGGCGTGTCTGCCCTCGAGCCCGCTTTCTACGGTCTCAACGCCGCGCAAGCTTCGCGAACTCCACACGTGCGTGCTGACCGATTTCGTCGGAGCGACCCCATCAGCGAACTCCGTTGCCGGTTCGACCGGCCGACTTTGTTTTTTGCGGACCACAACCGCCCTCGATAGAGCGCTACGCTGGAACTGCGACGACATCGTAGACGACGCCACCACCCGAGGACTCGGCCTTGTAGTAGGAATCGCCGTACTGGAAGTAAGTTTCTCCGTTCTTGACGACCGTGTTGGTGCCGTCGGGCAGACTGCTCACCACGGCGCCGACGGGGGCCTTCACTACCTGGTACTGCCCCGGTATCGCAGCATAGAATGCACCACCGTAGTAATAGTACTGCTTGGAGTCAACGTCGACCTGCACGCTGTTCTCGGGGAGCGTCGTCACCTTGGCTCCGACCGGCGCCGGCACCACTTTGTAGCCGCTATCGACCTTCACGTAGTAAACGCCTTGGTCGTAGTGGTACTGCTGGTTGTTGGCCGACACGACGATGGCGGTTACGGCAAGCGTCGTTACCAGGAAACCAATCGGGTGCCACCATCCGCCCCAGAAGCCGAAGTGGATGCCGCCGTGCCAGCCAGAGCGGTAGCCCACGTGCATCCCGTGATGGGCGCCGTGGCGGTAACCCTGGTGGACGCCGCGGTTGTAACCGTGACGATAGCCGCTGCGCGATCCGGCTCGGGCGCTCGATCGGTTGCCGGCTGATCGATTGCCGGCTGATCGGTGGCCGGAGTCGTGGTGCCCCCCCCGAGAGCCGCCGCGGGCGGAGCGCCCTCGAAACGCCAACGCCGGCGCGGGCGCAAGCACCGCGACACAAAGGAAGAGCGCAAGAAGCTTTCGATACACACTCGCGAACACGATAAACCTCCTCGATGATTCGTTTTTTCGGCTACGGTGTCCCCTCGCCGGCGAGCTCCCGCAGATCGATGCGCCGAGCGCCCGGCGGCGGACCTTGTGTGAAAACGTTGTCCGGCAGATGCGGAGAAAAATCCCAATCCGAGAACGACGCGGTGAAGGTGGGACTGCCCTCGTCGCCTTTGAAGTCGAAGACCAGCTTTCTGGGAACGAGGACTCTGCCGTCCTCGATCCAGATCTGCCAATCCAGGTCGTCCTGCTGCACGAAGAGGTGATGGCAGGATACGCCGCCGACGTCCTCCAGGCCGAGATAGGTCATGGCCTCGACACCGTCCATGATGCGCTCGTACGGCTCGCTACTGATGAAGTCCGCCATCGGAATGAAAATGCCGAGCGTCTCCTCCATTTTCTGCAATGTCGCCGCGATCGTGGCGGGTGCGGTCACCGTGGCGTAGAGATTGGCCATCAAGTGATGAAGGTGGATGCTCTCACCGTCATAGAGAAATCGGTTGTGGACCTGCTCGCTGCGAACGTCGGCCCAAAATCGGTCGGGCCGCCGCACCGCCACTCGGGTCTCTGTGACCAGTTCGAACGGTATACCGTCGTCGAGTGTTTCTGCGTGGACGGACGTGACCGTATAAGTGAATTTTTCGGCTGTCTGGACGAATTCGCACATCCTCTCGATGAGCTCGTTGGCGAACGTGTCGGCGGTTTGACTTTGCATCGCCGCAGCGGGCTCGATCCGGAATGATGCCACCGAACACGCTAGCAGGATTAGAACGAGCCATCGACCTCGAAAAATGTTGGGCATGATTTTGCTCCTTGCCGCAGTCGAGCCCGGGCGTGCTCTGAACGCGCCCCCGGGCTAGCCGTCTTGATCAACGAGAGCCTCTTCTACTTGTCGCGCGTGATTGTCGTCAGGCGAACGGCCTCATTTCCAATTTCCTTCACGTCCAGGTGCCCGGTCTTCTTGTTTGGGGCGACCTTGAGCGCCCTGTGCAAGGACCCCTTGCCCTTCGCTTTCTCGCCGTCCGCTACCGGGAACTCCATGGTGACGACGGTGACGTCGTAATCGAGCGATCGACTCATGGACGCGGCCTCGCGATAGCCGATTGGGCGATTGGTCACCAACGTGATCGTGCGCGTGCCGTCTTGGACAGACTGGAACGCGTAGTGGAGCCGCGTGCTCGGGAACGGATTCGCCGCCGCCGCAGCGCCGTGACCTCTGACGAAGCCCGTCTCCTCCTGATCGCGGAGAGCTTTTATGAACTCGTCATGGCCCTTCTTCATGAGCGTATTGATGAGCATCGTCCGCTCTTCGTCCGTCGACCATCGAGTGATGGTCATGGTGAAGGTCGTCGCGCCACTTCGTCCCGCGCCGCTCATGTTCACCGCGAACGCCGTGTATATTTCTGTGTCGTCCGCCATCGCCGTCATCGCGCTTACCAGTAGCACGAGACTGACGACCAGTATCGCTTTGGTCTTGTTTTTCTTGTTCATTTTTTTCTCCTTTGGGATCACGAGCCTCACTTGGGAGGCTCGTAGTTTGTTCCGAACATCTTGTTGGTCTGTTCGTAGTAGAATTTGATCACCTCCTCATAGACGACCCGTCCGCCCGTGATGAACTCGGAGAAGCCGACTCGGTCTTTTGGATCGGCGGGGAGCGTCTTCGTGATCGATGGCAGCGGCCAGATATCCTCGTCGATGACCGCCATCCGTACACGAATGTCTTCTTTCGTTACGTTGAACACCATGTAATCGACGGCGAGCACGACAGGCCCGCTATAGGTCTGACGGATCTCCGACATGATCTGCGGTTGCGTGTCGAAATCGTTGAACACGTGGTAACCGACGGCCATGCGCGGCGTGATCTGGCTCATTACCTTGCCGAACATCGCGGGCGACGTGTGGACTTGGGTGGCTACGTTGAGCGCGTCCAAAACGGCGAAGCTCTGCTTGTTCACCATGAAGGACGGCGGTGCGAAGCACTCGTGGATGGCAAGGTCGCTGTCCTTCGTGTGCTCCATCCACCATTTGTTCGGATAGGTATCGCTACTGAACGAGAATTTCAGGCCGTTCCACGTCAAGATAAAGCTGACCGGGCCGTCGATGGCATGGATCGCGGGGATGGAGCGGATGGTGACCCCGTTCTCCTGGTAGATGACCTCGTTGACCGCCTTGTAGTCGAATTCGTGGACTTCGACCTCGAAGCCCTGCGTGTTGACGTTGCCTTGCCGCGAAGCGAAGTCCCACGCGTACATCTCCTTCATCCTGTCAACCATGTACTGCGTGCCGAGTCTCTCTTCGGAGCCATTCGGTCCCCAGATCCGGAGCGGACGTTGACGGTTGGATACGACCCCGCCAATCCACAAGGCGTCGAGATCACCAATATGATCTGCATGGAGATGCCCGATGAACAACTTGTCGAGGTAGTCGTAGGGGATCTTCATCGCGGCGATCCGCTCGGCGGAGCCGAGCCCGATATCGAAGATAAATTTGTCGCCATTGCCCAGCTCAACTATCCAGCACGCGGCGGCCTGCTTCGGACGGGCGTTCGGCATGCCGGTGCCGCAGGCGATCACCCGCATCTCGTCGGGCTTCAGCTCTTCGGAGCCGGGGTAGTAGACATCCCGGCCAGCGAGGGCCGCCGTCGGGGACGGTTGAGCTTGTGTCGATCCATCACCGAGGCGGCCGACGAGATAGCCACCCAGGGCCACGAGAGCGACGGCGAGCGGTATCCAGAGTCTCGACCTGTGAACGCGTTTCATTGTCCGTTCCCTCCTCTTTTTCTGGTTATCACCGGCCGTGGGTTCCGGCCGTCTGCAAATTTGCTAGGACCTGATCCAGGTTGAAGCTGCCCGGTTTCTGCCGTGGCGGGAACTCCTGAAACGTCTGCAGAAAGTTCGCTATGTAAGCTTGCGCCGGGAGCAGCAGGAATATCCGATCGAAACGCCATCTCGTGTAATCCATACCCTCGTGGTCGGCTCGTTCGAAGGGATCGGTCCTCAGGTCGTAGAGCCTCGGGACTCGAAGCGTCACGAACGGCTCTTCCCACACCTCGAAACCGTGAGCGCGCTGCTCGGCGAAGACCAACTTCCAACGGTCATAGCGCAAGCACACGATCTGGCCGTCGTCGCTGAAGTAGAGGAACTCTTTCCGCGGCGAGTCGTCGCTCTGGCCGGTCAGGTATGGCAGGAAGTTGTAGCCGTCGAGGTGGACTTTGAAAGTCTTGTCACCCACTCGAGTCCCACTCTTGAGCCGCGCCTTGACATCGTCGTCGCCCGCAGCCGCCAACAGGGTCGGGAACCAGTCCTCCTGGGAAATGATTTCGTTCGAAATCGTTCCAGGCGCGATCTTGCCCGGCCAGCGCACCATCATCGGCACCCGGTAGCCGCCTTCCCAGTTGGTGTTCTTCTCGCCGCGGAAAGGCGTCGTGCCGCCATCGGGCCAGGACATAACCTCGGCACCGTTATCGGTGGAGTAGATGACGATGGTGTTGTCGGCGATGCCGAGCGTGTCGAGCTTGTCGAGCAGCCGGCCGATGTGGCCGTCGTGCTCGACCATACCGTCCGGATAGATACCGAGACCGGTAACGCCTACCGACTCTGGCTTCAAATGGGTCCAAACGTGCATCCGCGTCGTGTTGAACCAGACGAAGAAGGGCTGGTTCGCGCTGTGAGCTCGATCGATGAAATTCTCGGCGAGCTCGATGACTTCCTCATCGATGGTCTCCATCCGCTTCTTCGTCAGTGGACCCGTGTCCTCGATCCTGCCGTCCGCGAAAGAGTGGATGACGCCCCGGGGGCCGAACTTCTCCTTGAAGGCCGGATTCTTTGGATAGTCGACGTTCTCTGGCTCCTCCTCCGCGTTGAGGTGATAAAGATTTCCGAAAAACTCGTCGAATCCGTGATTCGTGGGCAGCATCTCGTCCAGATCGCCGAGGTGGTTCTTGCCGAATTGACCCGTCGCGTAGCCCTGAGGCTTGAGCAGCTCCGCCAGGGTCGGGTCTTCCGGCTGCAGCCCCTCTTTAGCGCCCGGCAATCCGACCTTCAGGAGCCCGGTGCGAAACGGGCTCTGGCCGGTAAGAAAAGCGGCCCGTCCTGCCGTGCAGCTCTGCTGGCCGTAGGCGTCGGTAAACATCATGCCTTCTTTGGCGATGCGGTCGATGTTCGGCGTCTTGTAGCCCATCGAGCCCAGGTTGTACGCGCTGACGTTCCAGTACCCGATGTCATCGCCCCACATGACGAGAATGTTGGGTCTCTCCGACTGGGCCTCGGTTTTGGCCGTCGCGATCGCAATGATCGCGGCAAGAACTAGGGTCGTTCGCTTCATCATGCACTCCTTCCGATAGGCGATTACAGTACTGCGCGAAGGTGGGCGCGGGTATCCGGAGAACTACGGGACCGCAACGCAAATTTGTACGGAGGCGACGTCCTGAGCTGTTTGAGCGGCATGAAGGTCTCGAATGCCCTCAACGCACCGCTGTCCTTGATGTTGCCGTCGGTGAACGAGTGAGTGGCGCCGCGAGGACCGAACTGCTCATGGAACGGTCCGCCAAAAGATCCAACGCGCGCAGCGCTCTAGTCTGAAGGCGGGTCGCTCGCCGTGGCGCTCACGCGGCGTGTTCGGCTGGTTGCGAATACTATGAAGGCTCGGTGACAGCGTTCTCCACGCGCGGTGTCGCGCCGCCATCCTCTACAGGTATCCAGACCTCGATACGGGTGCCCTTTCCCGGCTCGGAATGCAGTACAAAGCGACCCTTCAACGGACGCACCCGCTCCTCCATGGAGACGAGGCCGAGACCACCGCTTCCCGGGGACTGGCCGCTATCGAAGCCAGCGCCATCGTCCTCCACGCGGAGCAAGATCCCGCTATCGACGCCCTCGAGGGTCACTTCGACACGTGTTGCTCTTGCGTGCTTGACCACGTTCTGGAGACACTCCTGAGCGATCCGGTAGAGACTGGCCTCCGCCACGGGGTGAAGCGACTCGGGTATGTCTCGCGCGTGAAAATCGATCCTGAGATCCTCGTGCTCCGCGACATTGGTGCAATGCTTCTCGAGAGCGGTCACCAAGCCCAGATGTTCCAGAAGGGACGGGTGCAAGTCATGAGAGATGCGGCGCACCTCATCCGACACATCGATGACTTCGTTCTCGATCGCGACGATGTCTTTCTCCTTGTCTTCAGGCAGGTCTTTGGCCACTTGCTGCAGTCCCATCGCCACCGCGGCAATCCGCTGGCTCACGCCATCATGTAGGTCTCGAGCGATGCGCCGGCGCTCGTCCTCCTGGGCGTAAATTAGCTTGCTCGCGGTACGTGCAAGGGTTCTCTCCGTCGTCTTTCGTTTCTGGATCTCCTCTTCCAGACGGCGGTCGGTTTCGACAAAGTACTTGACCCGTAGGCGGTGTGCCGCAAACAGAAGCGCCACCACCGTGATCATAGCGGCGGTACGGAACCACAAGGTCTGCCACCATGGTGGCAAAAGCGTTACGCGCACGCTCGTCCCGGTTTCGTTCCAGATACCGCGATGGTTCGAGCCCAACACCTGGAACGTATACTCCCCGGCCGGCAAGTTCGTGTACGTCGCCCGACGTTCATCGGCGCCCACCTCGACCCATTCGTTCTGGAATCCCGCAAGTCGATAGCGGTATCGATGCTTGTTCGGGGCGCGATAACTCAGTGCCGCGAACTCGAAGGTGAAGACGCGCTCGGCGTGGGACAGCGTTATGGTCTCAGGGTCTCCGGCCTTGGACGATTGCCCCCGGTCCGTATACCGAGCGAGGGGAGACAGTACGGCCCGCGAGCAGGAAGCCTGTGATCGCGATCACCGGACGGCGGCCCGCTTCGATGGTCAGAGGATCCCACGAGCTAAAGCCGTCTGCGTGGCCCGCGTAGAACCGTCCACTGTGGCCCCTGTGAAGAGCGCGCCCGAATTGATCGTTCGTGAGGCCGTCCTCCACGCCGTAGCGTACGAACGTTTCCGTCCCGGGGTCGAAGCGCGACAAACCGTTCCGCGTCGTGAGCCACAAGAATCCGCGATCGTCCCCGATGATCCCGTAGACGCCATCGTCCGGCAGCCCATCTGCTTCCGTGTAGTGCGTGAAGCGCTGGGCGTCGCGGTCGAACCGACTGAGGAAGCTTGCGGATCCGATCCACAAAACGCCGCTCGCATCCTCGTGGATCGCATAGACCCAGTCGTCGCTGAGACTTTCGGGATCAGAAGGGTCGTGCATATAGCGCGTGATCTTCCCGGAGGCGCGGTCGAGAGCGTGCAGCCCGCGGCGTGCTCCAATCCACAACGAGCCTTCGCGATCCTCATGAAAGGCATGGACGCCTCGATAGCCAGGAAGCTCGGGATTCAAAGGACCGACATCCGGGTCCAGGAACTCCGAGGTTTTTCGGTCGAAGCGCTTGAGGCCTGCTTCGGTCCCGAGCCGCACCGCGCTAGCGTCCCCGGCATATACGACCCGAACGACGTTATCGCTATTGTTGTTGGAGACGAAGCGGGAGAGATCGTAGGCACCCGACGCTGGATCGAACCGCACCAGTCCCCGGGCCGTACCGAGCCACAAGGTACCGTCTGCGTCTTCTCGAATGTCTTGAATCATGGTAACGGTATCGGCCCCTGGCCGCCCGAAATCGAGGTCATAACGTACGAAACGCTGCGTGTCGTGTTCCAGCTTGTTCAGGTTAGATGCCGTCCCGACCCAGACGCTTCCGGATCGGTCTTCGTACAAGGAAAGGACGTTGCGGTCGCTGAGGGTCGCGGGGTCGCCGGGGACGGTGGTGAAGTTCCTGAAGGGTTTGCCGGCGGCGAGTACTTTGTTTACACCGCGGACGGTGCCCACCCAAACGACCCCGTTGTCGTCTTCATAAATGTCGCGGACGAGATTGCTGCTCATCGTAAGCGGATGATCCGGATCGTGCCGGTGGGAGATGAAAACGTCGCCCTCGCGATCGTAGCGAAAGAGGCCACCTCGAGCTCCGACCCAGAGCGTTCCTTGTCGGTCTTCGAGGATATCGATGACGGCGGGGCCTCCGAACTGCTCCGGCTCTCCGGTGTCGAGGGGGTGACGAGCGAAACCTCCGGTAGCGACATCGAACCGGTCGATACCAATCCGTGTGCCGATCCAGAGCGCGTGCGCCGAGTCCTCGAAGAGCCGCAACACGAAATTGTCGCCGAGGCTATTGGGGTCGTTCGGGTCGTGCAGGTAGCGAGTGAAATCCTCCGTCTCGGGATGGAATCGGTTCAGACCGCCAGCCGTCGCCACCCAGAGCACGCCTTCGTGATCCTCGAGGACACGTCGCACATCATTGTAGCTCAAGCTCCGCGGGTCGAAGGGATCGTTGAGGAAACGAGTAAAGCGTTCCCTTTCCCGGTCGAATCGATTGAGGCCCGCCAGTGTCGTGAACCAGATCGCCCCCGAACCGTCCACCAAGAAGCTCAACACGTGGTTGTCGCTGATGGTCTCGGTGGCGGCCGGATCGTGTGTAAAACGGGTAAACAGGCCCGAGTCGCGATCGAGCCGATTGATGCCGCCGCCGTTCGTGCCGACCCAAAAAGCTCCGGTGGAAACATCCTCGTAAAGCCATAGCACCTCGTTGCTGCTCAGGCTCCGTGGATCGTCGGGATCGTGCATAAAACGGGTGAAACCCTCGGTGGTTGGATCGAATCGATTGAGTCCGCCACCCTCGGTCCCTATCCAGAATGTCCCGGACGCGTCTTCGAAAAGGGCATCGATCCCGTTGTGACTCAGGCTACGAGGATTCCCGGGGTCGTGGTGGTACGTTCTGATGTTGTATCCGTCGAAGCGGTTCAGACCGTTGCGAGTGCCGAACCAAAGGAAGCCACGGCTATCCTGGAAGATCTCGAAAACACGCTCGTCCGACAGGCCATCCTCGAAGGTGAGCGATTCGAAAGTGACCCGACTTGACTGCGGCTGCTGAGCGTTGACCGCCATGGCCTGCGCGGATAGAAGCGCGCCGACCCCGACAACAATCTCGAAGCGAGCTCTCACGTAGAATTTCCTCGGCGCGGTCAATCGAGCATACTAGCTCTCGAATCGGTCGATCGGACGGTAGCACATCCCCCGAAAGACCGGCAAGATGAGGCGGAGCGCGGACGATGGCCATAGGTCGGGTTAAATGGCTTGGAATCCAGCCACGTACAGTGCCGGCGCCGCTCAGTTCCCGGCGACGCTACTAGGCTATCTGACGGGTGAGGTCGTTGATGTGGAAGCCGATGAACCAATAAAATGACGGTGCGGCCAGGCTCTTCTTCCCGCTCCTCTTGCTGGACGCTTCACTCAGCGCATTGGACACCGAGATGACCGTCCAAACGAGCCCGAGCCCGAGCATGAACGTGAAGCGCATTCGTGGGCGTATTTGTCAACCATGAAAAACCGTCGCGTCTCGACTGCTACACAGTCGCAGAAGCTCGTATCATCGTGGCACCGGAATTCTTCCCTTTGGATCTCAGTAGTTTTGCGCATCCGACTTCACGCGCTTTCATGTAGGCTTCCGAGAACGTGCCCGAAACGGCAAGGAGAGCGAATGCGAATCTCAAAGGTCCGGTTCTGATGCCGACATGGCTTGTACTACGGCACATCTGGTTGAGCCT
>SMYC01000057.1 GCA_004356105.1 Acidobacteriota bacterium | reverse complement strand
CGTTTAGAGCGGCGTGGTCTTTGTTTTCGAGGACGCTCGCGAGCTTGGCTATGAGCGTTCGTGCCCGGTAAGGTTTTTGTAGGAACTCGACGCCCTCGGCGCCGATCAACGATGCCACGGTGTCCTGCCCGTCATAGCCGCTTGTGAGGATCACCCGGGCATGCGGCTCTATCTTCCGGATCTCGGCGAGCGCCTCCGCGCCGTTCATCCCGGGCATCGTCATGTCAAGGAGGATGGCGTCGATCGCGTCGCCCCGAGACCGGAACTGATCCACGGCTTCGTGCCCATCCGAAGCTTCGATGACGTCGAATCCGGCAACTTCGAGAAGTTCGCGCACCATCCCGCGCACCACCGGCTCGTCGTCGACAACGAGGATCGTACCTTGACATTGCTTAATCCTGGTACTGGGCTCGGGCGCATCGTCTGCGGCGGACGCGAGCTTGGCAGCGGGAAAACGGATCTCGAAGAGCGAGCCGCGGGACGGTGCGCTCTCGACGCGGAGCGTCGCGCGCGCGCTCTTCACGATTCCTTGAACGGCGGCAAGACCTAGACCCCGGCCCGGCCCCTTCGTCGAGAAAAAGGGATCGAAAATGCGCTCGCGTGTCTGTTCGTCCATCCCACCGCCTGTATCCGAGATCTCGAGCCGCACGGTTTCGCCCTCTGCTTGCGTCCGCAAGGTGACGTCACCGGTGTGGTCCCCGATCGCTTCGGCTGCGTTCGTGACCAGATTCATGACGAGCTGGCTCAGCTGTCCGCGATTGGCTTGGATGACCGCTCGTTCGGTCGACAGCTCGGTCCAGAAGTTGATTTTCTTCGGGATCGAAACGCGTACGAGCTCCGCCATTTCTTGGACGACCACGTTGACGTCGAACACCTCCTGATGGAAGCTTGCCTTGCCGGCATAGGCGAGCATCTGATTCGTCAAGTTGGCGGCCGACTTCGTCGCCGCTACGACCTTTTCCAGATAGGCGGATGTGCGTGAGCCCTCGGTCGAATAGTTCAAAGCGAGCTCTGTATTGCCGAGCAAGCTCGTCAAAATGTTGTTGAAGTCGTGCGCGATCCCGCCCGCCATCAAGCCGAGGCTTTCCAGTTTCTGCGCGTGCTGGACCCGAGCTTCGAGGTGCTCCTGGGCGTCCCGCGCGTGTTTCGCATCCGTTAGATCGGTCGCGACGACACCGACGCCAAAAGACTCCGAAGGGCGCGGGCCCAACGGAAAGGCGACGGCGAAGTACGTGCGAATCTTGTTGTCTAACGAGAAAGAAAGCTCGCGCTCCACGACATGCCCCGTCTCCCATGCAGTTTTCGTCATGAGAGCATAGGTTGAGGCGATCTTCTCGGGCAGTACGTCCGCTGGCGTCTGGCCGAGCGCTTCGGACTGAGGGCGGCCGAGAACGGCTTCGAAGCTCCTGTTGATGAGTAGAAAACGATTCTCGGGATCGGTAACGGCGATTAGGGCTGTGGAGTTGTCCGTGATGGCCTGAAGAAGATGCTGGCTCTCCTCGAGCGCTACCATCGTGTGTGTCGTCGCTTGGACTTGCTCGTTGAGATTGGTATAGAGGTTCTGAAGTCGTGCGGTCATCTCGTTGAACGCGGTGGCGAGCACGCCGACTTCGTCATTGGTGAGAACCGGAGCGACCGTGGTGAAATCACCTTCGGCGACCGAGGTCGCGGCTCGCGCAATAGCAAGTACGGGCCGTGCGATTTGCCTCGCGATGAGGACGACGATGCCGGCGAGCAAGAGCGCGGAGAGGATCCCGATGCCGAGAATGGTAGCGACGAGCCGTCGCGCCGGTGCGAAGGCTTCGTCGTGCCGCATCTCGACGAGAAGCGCGATATCTCGGGCAGCGATGAAACGATAAGCGCCGATCACGGGGATTCCGGCGTAGTTCGTATAGACCCCGACGTCGGCTTCTCCGTTGAGGGCAGCGGTGATGCCTTCGCTGAAAACGCCGCGCCGGAACTCCGTGCGGCCGAATCGATCCGCACTAACGAAATCGTTGGCGGCGCTCACGAGATAGGCTTCGCCCGTGCTTCCGAGTCCCGTGCGGTCGGCCATGAGGTGATCGAGGTAAGCGAGGTCGAGGTCGGCCGCGAGCACGGCAACGGTCGTGCCATCTGGATCGATGACGGGCGTCGCAATCGTTAGCGCCGTACGCCCTGTCACGGGTGAGGTATAGACGTTTTGGATGAAGGTCTCGCTCTTGCCTCGCGTGTAGAACAAATCGTTCACGCGATAGCTGCCGGAACGGGCCCGGTTGGTGGAGGCAATCACTTCGCCGCCTATGGAAGACAGCAAACTCAGCTCCTCCAAGTCCGACCGCTCCCCGATTGCTGAGCGAAGGAGTCTCTCGATACGATCGCGCGCATCTATCATGCGTTGTTCCGGCATGCGTTGTTCCGGCGCGTGTTGCAGCTCCATCGCGTCCTCGCGAAGCGCCGGAAGATCGGCGAGAAACACGGTGAGGTCTCGTTGCTGGTCCACCCATCGGATGAACTCGCCTTCCTTCCCGACCGCGACCGTCATCAAGCGATCGGCGATCGCCTCGCGCAAGGCCCCTCGAGCTTCGACAAAGGCAACGAGTGCTACGAAGCCGACCGTGAGAAGCGAAACGGTGAGAAAGGAGCCGACCAGTCGTGCCACGAGGCTTCGATCGGGGCGAACGGCGTGGGGCAGCTTGTCAAAGATGGGCATGGTTCTTTATTCGGGGTCCACGATGCGATACAGCTTGCTTTTGCCGTTCTCGAGTTTGGATATGATGACGGCTCGTTCGGGATCGGGGCTTCCGTGGAACCGAATCGTGCCGCTCGCGCCCGTAAAGTCTTCGACTTCAACGAGGCCGGCGCGGATCGTGTCGGCGTCTTTTCGACCTTTCCGTTCGATGACGTCCACGAGCAGCATCACAGCGTCGTAGGTCATGGCCGCCGTCACCTTGGGTGTCTCGTCATATTCCTTCCTGTAACGAGCGACGAAGTCACGTGCCTCCCTCGTGTCCAACGCTGGGTGCCACTGATGGGTCATGAAAGAGCCGTTGGTCTCGGGCATCAGCTTGAAGCTTTCCATGTCCCACGTGTCTCCCCCGAGTATCGTTATGTCGAGACCTTGCTCCCGCGCTTGCCGGATCTGTGCGGCGACTCTTTCGGTGTCGTTGGGCAAGTACAAGACGTCGGGGGTGGTTCGCCCTATCCGCGCGAGTAGCTCGCGATAGTCGAGCGGCTGGTCGCGCGTGTAAGACTCGAAGGCAACGATGCGCCCGCCATGCTGCTCGAAAGATTCCCGGAACACCGCGGCGAGATTGCGCCCATAGGCGGTGGAGATATCGTAGAGCACGGCGGCGCGGCTGGCCTCGAGCTCCTCCACGGCAAAACGGCCCATCACTGCCCCTTGTACGGCATCGAGAAAGGCCAGACGGAAGACGAATTCTTTACCTTCCGTCGTCGCCGGGCTCGACGAGAGCGGGCTCACCATGGGTATGCGGGCATTCTCCGCTACCACGGAGACAGGAATTGCGTGACGGCTGAACTGCGGGCCGATGAGCGCGTCGATGCGCTCCTGGTTGATGAGCGCACGCGCCACGCTCGTGGCCGAGTCGGCCCGGTCTTCGTAATCCTTGACGACGAGCACGACACGGTGGGGCGTGCCATCGAGCATGACTCCGCCGCTCTCGTTGACGGTTTTCACCGCGAGCTCGGCGCCATGGACCGAGGGTATCCCCGAAGTGTCCCTGGGCACACCTTGCAGGATCGCGAGAAGTCCGAGCCGAATCTCTTTCTGCTCGGCCGGCCCCTCACGGCACGCGGACCACAGAACCGCGCTCAGACAAACAACGAGCGGGAGACTGATAATGCCACGAATCGGCCGAAACGAGCGGCCATTCTTGGCTCCGTTCACCGGCCGGCTACGACGCCCCATCCATGTCCCTCTCGACGATTGAGTAGATGCTCGTGGAAATGCGCCCGAATGTGCTGAAAGAGTAACATGCCGGCCTGGGACGTCCAAGCCGATCGTGTTCTTGCGCCGTGCGTTCGGTTCCAGTAAGTTACGTCACGCCATGGCGAAACCTACCTTCATACCCTTGACTCAATACGAGGAGTTTCCGGTGGAAGAAATGCGCGGGCGGACCCGCGCTTTTCACGAACAGCTCTCGAAGCGCCGCACCGTGCGCGATTTTTCCGACCGCCCGGTGCCGCGGGACATCATCGAGAAGTGTTTGCTGAGCGCGGGGACGGCCCCGAGCGGGGCGAATCAACAACCGTGGCACTTCGCCGTCGTCACCGATGGCACCATCAAGAAAAAGATCCGCGAAGCGGCCGAGGAAGAGGAGCGCGCCTTTTACAGTGGGCGGGCGCCTGACGCGTGGCTCGAGGCGTTGTCCCATCTCGGCACCGACGAGCACAAACCATTTCTGGAAAAAGCACCCTACCTCATCGTGGTCTTCGCCCAGAATTACGGCGTCAAGCCGGATGGGGGCACCTACAAGCACTATTACGTCACGGAGTCCGTCGGGCTCGCGACCGGCCTGCTCATCGCCGCGGTCCACAACGCGGGGCTCGTGTCTTTGACTCACACACCGAGCCCTATGAACTTTCTGAGCGAAGTCCTTCAGCGGCCGTCCCACGAGCGGGCGTTTTTGATTCTCGTCGTCGGCTATCCGGCGGACGAGGTCAAGGTTCCCAAGATTGAAAAGAAGACCCTCGAAGACATTGCGACGTTCTACTGACGCCGCGCGGAGCGACACGATGGCCTGGATTTACATGATTCCCGAAGCCGAGGCGACCGGCCGCCTGAAAGAGCTCTACGAGAAATACAAGGAGCCATGGGGCGGTGTGGACAACATTATCAAGATACACTCCCTCAACCCGCGCTCCATGGACGCGCATTTTGCGCTCTACGCTGCGGTGATGCGCGGTCGCTCCGATTTGACACGCGAGCAGCGGGAGATGATCGCACTCGTGTCCTCCGTGGCGAACAAGTGCCATTACTGAATCAAACATCACGGGGCGGGGCTCCGTAAGCTCACCGGGGACGACGCGCTTGT
>SMYC01000056.1 GCA_004356105.1 Acidobacteriota bacterium | reverse complement strand
GAGCTGCACATGGCGCTCAAGAAGCTCGGCGTGCCGACGGAGCTCTTCATGTATCCGGGGCGAAGTCACGGCATCCCGGATCCGCGCAACCGCCTCGTCAAAGCTGTCAGTGAGATGGCGTGGATGGATCACTACGTCCGCAGCATCGCCATGGTCCTCGACGCGCAATCTGTGAGCGACGCACCATAAGGCTTGACAAAGCTGGGGGGCCGGACTAACCTTTCCCTAGATTATCTAATGGAGTTGGCATGGGCCGATCGAAATCAGAACTGCTTCATGGAACGCTCGAGCTCCTCGTACTCCGGGTCGTCGAATCGGAGCCGATGAATGGCTACGCCATCGGGCGGCGCATCGAGGATTTGACCGAAGACGCCGCAAGTCCTTTGAGCATCGACGAAGGCTCGCTCTATCCGGCGCTCTATCGAATGGAGCGGCGCGGCTGGCTCGTATCTTCGTGGGGCACGAGCGAGAACAACCGGCGCGCGAAGTTTTACCGCATCACGCGCTCGGGGCGGAAGCGCCTCGCGAGCGAGCGCGCCAATTGGACGAGCTTCGCAGAAACGGTGGCCAAGATTCTCGAATCGGCCTGAGCCATGCACCCTCTTTCGCGATTCCGCCATTGGCTTCGAGCAAAGCTCGACCCCGCCGATGTCGCCTCCGAGATCGACGAAGAGCTTCGCTATCACCTCGAGATGAGGGCGCGCGACTATCGGGCCCGTGGTCTCGGTGACATCGAGGCGGCCCGCGCCGCGGAGCAACGATTTGGCAACTTGCGCGCCGTGCGCCACGAGTGCCGCCGTCTGTCGTCCATCGCACCGTCCTACCAAGGAGATAATTCGATGCATCTTTGGCTTCGAGATTTTCGATACGCTCTCCGTTCGCTTGCGAAGAGCCCCGGGCTCGCTTTCGTCGTGCTCGCCACACTCGCCCTCGGTGTGGGCGCCAACACCGCAATCTTCAGCGTCATCGAAGGCGTGCTCCTGCGCCCTCTCCCCTACCACGAGCCTGACCGGCTCGTGATGCTTTGGGAGAACGACCGGCTTCGCGGTACGACGCAAGAGCGTTTCTCCGGCCCGGATTTTTTCGACGTCCGCGAGCGCGCGGAGGTCTTCGAGGAGATGGCACATTTCTATACGCCGCCCGCAACGCTCACGAGCCCTTCGGGAGAGCCGATGCGGGTCAACGTAGCATTGGTGTCCGGCAATTTTTTCGGGATTCTCGGAAACGCTCCCTCCGAGGGACGCTCGTTCTACCCGGAGGAGGACGAGCCCGGCGGCAATCGCGTCGCCGTCCTGAGTCACGAACTTTGGACGAGCCGGTTCGGCGGCGATCGCGGCGTGCTGGGCCGCACGATTTTCATCGACGGAGTCTCGACCGAGGTCATCGGCGTCATGGGCCGTGAGTTCCGATTTCCGTCGAACGCGGATCTCTGGATCCCGTCTCGAGTCACGCCGACGAGTACACAGCGGGGCAATCACGGTTTCGCGGTGGTCGCCCGTCTGAAACCGAACGCGAACCTCGAAGTAACCAACGCCAACCTCGAGATCATTGCGGGAGCGCTCGAGGCCGAATACACGGACGACAACCAGGGACGCGGCATGTGGGCGCAAACTCTCTACGAGGCGTCTGTCGGGAGCGTCCGAACGCCGCTACTCGTGCTTCTCGGTGCGGTCGTCCTCGTGCTGCTCATCGCCTGCGTCAACGTCGCGAACCTCTTGTTCGCGCGGTCTCTGTCCCGGCAGCAGGAAACAGCTATCCGCACCGCCATGGGCGCCGGGCGCGCTGCGCTCTTGCGACAGAACCTGACGGAAGGCTTGGTGCTTTCGCTCGCCGGCGGCGCTCTCGGCGCCTTCGTGGCCTATTTCGGCCTCGGCGCGCTTCTCGCACTCGTGCCGTCGGATCTTCCGCGTGTCGGCAATGTCGGGCTGAATGGCGCCGTCCTGGTTTTCGCGCTTGGGATTTCGATGGCGACGGGTTTGGTGTTCGGCCTCTTACCGTCGCTTCAAATTTCGAGCCACCATTTGATCGCGTCTCTCAGGGAAGGCGTGCGTGCTGGCGAGCGTAGCGGAAAACGGCGCGCTCGAGAAATTCTCGTCCCGGTCGAAATAGCGCTCGCCGTTGTGCTCGTCATCGGCGCGGGCCTTCTCATGACGAGCTTTTGGAAAATCCTGCAAGTCGATCCGGGCTTCACGCCAACGAACGTCGTCTCGGTCGACATAACCCTTCCGGCATCGCGCTACGAACAAGACCGCGCAGACTGGCCGAAGTGGAACGCGGTCCGGCAGTTTCAAGACGTGCTCGTCGAGACGTTGGCGTCGAGCCCCGGTGTCGAATCGGCCGCACTCGGTATGAATGGACCGCTCAACGCTGGCTGGACGAGCCGCTTCACGATTGAAGGTCGCCCGCCCGTTCCGCCCGGCGAGCAAGACGAAGTGCGCATCCGCGTCGTGAGCCCAAACTATTGCCGCACACTGGGAATCCCCATCCTGCGCGGGCGTCCGCTCGAATCTCGTGACACCCGAGCTGACGCGCCTCCTGTTATTCTCGTGAATGAAGCGTTCGCGAGGCGTTACTTCGTCGACGAAGAGCCGCTCGGCGCGCACCTGACCCAATGGGGTATGACGCGCGAGATCGTAGGCATCGTCCAGGACGTAAAGTTTCAAGGCCTCGAAGCCGACGTCCCGCCGGCAATCTATCCTACGTTCTCGCAAGCCCCCTTCTCGGGCTTCTCGCTTCTCGTCCGCACCCGGGAAGAGCCCGAGGCCGCCTACGCCCGCATCCGCGAAGTCGTGGCTACGCTTGATTCTGAGCTCGCGCTCTCGAGCTTTACGACGCTCGAGGCTCAGCTCGCGGCTTCCGTGGCCGGCCCGCGCTTCACGATGACTCTGTTTGGCCTATTCGCCGGCATCGCGCTCGCGCTCGCTGCCCTCGGCATCTACGGTGTCATGTCCTATTCGGTCAGCCAGAGAAGGCACGAGATCGGTGTCCGTATGTCGCTTGGAGCGGGCCGAAGAAGCGTGATGCGCCTCGTGCTCGCTGAGGGTTTTCGCCTCGCGATCCTAGGCGTCGGTCTCGGGATTGTCGGCGCTGCGCTCATGACGCGGACGCTCGAAAGCTTGCTGTTCGGCGTCGAGCGGCTCGACCCGATGACCTTCGGGTCGGTGGCGGTACTCGCGGTTACGGTGGCGCTCGCCGCCACCTACGTCCCGGCGCTGCGCGCCACCCGTGTCGATCCGATCGCGGCTCTCCGTCACGACTGAGCGCGTAACGCAGGAAATTCGCGACCCCGACTCCCGGAACGTCATCGGGCGCCTGACGCAAAGGATCGGGGCCGGCGAAGTGCTCGAGGCCGATCATGTTTCGGCCGTGTGCACGGTGTTGAGCACCATCGGCTTCGAATTTGGCGACCTGCCCGGGATGGTGCTCGAGTAGTGGATGGCCTTTGTTGCTTTCCTGTTGAACCGAGAGTCTGTCCCCGTGCTTGCATCATGGGCTGTTGATTAGGCGGCTTCTCGCTGGGATCGGTCGGCCAGTTGACACCGCTGTACCTCTCATGATCTTATGTGCTCGAGGGGACCAATCAACAGCGAGCGAGGCTAGCACCGCTCAATCTCGGGGGGTGGAGCCCACTCGTTTCTTGAAATTGATGGATCATTGATCACCATCAATTGACGAGCAGCTTTTGGAATGAAGAAAGGCTTCTCAGAAAAGTAGATATTAGGGGGTCGTTGGATGAGCGGTCGGCCAAATGCGGCCCGCGCGGCGGGCTTTTCCCTTATCGAGGTTCTTGTCGCGATAGCGCTCACGATCATTGTGCTGTACGCCGTCTACTCCATGCTGACCCTTGGCCAAACGGGTTTTCGTAGAGAGACTGAAATGGCGATGATGCAGATGTCCACCCGGGCGGGAATCCAGAGGATGAGCCGCGAATTGTCGATGGCAGGCTATCGAACCCCTCCAATGGCCGCAATCTTATGGAACGACGGCGGAGGTGACAATCCTGATGAGTTAACGATCATCTATGCCGATCCGGACGTGCCTCTCGCCCGGGCGCTCCCTTGTGGAACGACAGGTCAGGGTAGCGGAGGCGGAGGCGGACCATGCGGGACGATCGGACAATCCTCGACGCTCTTCATTGACCCAGATTCTTTCGACCCCGCGCCGGTGGACCCGGAGACCGCGTATCAGGAAGGGATGGTCCTGATGGCGATCGAAACAGAGGATTGCAATGGAGACGGCCAGCCCGGAATCTTTCCCTTCGAGCTTACACAACCGCCCAACCTGACCATGGCTTCTGGCAAACCGACCCTTCAGCTCAACCACAATCCCGGAAACGCATCGACCGACCTGAACGAGCCCGGTGGATTCAATCGACAAGTGCAGGAGGATTGTGCGTTGATAGGCCGATTTCGCGTCATATCCTATCGAGTCAGCGGACCACCTCCGGTCGGGAATCCTACGCTCGAGCGGCGTGATCTCAGCGAGGGCTCAGGCTGGCTTGCTGTCGCCCACAACGTGGAGAATCTCCAAATCCAGTATGGGATCGGGGACTCGCAAGTCCTTCTAGACGTCCCGCCACAAACGCCCAACGACGACCCGCAGACTTGGATCAATCGCGTGAGCCTGAGTCTCACCGGTCGAACGGAAAGTACAAACCTCAGGGGAGCGTCGGAGGGCGTTTTCGACCCGGCGGATACATACGTTCGCAAGACGCTGACGAGCATGGTGACCTTGCGAAACGTGGCGTTGGAGACCGCCAATCGGGCCTACGGCGTGCAGTAACGGCGGTACTTGCAGGCATCACGAGGGAGAGCTGTCGAACCCAGACGAGCTGATAAACGAGAGCAGCGGCTCCCGAAAAAAAGAGGGTCAGCGATAGGAGCCAGGTTCGCTTCATGGGCCGACGCGGAGTTTACCGTAGTTGACGGGTCGCGATCTTAGCGGTACTTTCTTGTCATGAGCTCCGTGCTCTTAATATTGACGCTTGCGGCGAGCCCGCAAGTGGACGCGTCCAAAACCGTCGTCGGCCAGGCCGTTT
Organism: Acidobacteriota bacterium; assembly: GCA_004356105.1. Taxonomy (GTDB): domain Bacteria; phylum Acidobacteriota; class Vicinamibacteria; order Marinacidobacterales; family SMYC01; genus SMYC01. The sequence goes on along the minus strand of SMYC01000056.1, from coordinate 17,610 downwards.
GCAAAAATTGCCACGCCGATACGCACGCTAAATGGCAAAATTCGCGTCACAGCAAGATGGTGCAGCCCGCGACAACCGAGGGCGTCAAGGGCGATTTCAGTAAAGCGCTCATCACGCTTCGCGGCGACACTTACGGACTGAGGACCGAAGGAGGCAAGTTCTACATCACGGAAGCGTTCTTCGGCCAAGATTTGCAAGAGCACGAGATTCAGTACACGCTCGGCAACCGGCGCATCCAGCACTATCTGACGACGCTCGAGGATGGCCGCATCATCGTGCTCCCGCCGAGCTGGGACGAAACACGCCAGGAGTGGTTTCACAATCTCGAGATCGCGGCCCCGGACCAGCAGGAAGGGATCATTCCCGTCCAGCTGTGGAACAAGAACTGTTTCGGTTGCCACGTCAGTGAAGAGGTCAAGAACTACGACGCAGACGACCAGCGCTACGCCACGGAGTGGCTCGACTTCGGAGGTCATTGCGAGCGCTGTCATGGCCCCGGAAGCGCGCATGTCGAGCTCTACTCCAGCGACGCGACCGCGGCCTCGATCTCCACCGAAATCGTCGTCCCGACGAAGCTCGACAACGAGCGCAACTCGCAAGTCTGCGCGCAATGTCATTCGTTCCGGGACATCATACATTTCGGCTACACGGCGGGGCAGGATTACTACGACTACTTCATGCCGCTTCTCGAATACGGTATGGGCCCGAGCAGCGACCCCACGTGGTGGCCGGACGGTAAGACGCGGCGCTTCTCGACGAACGCGCTCGGCATCTGGCAGAGCGAGTGCTTCCTGAAAGGCAAGGTCGCTTGTACGAGTTGCCACGTCGACACCCACGAACCGGAGATCGAGCTCAACGAGCAGCTGCGTCCCGAGAACCGCACGCTCTGCACGCGCTGCCACGAAGAGATCGGCGCCAATATTGCCGCGCACACGTTTCACGACGCCGCGAGCGCGGGGAGCTCGTGCGTCGAGTGCCACATGCCGCGCTCCGTCGTGTCGATCAAAGCGACGATGCGCGATCACAGCATCAGCATCCCCGCACCCGAGAACACGATCCGCCACGACATCCCCAACGCTTGCAACCTGTGCCACGAGGATCAATCGCCCGACTGGGCCATCGAAGCGCTCGACAGATGGTATCCGGAGAGCCAGAAGCGTCAGAAGGTGATCCGGCGCGCGGAAGCCTTCGTCGCCGCGAGAAATAAAGACTCCGGTGCGGTCCCACAACTTCTCGCGCTCGTCGCCGACAAGGAGCAAGGGCCCATCCCACGCGCCAACGCGATCGGCCACCTCGGCAATTTCGACGATCCGCGTGTGTTTCCCACCCTGGTCGGCGCGGCTAAGGACGAGCATCCGCTCGTGCGCGCCACGGCGGTCTTGAAGCTCGGGGACCGGGGCCAGCCGAACCGAGACGCGGCCGTCATGGTGCTTGGCTCCGCCATAGTCGACGATAAGCGCATCGTCCGCATAAACGCAGCGATCTCGCTTCTGAATCTGGGTGTACGAAATCTCGCGGGCGCAGCGGGGCTGCGCTTCGAAGAAGCAAAAGCGGACCACATCACGCGCGGCGCGTTTCACGCCGACGACGCGCCACAGCTGACCAATCTCGGCCGCTTTCACGTGCTCGCGGGCGATGGGGGCGCGGCGGCCGAGGCCTTCGAGAACAGCTACAAGCTCAACCCGAATCAACCCGGCATCAAGTTCTTCATGGCGGTGACGCGAGTGTCGCAAAGTCGTCCCGAGGACGCGAAGCAATTCCTCGAAGAGGTCGATGACGACGACCCGTTCGCAGCAGAAGCGCAAGATCTCCTTCGAAAACTTCAAGCACCACACTGAACAGTTCCAAGAGGACCAAACCATGCGTTTCCTGGTTTGTGCAACGATCGCACGCTGTCCGACCCTCGCCCCTCGAGCTCAAGCCCAGCCGAGCTTCGAGGTCGTCCTCGATCTCGCCATCGAGGCACGGACAATCCGCACTATCGAGGGAGCGTGACGTGGGGCGAGCGCGAGCCTCACTGCTACACGGGCGCCCCGCCCGGTAAGAGCTTTCTCTCCCACTACTTGCCAGAAATGGCCGATCACATTACGCGCACCGCCCCAGAAGGAGCGGATGTGACCAGCTGGAAATATTAACGGAGAAAAGAGTATTTGCGTCCGTCTTAGTGGTAACGTGTCGGACTACGCGCTTTCCGGTCAGTGGCAAGCTGTGCTCAGCATCTACGACGTGACAGAGGCAGAGTTCGATCTCGAGCTTCGCGAGACCGGACAGATTGCAGGTTTTGGTCGTATGACTACGGGGGGCGCGCCCGGAGTCTTTACGATAAACCTCTCCGACGGGCGCCGAACCATACCCGTAACGGGACGCTGGTCCTACGAGCGTCCGCTCCATCGCCTCGGGCTGAACATGACGATGCTCGTGCGCGGACGGGAGCTCAGGCACGAGGTCGCTTTTCGAACAACGGGACGCGAGCTGGGCTGGCTCGAAAGTGTTACGACGGACGGCCTCCCCTGCCGTCTCAGACGGATGGGATGACCTCGCCGCGGAGCGCGTGCCCCGGCAAGGCTTCGCTTCTTTCACCGCCCTCGAGCACGCCTTGGCCGTTCACGAGAACGAGCTCGACCCCGCGCGCATATTGATAGGGTTTGCGGAACGTCGCCGGTCCAGCCCGATGCCCGCGCCTTCAGCAATCGCGATGGACTCTACGACCGCTTCGAGGACACGGTCGTAAACGGGCATCGTCACTACTGTGACGTGCGCCCCATTATGATGTTGGAATTGACTTTCACTTTCACAAAAGCTAACATTGGACTCGATGATCGTTTGTCTCTGTAAAGGCGTCACCGACCGCACCATCCGCACCCTCGTGCACGAGGGCGCTTGCTCCATCTCGGACGTCGGGCGCGCCTGCGACGCCGGACGAACCTGCGGCGGCTGCCGGCCGACGATCAACCAGCTCGTGGAGACGGAGACGAGGCGGCGGAAGTCGCCTCGCGGTATGATGAAGGGCCATGAAAGGTGATGCGAAGATAATCGTTGCCCTCAACGACGTCCTGACCGCCGAGCTCACCGCCATCAACCAGTATTTCGTGCACGCGAAAATGTGCGAGAACTGGGGCTACAAGCGACTCGCGGACAAAAAGCGCGAGGAGTCCATCGAGGAAATGAAACACGCGGATAGCGTCATCCTGCGGATTCTTTTTCTCGACGGCATCCCGAACATGCAGCGCCTCAGCCCGGTGCGCGTCGGCGAGGAGGCGGTCGAGCAGCACAAGCTCGATTTGGAGCTCGAGCTCGACGCGGTCAAGCGGCTGAACGACACGATCGCGCTTTGTCGCGAGAAGGGCGATAACGGCACACGCGAGCTACTCGACGGCATCTTGAAAGATGAAGAAGACAGCGTCGATTGGCTCGAGGCACAGCTCCATCTCGCCAAAGAAGTGGGCCGCGAGCGCTATCTCGCGGAGCAAATCAATTCTTGACGTTCTTGGCGGGCTCGAAGACGGGCGGCGCTTCCGGAATGGCGGCGCCGTCATGCCTGGGCTCGGACGCGCCGAAATGCACGCCGTCGCCGTTCGACATCACCGCCTGACCGAAACCGAAGCTTCCCGTTCGCGGCCGGACGACCTCGATCTCGTGGCCTAGCCCTTCGAGCTTCGTCCGCACCGTCTCGGGTATGAGCGACTCCATCTTCACATCACAGCCGTCGAAGCTTCCTTTGGTGAAGCGTCCTGCTTCGAGGGATTCCTGGATGTTCATTCCGTAATCAACGATGTTCGCGACGAACTGCGCGTGGGCCTGCGACTGGTTCCAGCCGCCCATAATCCCGAAGCCAATGCGCACGTCGTCCTTCTCCATGAACGCGGGGATGATCGTATGGAGCGGCCGCTTTCGCGGCTCGAGCGTGTTCGGCTGACCGGGCTCCATCGTAAACAGCGCCCCGCGATTGTGCAGCATGAAACCAACGCCTGGCGGCACGAGCCCGGATCCGAAGCCGCCATAGTTGCTCTGAATGAGGGAAACGATGTTGCCGTCCCGATCGATGACCGACAGATAGATCGTGTCGCCGCCTTCGGCGTCGGTAATAGTGCGAAACTCCGAAGGCGTCACGACGCATGCCGCCTTTTGGGCGTCAATGAGCTTGGCGCGCTCGGCAGCGTGCGCTTTGTCGAGCATGTCGTGCACCGGGATCTCGGAGAAGCGCGCATCACCTACGTAGTGAAGCATGTCGGCATAAGCAAGCTTCTTGGCTTCGACCATCACATGAAGCGCTTTCGCGCTGTGAAAGCCGTACTCGCCGAGAGGATAGCGCTCCATCAAGTTCAGCATCATGAGCGCGGCTATGCCTTGAGTATTGGGCCCGATCTCGCTCACGGTCCAACCGCGATAGGTCGTTTGTATCGGCGCCATCCATTCGGGCTCGTACTCGGTAAGATCGGCCGCCGCGAAGACGCCGCCTGTTTCTTCCGAGATGGCAAGAATGGCTTCCGCGGTCGGGCCTTTGTAGTATCCGTCGCGGCCAAGCTCGGCCACTCGGCGGAGCGACGCCGCAAGGTCCGGGTTCTTGAAAACCTCCCCCGCTTTCGGCGCGCGGCCGTCGATCAAAAACGTCTTCTTGGAGTTCGGGTGGCTCGCGAGCATCTCTTCCGAGCGCTTCCAACCCCCGGCGATGACTTCCGAAAGTGGAAAGCCGTTCTCCGCATAGTGGATCGCGGGCGCCAAGATCTCCGAGAGCGGCAGTTTACCGAGCCGTCCGACAAGAGCGTCCCATCCCGCAACGACCCCGGGCACCGTGACGCTGTAAATGCCACGCCGTGGCATCGTCTCGATACCCTCTCCGGCAAGGTGCTCGATGTCGAGCGCTTTCGGCGCCCATCCGCTCGCGTTCAAACCGAGGAGCTCACCTGTCTTCGCCATGTAGATGATCGCGAATAGATCGCCGCCCATCCCGTTGCCTGTCGGCTCCATGAGGCCGATCGTCGCATTGGCCGCGATGGCCGCGTCAATCGCGTTCCCCCCTCGTTCGAGAATTTGAACGCCAGCGCGCGCGGCGAGGGGCTGGCTCGCGGCCACGATGCCGTATTCCGTCGCCACCATAGAGCGGCCGACGATAGGACCTTCGGCCAACGATGTTGCCGCGGTGAAAAGCATTAGCAGACTCCAAAATGCGATCTTTTTCATGACGCCACCTTTCGAGTTCACGAGAGCGAACATTCTACTCTTCGCGGGCAGGTAAAACCACCGCGAGAGCTTTGTCCTGCACGCGAATCTCGACAGGCGCGCAGCCGGACGGCTCACCATCGAGCTGCAGCGGGACGCGGGCGCCTTCGTCGACGCTCACGCTCAGAGCATCCGTCTTGAAGTGCTCGATGTCCGAGAACTTCAGATGGAAGTGCCCGAGGATGCCGAGAAGGTAGCGCAGGTAGTCGCGACGGTTCTTGCCCTTGAAGACCACGACGTCGAGCTTGGGCTCTTCGAGCTTCGCGTCGGGGGTGACGGTGTAGCGCGGCCCATAGCGGCGGATGTTTCCCGCGATGAGCCCCGTCCCCACGATCTCTTTTTCACCCACGCGCACGCGCAGCGGGTGCATCGGATAACTCGCGAGCAAACGGAATCCGTCGAGCCAGAAGGCGAAGGCGCCGAGTGCGTCTTTGAACCCCGACTTGAGCCGATAAACGACCTCCCCATCGAGGCCCACCCCCGCCATGAGAAGGAAGGGACGCTTGCCGGCAAAACCCATCGGGATGCGGACGATCCGTCCGCCGACCAGGGTGTCGAGCGCCCCTGAGAGCTTCAAGGGGATCCCGACCTCGCGGGCAAAGACATTGACCGTACCGCCGGGCAGGATGCCCATCGCGGTCGAGCTATCACGAAGCCCGGACGCGACTTCGTTCAGCGTGCCGTCACCGCCCCAAGCGATCGCCATCTCGAAACCGGCCTCGGCGACCTCGCGGGCAATCTGCGTCGCGTGGCCCATACGCTCTGTCGGACGAGGCGTTACCTCCATGCCGGCATCCTTCAAGCGTGTGAGGACTTGCGGCAAGAGCTCGTCCTTCGCGTGGCCGCGTCCCGAACGGGGGTTGTAGATGAGGGCCACGCGCATCGATTCGCTTGTTTCTGGCATGCCCGCCTACCCCGGCGCCACTACGACTTCGAGCTCGTCGCGAAGCTCACCAAAGCCCTCGACATCGAGGGCAACATGAATCGTCCAGGAGATCTTGCCTTCCATCGAGCGATAAGAAAACGGCGCCTTTTCGGAGACCGGCAGCGTCGCGCGGAACGTTCGCGCCTCGCCCACCCCGAGCTTCAAATTCTCAGCGAGGACGCTCTCTTCACTTTGGAGCACCGTCCGCTGCCGTCCTTTTTCCGTCATCTTCTGCTGCGTGCATCGAAGCTCGGCGGAGAGCCGCCGCACCTCGGTGACTCGCCGAGCTTTGCTGCGCAGCTCGATCTCGAAAGCGCCTCCCGGAGCTACTTGGTCGCTCACGAGGCCCAAGTCGAGAAGGCTGAACGGATGCCGGTCGAGGCGATAAGCAAGCCCGAGCGCCGCATAGAGCCAGTTCAGCGTCACCGGAACCCACCCGACGACGAAGAACCAGCCGTAACCGCTCCCCTGGTAGAATCGCGAGAAATGGAGATAGACGAGCGCCACGAGCGTCGCGAGAAAGAGCGACATCCAAAGCCGGCGTTTCGTCTGGGCGATGAGGGACGTCCAGATCATTCCATACAATCCTACCCTCTAGCCCCCGAACGGCGCTACTCGTCGGGCGTGCCGCTCGAGTTTCTCGCGGTCGGGCATGTCACCATCGACACCATCAATGGAAGGCACAGGATCGGTGGCTCGGCGGTCTACGCGGCGCTCACCGCCAGACATCTCGGGCTAACGAGCGGGATCGTCACCTCTGCCGGAGCCGACTTCCCGTTCTGGAACACGTTGTCTGGGATCGAAACGCATTCCATCGCGGCAAAGGCCACCACCACATTCGAGAACGATTACGCCGAGGGCACGCGTCACCAACGGGTGCTCGCCCTCGCGGCGCCGATATGCGCCCACCATCTGAGCGGAATACAGCTTACGGCAGACGCCGCTGTTTTCTATTGCCCGGCGGTTCACGAGATCGAAGCGCCGCTCATACGCCTCGCTCCCCGCGGGATCTGCGGCGTGGCGCCACAAGGGTTCTTTCGTCAATGGGACGACACGGGCGCGGTATCGATCCGCGAGTGGGATGAAGCTTCGAGTGCTCTCTCGCGAGCGGATTTCGTTTGCATGAGCGAGGAGGACGCTTTCGTTCCCGAGGAGCTCGCCGAAGAGTTCTCTGGACGCGCTTTGGTCATCACGCGCGCGGAGAGAGGCTGTCGTGTCTACACGGGTGCGGATACCTACGACTTCCCTGCTGCTCCCGCCGATGCTATTGACCCCACGGGCGCGGGCGATGTGTTCGCTTCCAAGGTCGCCGCCAAAGCCGTCGCCTCCGAAGGCATTGCGTGGCTCTTATGAAGGACCCTGCTTTCGAAGATTATTGCGAGCGGATCGAGCGCGAGTTCTTTCGCTTCAAAGGCCGCCCAGGGACGCTCTCGCCCGCCGATTTCAACCGCGCTCTCGAGTGGTTTCGCGCGGGCATCCCACTCGACGTCGTTCTCGAAGCCATCCCCGACACCTTCCAGGCACAGAAAGCCGGCCGCGACGGAGGCGTCGAAGAGGTCAACAGCCTCGGCTACTGCGAGTCTTTCGTCGAGCGCGCACTCGCGCGGCGCAAGCGGTTCTAATAAGTTACACTTCTTCACTGTCCATGACCATCGCCCACATCCTGACCGACGAGCAAGCGCGGATACTCGTCGAGGAACGACGCGCGCTCGCCGAGCTTCGACTGGCGCTCGAACGTGTGGCCATGGACGACGAGGACGCCGCATCCTTCGACGCCTCGCTCCGCCAGCTCGACGAGCTCTTCCTTCTCGTCGTCGCGGGCGAGTTCAACGCGGGCAAGAGCGCCTTCATCAACGCGCTCCTGGGCGAGCCGCTTCTCGAAGAGGGTGTCACGCCCACGACAGAGCGGGTCACGCTGGTGAAACACGGCGAGAGGCAAAGCCGGGAGACGCAAAGCGACGCCTTCGAGATCGTCGAAGCACCCATCGAGATACTCGAGACCCTGAATATCGTCGATACGCCGGGAACGAATGCCGTGCAGCGCAAGCACGAAGCGATCACCCGCGAGTTTCTACCGCGCGCCGACATGGTGCTCTTCGTGACCTCGGCGGACCGTCCTTTCACCGAGAGCGAACGCGCATTCCTCGAAGGGATCCGCGACTGGGGCAAGAAGGTCGCCGTCGTGATCAACAAAATCGACCTTCTCATGAGCTCGGAGGACATCCACAAGGTAATCGCGTTCGTGCGCGACAACGCCTCGAAACTTCTCGGGATGGAAGTGGAGGTGTTCCCTGTCTCGGCCCGCCAAGCCGCTCGAGGAAAGTCCGAAGGCAACGACGCGCTCGTACAGGAGAGCCGATTCGAAGCGCTCGAGACATTCGTCGTCCGGACACTCGACGACGGCGAGCGCGTGCGCTTGAAGCTTCTCAACCCGCTCGGCGTCGGCAGCGCACTAACGAAAAAATATGCAGCGGGGGTGGCCGCCGAGCTCGACCTGCTCAAAGACGACCTTAGGATGCTCGACGACATCGAATCCCATCTCGAGATCTACGAGCACGATCAGCATCGCGACTTTGCCTACCGGCTCTCGGATATCGACAATGCGCTTCTCGACTTCGAGAGCCGCGGGACCAACTTCTTTGAAGAGACGCTGAGGCTCGGCCGCATCTTCGATCTCGTCAACAAAGCCAAAATCAAGAGCGATTTCGAGAAGAATGTCATCGGGGACCTGCCGCAGGAGGTCGACAAACGTGTCGAGGCCGTGATCGACTGGATGGTGCAGAGCGAGCTCGAGCAGTGGAAAGCGGTGATGGCGCACATCGAAGAGCGGCGATCAGCCCACGAGGAGCGCATCATTGGAAAGGTTGGAAAGGTTGGAAAGGTTGGAAAGGTACAGGTCGGCTTCGCGCAGGACCGTGAGCGGCTGCTCGAGACCGTGGGCGCCGCCGCCCGGAGCGCCATCGACGGCTACGACCGCGAGTCCGAATCGAGCCGACTCGCGGAATCCGTCCAGGCGGCGGTCGCCAGCACCGCGCTTCTAGAAGTCGGCGCCGTCGGACTCGGCGCGCTCGTCACCGCCATCGCCACGACGACCGCCGCCGACGTCACGGGCATACTCGCCGCGAGCGCCCTTTCGATTGTGGGACTGCTCGTCCTGCCCGCGAAGCGTCGCAAAGCCAAAACCGAGCTCAGCCTCAAAGTCGGTGAAGTGCGAGAAAAGCTCATGACCTCGCTCCGTAAACAGTTCGAGAGCGAGACGAAAGCGAGCATCCTGCGCATCCAGGACGCCGTGGCACCTTATACCCGCTTTGTCCGCGCGGAGCGCGACCGCCTCGAGACCGCCCGTTCCGCGCTCGGGGCCTCCCGTACGGAGCTCGCGCGCATAGAAGCCGCCGTCAATCTCAAACGCGAGTAGGTAGAGAAGAACGCGGACGATGGCCAGCGAGGACCGGGAGCTCCGTAAGAGGCGTTTTTTTCGAAAGCTTCTCTGTGCGGTAATCCGCCATGGCCCCTCGAATCAATTGGGCAATCGATCGGTTCTGACGTTTCGCCTCTCGGCGAAACTCATCGTAGTCCTCGATCGATACCGCCACCGATATCGTTTTCATAGCGTCCATGATCTCATCTTAGTAAATACCAAGCTAGTCTGTGCTCCGGATGCTCGAGCCCGAGCAGGAGTTGCTTCTCGATTTCGCTCATCTGAGACGCCTATTTCGGATATTCGAGAAATGGACGGAAGCGGCGGTGGAACCAGCCGAACCAATATTCGGGATCGGCCCGCACCCAGGCGCCGACAATCTCGTTGTGCCTTTCTTGTATCCGCGTCACGCGCGCGTCCTTCTCGAGGCCGTCGAGGTCGAAACGCTCGAGGACGAGCACGACATCATAGACATCGTCGTCGCCAAGCCGAGCATAGGCGCTCACAACCTGGGGGTCGACGTGCTCCTGCAGCGCGGCAATCGCGCGCACCGTCGAGGCCGGCTTGCCTAGAAACGGAACGGTCGTCCCTTCGGCGCCGGGGTCTTGATCGATGAGCGCGGCGAGCACGCCATTTTGCTTCAAAGTCGTGAACGCGGGACGGGCCGCGTTCTTGTGCCCGATGATCTGCACGCCCGTCGCGAGTCGCCGTTCGTCGAGCCAATTCTCGACGTAAGGGTTGTGCATCGGTTTCACGATGACATGAACGTCGCTAAACACCGTGCCGAAGGCGGTGGCGAGAAGCTCGAAATTTCCGAAATGGGCCAGGATGGCGATGACGCCGCGTTGCTCCCGCTGGGCGAGGAGCTCTCCGCCGTGGATGCGATACGGTGGCTCCTGCCGGCGCGCCCGCAACAAGTCCATGATGTACATCCCCATATTGGCGTAGAGCTTTGGTAGGATATGCGCGATTTCCGCGTCAGAGCCCATGCCCACGAAACGCAAGTTGGCGACGACGACGGCGCGCCGGACACCAAGCTTCAGCGCGAGCCAACCGACGGCCCGGCCGAGCAAGAGAGCCGCGGCTCGCGGCACGCGTCCGACGAATGCCTCGCATCCGCGTAGCGCGACATATTCGACGCGCCAAACCAAGCGCCGGCTCAGGCGTGGCTTTGTGGTGCCTTCGGGGGTAGCGTCGGAATCAAGCATTGGTGTTTGCGCGCTCGAAGCAGCGTAGCACAGGTTTTGGTGCGCAAATCACGCTGTCGCCAGCGATTCCCCGTTGTCAAACCGAGTGGAATGCGACGCAAACGCACGTTGTGTGAGATTGTAGGAAAGATGCGCGGGGGGCGACCAGTGCCCCTCTTACGAGATGTCCGCGAGGGGCGGGCGGCGGGCGCCGACTTTGGTGGCGCGCTCGAACGCATGGCCAAGCTCGAGGACCGCGCGTTCCTGACGGTAGCGACCCACGATTTGAAGGCCCACGGGGAGGCCTTCAGGCGTGAATCCCGCCGGGATGGACATCGCCGGAAGGGCCGTCAGCGTGATGTAGAAGCAGCTCCGCATCCAGTCGACGTAGGAATCCATCGCCATCCCGTCGATCGACGCCACCCACTCCGTCTCGATGTCGAAAGGAGAAACTTGTGTGACGGGGAGCAGCAGAAACTCGTAGTCCTCCATGAAGCGCCGCACGCGGTGATAAAGCTCGCCTCGACGCACTTGCGCGCGCGCGACCTCGTCGCCCGAGAGCGCGAGCCCTTTCTCGATGTTCCAAATAACCGTCTCCTTCATGAGACTGCGGTGGTTCTCGAGATCCTGAGCGTGGGCCAACGCGAAGCCATGCGCTCTCAATACCTGAAAAATCTCATCGGCGCCCGTGAAGTCCGGATGCGCCCGCTCGACACTACATCCCATCGACGCAAATTCCTCGACGGCCCGCTCGAAGACGTCGCGCACGTCTTTTTGCACCGGGAAGCTTCCGAGGTCGGGACTCACCGCGAGCCGCACGCCGCGAACGTCACGCTCGAGCGGGTCGCGGAAGAGCTCTCCGGGCTCCTGGAGCGAGAGTGGATCGCGTGCATCGGGACCCGCCATGACCGAGAGAAGAAGGGCGGCGTCTTCGACGTTGCGCGCGATCGGGCCGAGGACCGTGAGCGAGCTCCACGGGTCCAGGTTGGGCCACCTTGGCACGCGTCCTGGCGAAGTCCGGAGCCCGACAACATTGCAAAAGCTCGGCGGGTTGCGCACCGAGCCGCCGAGATCACTGCCGTCGGCGAAAGGCAACATGCCGCAAGTCACCGCCACCGCGGCGCCACCACTGCTCCCGCCGCAAGTCTTCGTCACGTCGTAGGGGTTTTTCGTCCGCCCGAAGATCGGGTTGAAGGTTTGCGAGCCCGCGCCGAGCTCAGGCGTATTGGTCTTGCCGATGATGACCGCGCCCGCGGCCTCGAGCCGCTCCACGAAGAGCGCACTCGTCTCGGGCACATGATCTTTGTAGATCGGAGACCCGAAGGTCGTTCGGATCCCTTTGGTCAGCTCGAGGTCCTTGATCGCGATCGGCAAGCCGTGAAGCGGGCCCAAAGCGTCGCCCCGGACCGCAGCAGCGTCGAGCTCCTTCGCCCGCGCGCTTGCGGCCTCCGCGACGAGTGTTACGATCGCGTTCACTTCGGGGTCGACGCGGGCAATCTGTGTGAGGTGTGCCTCGAGACATTCAGCTGCCGAGAGCTCACGGGCGTGGAGACGACGTGCGAGCTCGGTGGCTCGCTCGAAGTTGAGGGCGGTCACGAGACAACCGTAGTTCAATTGGGTATTCCGTCGCCAGTCCTCCTTAAGCCAGTCGTCCTTTAAGGATGCTTCGTGCTAACGTTGGGGCATGAAGCTCCTGTTCATGTCGCTAGCGTTCGTCCTGTTGCAGACGGAGCAAGCCGACGAGCTCTCGGAACTTCGCGAGCGCGCGGAGACCATCATCGAGGACATTTCTTCGCTCGAGATCGACATGGTCCAGGCGAGCCGGAAAGTCCAGCTTCTGTTGAAAGACCTGAAGAAATGGGGCAAGACCTACGATGTCGAGCTCGAAGTGCGCGCCCGAACCCATAGCACGCCGGCGAAGCCGTTCAAGGAGGTCCTCACCGCGGACCGATGCGCGCTCTTCTTCGAGAAGGATCTCGAAGAGCTCTGTCCGCTCGATCTATCGCGCTCCGAAGTATGGGGAGGCGAGATCGTTTTCTGCCGCTATCTCTGCCCCAATAGCGGAGGTTGATGGCCGAAGGGAGCCTTCACGTCGTGCTCGTCGAGCCGGAGATCCATTGGAACACCGGCAATACCGGGCGCACGTGCCTTGGCGCGGGCGCGACCCTTCACCTCGTCGAGCCGCTCGGCTTCTCCCTCGAGGCAAAGCAAGTGAGGCGTGCCGGACTCGATTATTGGCCCCGCGTTCCTGTCGAAACGTGGCCAGATTGGGACAGGCTCGAAGCCACCTTGCCGGCGATGGGTGAGCCGTTTTTCATTTCCCCAGAACCTCAGCGCACGATTTGGGACGTGCGCTACCCGGCGCGCACCGTGCTCGTCTTCGGACGCGAGACCGCGGGGCTACCGGACTGGCTTCGCGAACGCTACCAGGAGCAGCTCGTCTCGATCCCCATGCACGACGAGGGACTTCGCTCGTTGAACTTGTCGACCGCCGTGGGTATCACGCTCTACGAAGTCCTGCGCCAAAGACGATTTTGACACGCTTTTGTTAAGATGCCCCATGCCTGAGGAGCGCGAGGCCTACTTCCGCACGAGCTCCGGGAAAACTCTAGAGAACGAGTACAGCGCGGACGACCTCGCCGATTGGAACGCGGACGAAAAGCTCGGCCACGCGGGCGAGGCCCCTTTCACCCGCGGCAACCACCCGTCCGGCTACAAAGGCCGGCTGTGGACGATGCGGCAATATGCGGGCTACGCGACCGCCGCGGAATCCAACCGACGCTACCGGCACTTGCTCGAGCAAGGCCAGAGCGGGCTCTCCGTCGCTTTCGATCTTCCGACTCAAATCGGCTACGACTCAGACCATGAGTTGGCCCAAGGCGAAGTGGGCCGCGTCGGCGTCGCCATCGACTCGCTCGACGACATGGAAACGCTCTTTACATCCATCCCGCTCGATAGGGTCTCGACCTCGATGACCATCAACGCGACCGCAGCTACGCTGTTGGCGCTCTATATCGCCGTCGGCCGTCGCCAGGGCGCCCCTGACGAGAAGATCTCCGGGACCGTCCAAAACGACATTCTCAAAGAGTACATTGCGCGAGGGACTTATATTTATCCGCCGGGTCCGTCGATGCGGCTGGCCACGGACGTCATCGAGTTTTGCGTCGACAAGCTTCCTCGATTCAATCCGATAAGCATTAGCGGATACCACATCCGCGAAGCGGGCTCGACGGCGGCGCAAGAGCTCGCGTTCACGCTCGCCAACGGTCTCGCTTATGTCGAAGCGGCCATAGCGAGAGGACTCGACGTCGACGACTTCGGCCAGCGCCTGTCGTTCTTCTTCAACTCGCATCGAAACTTCCTCGAGGAGATCGCCAAGTTCCGCGCCGCCCGCCGCCTCTGGAGCGCGCTTCTGCGCGAGCGCTACGACTCCAAGAACCCCCGGGCGCAGATGCTGCGCTTCCACACGCAGACCGCGGGCTCGACGCTCACCGCGCAGCAGCCGGGCGTCAACGTCGTGCGCACGACCCTTCAAGGCCTGGCCGCTGTTCTCGGCGGCACGCAGTCGCTTCATTGCAACGCGCTCGACGAAGCACTCGGCCTTCCCACGGAAGAAACCGCGGAGCTCGCGCTGCGCACGCAGCAAGTCTTAGCCTATGAGAGCGGCGTCCCGGGCACCGTCGATCCTTTCGGCGGTTCCTACGCGATGGAATCGATGACGGACATGATTCAAGAAGAAGCGGAGGCCATCATCGCCGAGCTGGATCGTCGAGGCGGTGCTCTGGCCGCGATCGAAGCATCCTGGCCGCAACAGCAGATCCAAGAAGCAGCCTACCGCTTTCAAAAAGCGACGGAGTCGAAAGACGTGATCGTCGTCGGCGTCAACGCGTTCGAAAAAGACGAAAAAGTTCCCGTGGAAGTCTTCAGCATCGACGCCGCTATCGAGAAGGAACAAGTCGAGCGCCTGAAGGCCGTCCGCGCGCGTCGCAACGAGGAGCAAGCTACGAAAGCCCTCGACGAAGTCGAGCGCGCGGCGAAACGAGACGTCAACTTGATGCCTCCGATCCTGACCGCCGTCGAAGCCTATGCGACGCTCGGCGAGATTGCCGACAGGCTCCGGAGCGTTTTCGGAGAGCACCGCGCGAGCTGACAATGACGGAACCGCTGCTCGAGATTCAGGGGCTCACGACATCCATCGAGACGGATACCGGGCTCATCCGTCCCGTGCACGACGTGTCGCTCTCGCTCGATGCAGGCGAGACGCTGGCGCTCGTCGGCGAGTCCGGCTCCGGCAAATCCATGCTCGCCTTCTCGATCATGCGTCTCTTGCCGAGCGCGGGCAGAGTCGAGAGCGGCCGCATCCTTTGGAAAGGGCGCGATATCTTGACCCTCGGCCGTGAAGAGCTCCGCCGGATCCGAGGCAAAGAGATCGCCCTCATCTTCCAAGAAGCAGGCTCGGCGCTCAACCCGGTGCGCACGATTGGAAGCCAGCTCGCGGAACCGCTCAGGACCCATCTCGGCATGACGCGAAAAGACGCGCGCGATCGAGCCGTCGAGCTTCTTCGTGAAGTCAAGATCGGAGACGCCGAAAGCCGTGTGCGCGACTACGCGCATCAGATGAGCGGCGGCATGAAACAACGGGTTCTGATCGCGATGGCCATCGCCTGCGACCCCGAGCTCGTGATTGCCGACGAGCCGACGACCGCGCTCGACGCGACGCTCCAGGCGCACATCCTCGAGCTCCTGCGCGAGCTCAAGGAAGAGCGAAGCTTGTCGCTTCTACTCATCACGCACGACCTCGGCCTCGTCAAAGAAAACGCCGATCGGGTCGCCGTGATGTATGCCGGCCGCCTCGTCGAGGAGGGGCCGGTCGAGCGCGTTCTCGCCCACGCAGGCCATCCCTACACAATCGGGCTCTGGCAGTCTCTTCCCAAAGCCCGCGGCGGCGAGCCGGGAAAGGCCAAGCTCAAAGCGCTGGAAGGCACCGTGCCGCATCTCGCCACGCTCCCGCCCGGCTGTGCCTTCGGCCCACGCTGCCCGGTCTTTTTCGAGCCGTGCGACCAGGAAGTGCCCACGCTTCAGCTGGTCGAAAACGAGAAGCGTCACCGCACGGCGTGCTACAAGAACGACGCCGTGCGCAATGCCATGAAGACGAGCGTCACACGATGACGCCGCCGCCCGTTCTCGTCTCGGCGCGCGAGATCGTCAAGCTTTTTCCCATCCAGCACGGCCTCCTAAGGCGCCATAGCGGCGACGTGCGGGCGGTCGACGGCGTGAGCCTCGAAATCTACAAAGGCGAGACCCTCGCTCTCGTCGGCGAGTCCGGCTCGGGGAAGAGCACGCTTGGGAGGATCCTGCTCCGGCTGATGGAGCCGACGAGCGGCAGCCTCGAGTTCGACGGCGTCGACCTCTTGACCCTCGAGCGGGAGCCACTCCGAAAGATGCGGCGCAGGATGCAAATCATCTTTCAGGATCCCTATTCCTCGCTCAACCCGACGATGACGGTGCGCACGATCGTGCGCGAGCCGTTGACGATCCATCGCCTCGGCACGAAAGCGGAGCGCACCGAGCGAACGATGGAGCTTCTGGCGCTCGTCGGGCTGAAGTCGGAGCTCGCGGGCCGCTACCCACACGAGCTCAGTGGAGGCGAGCGGCAGCGCGTCGGCATCGCGCGGGCCATTGCTCTCGAGCCCGACTTTCTCGTGGCCGACGAGCCGGTGACCGCGCTCGACGTCTCGATACAAGCGCAGATCCTCAATTTGCTGCTCGGGCTTCAGGAGAAATTGCAGCTCACTTACTTGTTCATCGCCCACGATCTACGCGTCGTCGAACACGTCGCCGACCGAGTCGCGGTGATGCATCAGGGGAAGCTCGTCGAGCTCCAGTCCCGCGTGAAGCTTTTCCAGCATCCGGAGCACGCGCACACGAAAGAGTTATTGGCGTCTATCCCGTAGCAGGCCCGTAGCTATATACTCCCGCGCATGCAGTTCGACCTCTTCGATGCCGGCGCCAATACTATTCTCGGGGCCGAGAGCTACGCGGAGTTCAAGGAAAAGCTGCAGGACAGCGGGTGCGACAAATGCGCCCTGCACGCGGGGCGGACGAACATCGTCGTCGACCGAGGCAACCCAGAGGCTCACATCATGACCATTGGTGAGGGACCGGGTGAGAACGAAGACAAGCAAGCCCTCGCTTTCGTCGGTCGCGCGGGAAAACTCTTCGACAAGATAATGGACGCCGTGGGTATCGACACCAATCGCACCATGCTCATCGCTAACGTCGTCAAGTGCCGGCCGCCGGAGAACCGCAGCCCGCGCGCCGAGGAAGCGGCGGAATGTATCCCTTACTTGCAGCGACAGATCGAGCTGGTCAAGCCGAAAGTCGTGCTACTGCTCGGAGCGACGGCGCTCAAGCACATGGACAAGTCGAAGACCAGCTTTCAGATGAGCGACGAGGCGGGGAAGTTTTTTACGCTGCCAGACTATCCGGGAATTCAGTTCATGGTGCTCTACCACCCCGCCGCGCTTCTCTATAACGCAAAGCTCAAGCCTGCGATGTGGGAACACGTCAGGCGCCTGCGCCGGTATCTGGAGGAGAACGGGCTTTATAAGAAGGCGCGGGCGAGTTAGGGCGCGGTGGGGACGAGGCGCTCGAGCTCCTCGAACCAGTTCAGCACCAGGTTGAGCAGCGGGCGAGAAACTCCAGCGGATCGATACGCTCGCTGTCGCCGACATCATGTCCGGCTTTGGGCTCATAAATGAGAAGGCCGGATTCGGAATGATAGCGAAGGCGGGACAAGTTCACTGGCGCTCGGTGCAAGTAACAAGCGAGTCGATGGAGTCCTTCGGTGTCGTTGGGAT
>SMYC01000055.1 GCA_004356105.1 Acidobacteriota bacterium | reverse complement strand
GCATCCCTGCATGATCTTTCGGTTTGGCACCCCCTAAGGCAATGGGGGTGCCGGGTTCGGGAAATCCGCGTCCCGTGGGGGGAGCGATGACGTTTCCCCCCCTACTCTGCCGTTACGCTTTTTTCTTTTATGCTTAGACGGGGGCTGCGAGTTGGGAGCAGCTCTTCGACCTTGTGTTTGGGGAGGCCGAAGGCTTCTGCGATTTCCTCAGGAAGCGCGGGCCGTCCCAGCTTCTCGGCGATCTTAGCGCGTGCGACGAGCGTCTCGCGCACCTCCGCTATGCGATTCACCGGGATACGGATCGTGCGCGCTTTTTCGGCAAGGGCGCGGCGAATCCCTTGCTGGATGAAACGCGGGCGATGTCGAGCAAGCGATCCGCATCGCCGCGCGCGAGGGTGTTCCCATCCTTCCGCGTGGCGGCGGGACGTCGCTTGCGGGCCAAGCCGTCGGCGAGGCTCTCATCCTCCACCCTCATGCGTCCTACACTCTTTGCACTGAAATTCGCGTTCGAAATCGCCCCGCAGCGCTCCATCAACAGCTTTGTGCGCGGCTGAAGACAAGCGGTAAAGTCCACGCGTGGGGGGCCGATAAAAGAGGATGTGGACGCGATCTCCGATCCTCGTGCGGATAATCCCATCGCGTATAGCGAGGAGGGCCGTGTCGCGGGAGACGAGCTTAACGAAAGTGCCGAACAACGTGGTCGGTCGCGCCTTGCTGAAGAGGCGCCGACTCGCATGAGCACAGGGAGATGGCTCCGTCTCCCGGCGGTCGCTCTCGTGAGCGCGTGCCTGTCCTGTCAGGTGCACACGCGTCCCCGCTTGGTTCTTCGCATCGGTGTGCTCGTGAACTTGAGCGGCCCCTTCGCCGAGACGTCCGGCCAGCCCACCGTGGACGGCGCGCGCTTGGCTGCGCGGATGGTCAACGCGTCGGGAGGGCTCGAAGTCGGCGGCGACCGGTACGAGGTCGAGCTCGTCATCAAAGACTTCCCCGACAGGACCGACGCGGCCACCGGCGCCGCCCGCGCGCTCATCAATCAGGACCGAGTCGACGTCATTGTCGGACCTCAGTTCAGCCGCCACGCGATTCCGGTCTCGACCGTCTGCGAGAACGCCCGGCTACCGATGGTAAGCCCCATGTCTTCGAATCCCGAGACCACGTTGGGCAAACACTATGTCTTTCGCCTGGCATTTGACGACGCCTTTCAAGCGCGGGTGATGGCTCGTTTCGCGCTCGAGGATCTGGCGGCCCGCCGGGCTGGCATCCTTTTCAACGTCTCGAGCACCTACAGTCGGAATCTTGCTGCACTCTTTCAACGTACTTTCGAGGAGGGCGAAGGACAGATCGTTGGCTTCGAGAAGTACACCGGCGATGAGGCAGCGAGCTTTGATTCACAACTCGCCCGTATCGCAGCGGCTCAGCCCGACGTCCTCTACCTGCCGAACCTCACTTCGATCGTCATGATCCAGGTCCGACAAGCCCGCGAGCTCGGAATCGACGCCACACTTCTCGGAAGCGACACGTGGGATCTGCAGCTACTGGCGGGCCTGCCAGAGGCCGAGGGTTCCTTCGTCACCCACCAATGGCACCCCGACATCCCGTCGAAGGAAGGCGAGAGCTTTGTCGAACGTTACCAGAATGCTTACGGGGATATCCCGAAGACAACGGCGGCGATGACTTATGATGCACTCGGGCTCATCTTCCGGGCCATCCAAACCGAGGGCGCTATCGGTGCCGAAGCGATCCGCGCGGGCCTTCTGAAGACCCAGGACTATGCCGGAGCGACCGGCGCGATCTCCTACAAAGGCACGGGCGACCCTGAACGCAGCGCGGTCATCGTGCAGACGCGCGGCGGCCGAGCGACCCTCCATCGGCTCGTGGCCCCCTAGAGGCTCGTGCGCGTCGCCGCTCGCATTCGAAGTGTCGTCGCAGCTTTGAAAAAGCCGGGAGAAAGCCTGACCGCGCGCCTCGTAGGCTCGTTCCTGACGCTCTCGCTGTTGGTCGTCACCCTGGTTGCCCTGTCCGCATTCCTCTACGCCCGACAGGCCCTGCGTAGTTCTTTGTTCGACAACCTCACGGCCACTGCGATCATGAAAGAGGGGGAGTTGAACCGCTGGGTCGACGGCCAGCGCGGCTGGATCGAGTTTCTGTCCCGTCTTCCCTCGCTGCGCGAGGCAATCGCTCCGCTTGTGCACGGCGATGAGCTCGGGGTGAAGGAGCAGTCCGCCGCGGAGGGGCGAGTCGAAAGGCTACTCGCCCTGGTTTCCACGCGCTCCCACTTCGAGGAGCTTTTCGTGCTCGCTCCGGTGGGAGGCCACGTCGTAGCCTCGACGGATCGGGACCGCGTTGGCGACTATCGCTTACGTGAGTCGTTCTATCTGCGTGGCAGGCAGGAGATATTCATCCAAAACGTCTATCCCTCTCCGATCACCGGCCAGCCTACCATTACCATCGCAACTCCGGTACGGGATCCGGCAGGTAGGACGATCGCGGTTCTGGCCGGCCACCTGAGCCTCGATCAGATGGACCGAATCCTCGCCGAGGAGTTTGGCCTCGGAACGACCGCGGAAGCCTATCTCGTGAGCCGGTTCAACGACTTCGTGAGCTCGGAGCGCTTCGGTCGAGACGAGCACCGGCGCGGAGTTCACACGAAAGGTGTGCAAGCCGCCCTGGACGGCAAGAACGGGGTCGGCCTCTACTCGAACTACGACCGAGCGCCCGTGATTGGCGCCTATCGTTGGAACGGGGAACGTGAGCTCGCGCTGGTGGTGGAGATCTCGCAGGCCGAGGCCTTCGCGCCCGCCCGGCGTTTGGTTTGGGCGATTCTCACGATCGGAGTCGCCTCGGTCGCGCTTCTCGCTGCCGGCGTGTTCGTCATCGCCCGGAAGGTGGCGCAACCCATTCTCGCCATTAGCGCTGCCGCGACGTTAGTGGCCCAAGGCGATTTTACCGCCGTTGCGCCCGTCGTGACGCGTGACGAAGTCGGGGTGCTCGCCAAGAGCTTCAACGAAATGACCTTACGGTTGAAGACACTTTATTCCGACCTCACCCAGAAGATAGAGGCCCATAGCGAGGCGCTTCTGGCGGCGCGGGATGCACGGGAGACGGCCGAGAAAGCCACACAGGCGAAGAGCGACTTCCTGGCCATGATGAGCCACGAGATTCGAACGCCCATGAACGGGATCTTGGGTATGGCCGAGCTGCTACGCGCAAGCAATCTGTCGCGCGAACAAAGCGAGTGTGCGGAAGTCATCCAGTCATCCGGAGAGTTGCTCCTAACCGTCATCAACGACATTCTCGACTTCAGCAGAATCGAGGCGGGCAAGCTCGTCATCGAGCCCGTTCCCTTGGATCTCCGTGCGGCCGCTTCGGCTGTCATCGACTTGCTCCGCCACCAAGCCGGCTCCAAAGGACTCGAGCTCGTGCTCCGCTACCCCGAAACTGTGCCCCGCTGGGTCGTGGGGGATCCTGGACGTATCCGCCAAGTCCTGCTCAATCTCGTGGGCAACGCCATCAAGTTCACCGACCGGGGACAGGTCGTCCTTGAGATTGAGCACCTAGGGGAAACTGGAGGCTCGTACCGTCTGCGCATGTCGGTCCGAGACACGGGCATCGGCATCCCGGAGGCGGTTCAGCAACGCCTGTTCCAGCCGTTCGCTCAGGCGGATGCTTCGACCACCCGCCGTTTTGGCGGAACGGGCCTCGGGCTCGCCATAAGCAGGCAGCTGATCGAGCTCATGGGTGGCAAGATTACGCTTTCGAGCCCGCCCGGCCAGGGATCTACTTTCACGTGCACGCTCCTTATGGCGCGCTCGAGCGAGGAGGCTGCGCTCGCGGGGCCGGCGCTCGCCGAGCCCGGTCCTGGCACTCTTGCTGGATGTCGCGTGCTATTGGCCGAGGACAACCTCGTGAATCAAAAGGTGGTAGGCCGGATGCTGGAGAAGCTCGAATGCGACGTCTGCATCACGTCAAACGGGAAAGAAACTCTCGAGCGTTTCAAGAACCTCGAACACGACGTGATTCTTATGGACTGCCAGATGCCCGTCATGGACGGTTTCGAGACCACCCGTGAAATTCGACGACAGGAAACCCGGTTCGGGGGTCACATCCCCATCATCGCCCTAACCGCGAACGCGATCGCGGGTGACAAAGAGAGATGCCTCGCTGCCGGTATGGACGACTACTTGAGCAAACCCGTTTCCCGCCAACGACTCGAGCACACACTGAAACGATGGAGCAAAGGAGCGCTCCTGTCGGCATCATAACCAGCATTCACTTGTCCGATACCGTAGCCCTTTCGCGGGTGAAAGTGTCTTGGAGAAGTTCGGATCGATTATGAACGATGACCCCGAGCCGCTGCGCGAGCTTGTCCCGTCCGTGCCGGAGCCGCTCGCGTTTCTCGTGGAACGCTGTCTGAAAAAAGACGCAAACGACCGTCCGCAGACGATGAATGACGTTTTGTCCGAGCTCGGGAAAGCGAGGGCTAGCGGCAACCGCTAGGTTGAGTTAGCGCATCTTTTAGCGCTCGGGACTATGAGGGCGCTCGCTACCATAGCCGATGAGCTCGGGAACTCAGCGATGGGACGACCTATGCGGGAAGCTTCACTCGTCGCGCAGTGCTGCGATGGGATCGACGAGACTCGCCCGACGCGCGGGCAGTAGGCAGGCCAGCGTGCCGACGATGAGGAGTGTAGCAACGATGGTTACGAACACGAACGGGTCGAAGGGGTCGACTTCGTAGAGCGAAATACGAAGCGTGCCCGCCATCAGGAAGGCGAGGCCCAGACCGAGGATCAGTCCGAGACCGAGTTTCGAAAGCCCCTGCTTCAGGATCATCGTCAGGAGACGTCGCGGTTCCGCGCCCATGGCCATACGTATTCCAAGCTCCCGAGTTCGCCGGTTCACGGAAAAAGAAGTGACGCCGTAGAGCCCGATCGAGGCGAGAAACAAAGCGGAAAAGCCGAAGATGAGAAAAGATTCGCTCACGAGCGTGTAGTAGATATTGAGATCACGAATCGCGCCGTCGAGGCTGT
>SMYC01000054.1 GCA_004356105.1 Acidobacteriota bacterium | reverse complement strand
CGGCGTTCTCGTGGGTTTGTCCCTGCACTGGCGCGGGCTGCTTCGCAAGGTCTCTCGCGCCGCTTGACGGTACTGTCACGTGAGCGTTAACTAGCGGACGAGTTTTGTTGTGGACAGGCTGACCGAAAGCGGCGCTTGGGTAAGGAAGCCGAGCGTCCTCACAAGATCCGCTACAAAAAACTTACGAAGGGGTAAGCTGAGCGGGCAGCTCAACCCACGAGTCTGTAGAAGGCTAGGTAAACCAGTACGCCGAGACCGACCACCAAGAGCACGGCAAGAAAGCGCCGCCACCTGATTTGTACGATTTCGATTTCGGCGAGAAAACCACCGAGGAGATCGCGACGTCTCTTTACCGCATCATTGGGCAATTCCCGCCTGTGGGTGAAGAGTCGGCCTAAACGCCGCGTGAGCTTCATGCGGAAGTTCACCGCCCAACCTGCCGCTTCCAGCAGGGCGCTCATGTCGCGCGAACGCAGTTTTAGATAGCCGAGAAGTCCGCTCGAGAGCATGACGACGCTTCCCAGACCCAGAACCGCCGCCCCCAGGTGCAAAGGATTCACTTCCGAGAGGGTCTTGACAATGAACGCAAGGGAGGAGCCCACTGCGGCGAAAGCCAAGCCGCCACCGAGTAAAAGGTCGCGAACCGACGTTTGGTGACCTGGGGCCGCGGCAGACCCGGTGGAAGGTTTTTCTTCGCTTGCAGGTGTGGCGTCGATTTTCTCCAAGCCCGCTTCAGTCGTCGTTTCAATCGATTCCGTTTGTTTTGCGGCGATCCGCTCCACCTTCTGCGCAGCCAGTCCTCCTATTCGCTGAAACGGTGCTTTCACCGCCTCCCACAGGCTGATGGGGTTCTCCACGAGCTCCACGATGCGCGCGTCCCATTCGCGCTCCTCGATGTCGAAGAAGACGCCTCGTTTACCGATGGAAATGCCGCCTCGCTCGCCTGCCGTTACCGCCACGACGAGCTCGAATTTCTCATGATGCGCGGAAGTGACTACCTTGGAGGTGATCTCGGCGTAAATGAGAAACATTTGGCTCATCTCGGCGATCTTCCTATGCTCGGAGCGGTTCGTCACCTTCATGCTGAACGATAATTCGCGGCCGTCGATGACCAGAGTGCCTTCCTCGAAAAGGGAGCGCCGGTTGGGGTCATATAGCTGGGAGAAATTCACGAAGTTGTTCGCGAGCTCCAGGAGCCAGCGCTGCAGCAGGCAGAGCTTCTCCACCGTAGCGATTTGCTCGAGCTCATCTTTGACGGCCAAGTCGCGCTCGATGAGCACCTCGGCTTCCTTCGGCAGCTCGCCATCGATGTAAGCGGTCAGTTTTTCCTCTCCGAGAGCCTCGATCTCGTCTTTCGGTTTCGCGTCACACCAGGCTTGGTGCGGCCCGAAGAGAGCCTTCACCTTTTCCCAGTCTTCGCGGGTGAGCTTCTCCACGTCCGTTCCCAAGGCTCGCTTCAGGACTTTGTCTCGGAGAGCCCAGATCTGTGCTTCGTAACAAGGATTGAGACCGTCGTTCAGGTTCAATTCCCCGGCTGCGTTCGGACGACTGAGCGGGGCCAGGCTCACTCTCTTTTCGATGGCGGGGGCGTTCTCGAGGTCGAATCCCTCGAGCTCGTCCTCGCTCAGCTCGAATCGACTCGCCGCACGAGGCTCGACGCGCAACAAGTCGCATTGCCAAAAGAACTGCTCGAGCTTCGCTTCGAGAACGAACACGATGGAGGTCGCTTCGGGAGTGGCATCGCCCCACGTCCAGAACTCGCGTTGCTCGCTGGCCCCTGTCTGCCTTCCCTCTACCATCCAATCCCGCATGGCTCGCGCGCGATCGAGAAAGCGCTCGAGCTGTTCCTTGCCGTATCCGATCTTCCCGCCAGCGTCCTTGACTTCCCCCGCATATTTGACGACATCCGAGCAGAACGTCCGGGTGTTTTCGACTTCGATATCGACCAGCGGCACGATGCCGTCTCCGTTCGGGAAGATGCGAGCGTAGCCGGCGCGAAAGGCGCGAATCTCCTCGAGGGAGATTTCCTTGCTCCCCTGCCTCCCGAGTTGTTCCAGCATCCACTTGCAAACTTCTAGCAGCCTGCGGCCTTCCGAGTGGGTGGTATCCAGGTCGTCGAGACGCAGAACGTCGCTCTTCTGGGTAGCACTCTCGCGGTTGCTCAAGAAGTGAAACAGGCACTCTTGCGCATCTTTCAGGTCTTGAGTACGGATCCGTCCGGTCTCATTGGGATCGAGACACTTCAGCACGGCGGGATCGCAGCGAAAACAGTCAACCGGTGCGCTCGTTGCCGCCCACCTGGACTCTTTCAGGTTCCCCAAAAAGGCGAGATCCTCAGCCGTTTCCAGACGCAGCTGGAATATACCGCCGTAGTTCTCAAACACCATGGAGCTCAAAACTGCACTTCCTACCCGACGCCTTTGGATGACCCTCCGCCGCGTTGGCGCGCACCCGAATGCTGGCTCCGAGTGCTCCCAGGGTCAGATGTTAGCACCTCCCTCGTCCCAGGGGGGCAATGCGTTGCCGGATCAATCGTAGCATTCAGGCCTGGGCACGTTCCACAACGAGCTAAACAGACTTCTCTGAGGAGCGCCGGACGGTACAATGTAAGAAATCCTAACATTCTTGACGAGCATCCGTAGACGTGTTACAGTACCGGTTCCCCTGAAAGGAGCGGGGAGATCGAGCATGACAGAGAAGCTGAAAGATATCGGTAGTATCCTCCAGGAAGCGCGGACGTCACGCGGTTTCACTCAGGCTGACATCGCACCTCAGCTTGGTGTATCGCGAGCCACCGTCGCCCAGATCGAGACAGGGCGGCGATCCGTGAAGGCTGAAGACCTGCGTCGGCTAGCTGCCTTCTATGGCTGCAGCCCCAGCGAGCTCCTGCCCCGGGCTACCGACGACGAGGAGGTGGATGGCGTTGCCGAGCTGTTCCGCTCCCATCCTGATCTCGCGGAAGATCAGGGGCCGAGCTCCTTCGCCGGCGTATGTGCGATGGCGAGAGCTCTCACCCAACTCGAAGCCACACTCGAGATCAACGCCCTTGCAGACCCCCTTCCTTTGTATCGAATCGAGCGCGCCAATACGCCGTGGCAAGCGGCGCAGCAAGGACATCGCGTTGCGGAGGATGAGCGCCGCCGTCTAGCACTTGGAGAGGGGCCTGTCCGTTTCGTCGACGAACTGCTCATGACGTCGGGCGTTCGTTCGGCCAAGGCGTCTCTGCCTGAAGGAATCATCTCGATTTCGATCGCTCACCGGGACCACGGGCTTCTCGTTGTGGTCGACAAGAATCTTAGTCTCGAACATCGCCGCTTCAGATACGCACACGGACTTGCCCATTTTTTGTTCGGCACCGAAGCACCTTGGCGTGTCTGCATCACTGACGTGGCCTCTGAACTTGCAGAGCTGAGGGCCGACGCTTTCGCAAGCGGCCTTCTGATTCCCCAGCATGGCCTGCGTCGATACGTGGAGACCCTGGGCAAAGAGACATTGGGACGCGCTGGTCCCGCGGTGCTCTCCGTGTTTTCAGAGGGCGACGGTCGCGACAAAAAGGGCGAGAGCCGCCGGGTGGATGGTCGTCAGCGCAAGGGTTGTCACCCGATCACTTTGTCGGACGTCCTGCGCACGGCGCACTACTACGGCACGAGCCCTAGAGTGGCTGCGCATCGTTTGAGGAACCTGCGGCTCTTGACGGACCGAGAGCTCGATCAACTAGAAACGATGTTGCAAAGTGAAAAATACAGGCCAATAGAAAGGGAGCTTGCGCTCCCGCCAGAGCTCCATGAGATGGATTCCCTTTGTTCTCGACTGGTGGCGCTGGCGGCCACGGCATTTCATCGGAAGAATATCGATGTCCACAGATTCAACGAGCTAGCGAGTCTCGCGGGGGTTCGCGTTGCCGACCGAGAGCGTATCTTGGCCATTACGGCAACGCCTTCATGACAAGAGTGAGACTTCTAGCCAAACATCCGAGGCGACCGCCTCACAGAGAAGGAGCATTCGTGACAAGTAAAGTCAAAATTGCAATCGCGGGCGTGGGCAATTGTGCCAGTTCCCTGGTTCAGGGACTCGAGTACTATCGGCACCACGATTCTTCGGAAGCTGCCGGGCTTATCCATCCTGAGCTTGGTGGTTACCGAATCGAGGACGTCGAAGTCGTTGCTGCATTCGATGTGGACCGACGAAAAGTGGGGCGACCCCTTCACGAGGCCATTTTTGCCCATCCCAACTGCACAACCGTGTTCCAACGGGAGCTTTCCGAGACCAGCGTCACCGTCCAGATGGGGCCTGTCTTGGACGGGATTGCAGGCCACATGGACCGCTATCCCGACGACCGGGCCTTTCGTCCATCCGATGCCGCGCCCGTTGATATTTCGGAGGCGCTCAAGGCATCTGGCGCGGAAATCCTCGTCTGCTACCTACCGGTGGGTTCGGAGCAGGCCGTGCGTCACTACGCGAAGGCGTGCCTCGATGCTGGTGTCGCCTTGGTCAACTGCGTACCTGTGTTCATCGCATCTAATCCAGAGTTCGCCGAGCAGTTCGTGAAAAAAGGGCTTCCGATCGTTGGCGACGATATCAAGAGCCAGTTCGGCGCTACCCTCCTGCACCGAATCATCACGCGCACACTCGGTGACCGTGGCGTGAAGATCGAGCGTACCTACCAACTCAACACGGGCGGCAATACCGACTTCCTGAATATGTTGGAACAGACGCGACTCGCGTCCAAGAAAGTCTCAAAGACGGAATCGGTGCAGTCTCAGCTCGACCAACGCCTCGCGGACGAGAACATTCACATCGGCCCCTCCGACTACGTGCCCTGGCAGAACGACAACAAGATCTGCTTTCTTCGCCTGGAATGGCGCGGCTTCGGCGACGTTCCCATGAACCTCGAGGCGCGGCTCTCCGTTGAAGACTCGCCGAACTCCGCGGGCGTGGTGATCGACGCCGTCCGGTGCGCCAAGCTGGCCCTCGACCGAAAGATCAGCGGGCCGCTGGATGCCGCATCCGCCTGCATGATGAAGCACCCGCGGAAACAAATGCGCGACAGCGAAGCATTTCTTGCACTCGAGGAGTTCATTAAAGGGCAAGATGGCATGACCCGGGCCCCGCGCCAACGAATCTCGGCGGACTCTCAAGAGGAGCTGGCAGCGCAGAGACAGCTTCACGTGGATTCCCTACAGGTACTCGATCCGGTTGGACCTCGGCTGGCCCCGAGGGAAGCAGTCGGTGTGACTACCAAGGGCAACGGCCAGAGGCCCTTTGACATGACGCCCGACAAAAGGGCGTAAAGACTCATAGGAATTTCGACGAAGCGTTGTTTTCCGTCGCTTCGTCGAACTTCCTGCGAGTGCAGCGAAGGCCCGAATACGCGGTCTCGGATGCACACAGCGCGGCTGCGCCGCAACCAAAAATCTCACCGCAGAGGCGCAGAGGTCGCGGAGAATTGTGCTCTGCATAGTCTCGTTGGCTAGGCTAGGAATTCGCGTGAAGAAAGGGGAGGCGATTGTTCTTGGACTTTCCTGGAGTCGACGATAACTCAGGTTGACAAGAACGCAGAAGAAAGTCTCTTCTAACCTAACCTCTACGTTCTCTGCGCCTCTGCGGTCAGTCCTGGGCTGAAAGGATCTCGAAGGGCTGCGCGAGCCGGTTCCCCTGCTCGTCTACCACCGTCACCACATGGGGGCCCGGCGTGATGTCGAGCGCTTGCTGGTGGAACCTCGTGGTGCTTCCCAGGTAGCGCTCGTCGAGATGCCAGAACAAAGTGGCTTCTTCGTCGCGGTGGACGGCCTCGAAAATCGTGCGGCCTTTTTCCTGCCCCAGATCCATCGGGATATAGAGTCGAGTCCCGTGGTTGGGGTAGAGAAACGCGATGGGGGCATCGTCGGCTCCGGCGAGGCGGCAGTCCGCGCGGTAGGCCGGAAGTCTTCGATAGTCTGCGTGATGTTTGCGGTAGTAGTGCTCCAAATGGGCGGGGAGGACGAACCATGAGCGATGCGTCATCGCGCGTGGTGCCTCGCAGGCACCATGCACGCGTTTCCGGCCTTCGCTGTCGAGATGTACGCGCTGATGGTAGGGGCTCACTTGATCGAAGTGGCTGTGTTTCGGGATCCATTCTTCACTCGTCTCGCAGCCTCCGCCGGCGAGATAGCCGTCGTCCTTGCAAACCTCGACCTGTTTCATGTGCAAGTAAGGGGGCTCGAACCAACTGGCATCCTCAGAGGCAGGGAGGCGGTTCAAGATATCGAACAAGATCGGCGCCGCGGTCGCGGTGCCCGTCAAGCCGGGACGTCCTTCGCCGCTTGCGTTGCCGACCCAGACGGCGACCGTATGGCTCGGCGTTGTTCCGATCGCCCAGCCGTCGCGGTGGCCGTAGCTCGTGCCCGTTTTCCAGCCGATACGCCGCGAGCTGCCGAACTCTCGCCAATGACGTCCGTCGCCGGGGCGGGCGACTTCGACGAGCGCTTCGAGCGTGAGCCAAGCGGCGCCGGGGCTGAGCTCCGCGGTACGTTCGGTACGTGTTGTGTCTTTGCTCCTGAGCTTCAGCGCGCGGTAGGTCGAAGGCGTGCGCGCTCGACGCTGGCGCGCGGTCTCGGCGAGGTTCGCATAGAGAGCGGCCATATCCCAGAGCGTTGTCTCCGCGCCACCGAGGATGAGCGTGAGCCCGTAATGCTCGGGACTGCGGTTGAGGGTCGTCATCCCCATATGGGTCAGGAAGTCTTGGAACCGTCCCACGCCGTGACGTCTGAGCATTCGGACGGCGGGAACGTTCAACGAGCGCGCGAGCGCGACCTTCGCCGGCACAGCGCCGCGATAGGCGTGGTCGTAGTTCTCCGGCACGTAGCCGGCATATTGTGTGGGCACATCGGGCACCAGGCTCTCGGGGAGAATCTCGCCGGCGTCCAGCATCGCCGCGAACAGAAATGGCTTCAAGATGCTGCCGGTGCTGCGCGGACGCTGGATGACGTCCACGGCGTGGCCCCGTTCCCCGTCTGCGGACCAGGAGGCGTTGCCGACATAAGCGAGGACCTCGAAGTTGACGTTGTCGACGACGATGGCGGCGGCGTTGTGGATGTCTTGTCGCGAGAGCCTGCGAGCGTGCTCAGCCACGATCGCGTTCGCAGCGGCTTGTATCGATGGGTCGATGGTGGTATCGAAGCGATGGGTGCCGTTGCCGGCTCGCGCGCGCAACGTGTCCAGCAAGTGCGGAGCCGCTTGGGGGAGCGGCAGCGGCTTCGACGGAAGCGGTTCTCTGAGTGCGAGCTCGAGGTCGAGCGCATCGAGCTTCCCTTTGTCGTGGAGCTTGCTCAGCAAAGCGTCACGCTTCGCGAGAAGCTCGGCACGATTTCTTCCCGGATGGATGAGCGCGGGGCTATTCGGAAGCACCGCGAGCATTGTGGACTCGGCCCAGGAAAGCTGCTCGGGAGCGCGGCCGAAGTAGCGCCAAGACGCGGCCTCGAGTCCGACGACGTTCCCGCCGAAGGGCGCGTGGCTCGCGTAGAGCGCGAGGACTTCGTCTTTCGTGTGCTCGAGCTCGAGCCGAAGCGCGAGCACGGACTCGATCAGCTTTTCGCTGTAACTGCGCGCGCGGTTGCGGCGGGAAAGTCGGATGACTTGCATTGTCAGTGTGCTCCCGCCGCTCACGATCTTGCCTTCGGTCACGTTCAGATAGAGGGCGCGTGCCAGAGCGATCGGATCGACGCCGTGATGGTCGTGAAAACGCTTGTCCTCGAAAGCGACGATCGCTGTCTCGAATTTTTCGGGAACGTGCGTCATCGCAGGAAAGCGCCACTGCGCGTCACTCGCTATACGGGCACCCAGAAGCGTTCCGTCGCGCCCCACGAGAACGGCAGCGGTGGGAACGTTGAATAGAGGTTCTTCTAGGCACGTCCAGAACCCCGCGCCCACGAGAAGGGCCGCGGCCGTCGCGAGTGCTCCGGCTCGTCGCCGGCGGGTCGTCACGGCTTCCCACCCACGACGTCGACCCAAAGGCCTTCGGTGCGCGCATTTTTTGTCGCGTCGTACATCGCTTCGACGGAGACACTCGGCAAGTAGTAGCGCCCGGCATAGGCCGCGTTGACGAGCGTCACGAAGCGTTTCGTCTCGCCCGCTTTCAGCGCGAAATAGCGGAGGACACGGTCGTCCCGAATGTCTTCATACTCGCTCGCCGACATCTTCTTGGCGTTGCCTGCCAGCGCTTCGTCGAGACGCGTGCTCAAGATCTCCCAGCCCGACGGAAGAATTTGCGTGAGTGCTAGGTTCTCGAGTGGCGCCCCGCTCGTGTTGGTAACGCTCACCTCGGCGACGAAGTCGAGCCCTTGTCCCGCTCGCCGAATGTCGACGCGGTTTCCCTCGAGGTCCTGATAGCGTGCGGACAAACGCAAGCCGCTCGCGCTTGCCTGCTCCGCTCCGGGCTTGGGGATGCCGCGTATGGTGACATTCGCGTAGAGCGGCCGATCCGAGGTGTTGTTGACGATCATCGTCGTGCCGCCATCCGAAACCGAAGTAAGAGGCTGTGAGTGGATGGGCGCCTCGAGCTGTACGCGTGTCGGCGCGCCGTTGCCGAGCCGCAGCTCGAAGCTAGGGGTTCGAAGCTCTGCACCTCCGGCGAAGCGCGCGAGTGCCAATAGGGAATAGGCGACCGATTGCGTACTGTGCCAGCGGTCGGAGGCGAGCTGTCGCGAGAGCTTGCGGACGACAATCTCGGCATCCACATTGCGGTCGAGGCTGACGAGGCTCGCGAGAACGATCGCCTGGTTGCGAAGCGTCGAGCCGAAGGTCGGATCGCTCTTGCCGTCATGGGTGACGTCTGTCGTCTGTCCGGCTACGAGCTCGTCCGCGGCGTCACGGATACCGGCTAGCTGATAAGCCGCCGCGAGCTGCCAACGCGCCACGAGGGGAAGCGCGCTAGATTCACGCAAGCGGTTCATGGCGCCGAGCTCGGCGGACCCGGCCAGGGCGAGCGTGTAGAGCCGGTAAGCCTGGTCGAGCGCCGCGTGGTCGCTTCCGCCGGTCCACGCATGTGCCGCGGATTTCTGGTGGTTGACCCAATCCGACAACATCGCGGCAGGCACGTAGTAGCCGAGACGGTCGGCCTCGACGAGAAAATGTCCGACATAGTTCGTGGACCAGTTGTTCCGCGTGTCGACGACCCAGAATCCGCCAGGCCAGTAGACGAAGCCGCCGTTCGGTACCTGGAAACGGCGGAGCCTCTCGATCCCGGACTGGACGTTTCTTTCGACTTCGGCGCGCCGGCCGTCATCGAGTTTCGTCAGGAGAGGCAAGTTGAGCTGTGCGAAAGCGGCAGAGGTCGTCTGCTCGACGCAACCATGCGGGTAGCGGATGAGATAGTCAACGCGTCGCTCGAGGTCGAGAGGAGGCACGGCCGAGACTTCGAGGCTAACACGATTCGTTCCCGGCATCCCGTGCGGCTCGATCGTCGTATTCCAACTCGCCCCGGGGTCGATGGTCGTTCGTATCACACGGGTCGTCGCCGGGTTTGCACTACGGACCTCGAGGCTTATCTCCGCGCTTGCGTGGTGGCGTCCGCTCGTGGCCGTGACGCGCACGGTCCCGGTGCCGAGACGGCGGCCGGCTTTCAGCGAGAAAAAGCCGAGCTTCTCCTCGGGCGTCTCGAAAGACAGGCTCGTCGTCTTGTCGCCGATGATCTCGAAATGATCGTCGACTTCGATCGTCAACGTGACGTCTTTGATCGACGGGTCCATGACGAACGTGGATACTGGAACCTTCAGTTCTTCCGTCGGCCCAATCACGCGGGGGAGGGTCGGGAGGAGCATGAGAGGCTTGCGAACATAGACGGACTTGTCTGTCGATCCATAGGCGCCTCTAATACTCCCGGCAACGACCATGACCCGGACCGCGCCGACATATTGAGGAATGTCGAACTGGTGCTCGTTCCTGCCACTTGCGGGGAGCTCGAAGGGCCCGAGAAAGGTCACGACGGGAGGGAAGCGTTTGCGCTCGGTCTCTTGCGCGATATCCACGGCGTTGCCGCCTCCTAGAGCGAGCAGTCGTTCGAGCTCGCCGCCATAGGCGCCGACAACGTCGTCGAAGAGATCCCATGTCGTAATGCCGAGCGCTTCACGCTTGAAGAAGTGGTCGTGGAGCTTCGGCGTTTTGAAGTTGGTGAGGCCGAGAAGGCCTTCGTCGACGATCGCAACGGTGTACGTCATCGCGCGTCCGGATGCTTCCGCGACCTGGATCTTTGCGGTTGAGCGGGGTGCCCATTCTTCGGGAGCCTGGAGCGTGGGTTCGAGACGCGTCTCGGGATCCTCCACGAGAAGAGGGATGATGCCGTAGAGACGGATCGGGCGATCGTTCGTCTTTCCTGCGTGCGGCTGGATGAGGGTCACGCTGACATAGATGTTCGGGGCCATGGACGCGGTGACGGGGATGCGAAGCGGCGCTATGGCGTCCCCGCCGTCGAATTCGAGCCAACGTTGCTCGAGAATCCGGGAGCCCGATTCGATGGTGAGAAGCGCGCGCCCAGCGGTAGCTTTGGGGAGTTGAAT
This sequence comes from Acidobacteriota bacterium, assembly GCA_004356105.1. Taxonomy (GTDB): domain Bacteria; phylum Acidobacteriota; class Vicinamibacteria; order Marinacidobacterales; family SMYC01; genus SMYC01. Next base: position 5,828 of record SMYC01000054.1, on the reverse strand, counting down.
ATTGGCGACTTCACCGACGCGATAGGACGGCTTGTCCGAGACGAAGCTCAGCGTGCTCGCGCTCGGACCGGATTGCTCTTGCGCGCGGCCCGCCCATCCAGGCCAGTCTATGTAGAAGACTTTGCCGGTGCAGTGGCCGCCGACGGTGTCGCAAGCTCGGATGAGGTAGCGGCCCCACGTCGGGTATTCGATTTGGAACGTCCACGTGCCGCGGCCGTCGATGGTCGCGATGGTGTCTTGCTCCACGACGCCCGTGTGCTGCGCACTCGCATATTGGGCGAGCGACTCTCCGGATTTATCCCACCACCACCTCCAGTCGATTTTATAGAGGTTGATGCGCACGCTCTCGAGGGACACGGGCTGCCCCTCCCTGTCGAGGCTCGCGATCTCCACCGTGTGTTCGACGTCCGTCAAGAGCATGTTGCGGGTCGCGTCGCCTTTCGGAATCTTGATCCCCACATAGTGGTCGTAGGGCGAGAAGGGAAAGCTCTCGCGGCTCACGCTGAAGGCGCCGCCGCGCTCGAAGACACGCGAGCTGAAGCTCGCTCGCAACATGCCGGGTGCTTGTTGCTCGACCTCGATATTGGCGCGAAATCGGGCGAAGCCTTCGCTATCGAGCTGACCTTCGAAGAGGGTCTCGAGCTCGCCCGCGAACGTGCGCGCGGGGTCGTCGAACTCGAAATCGGTGCTGCGCGAGAATCGCGTCGGCGTCGGCGTGAGCCGCACTTGTACATCCGCATCGAGACCCGCGGCCAAAGCACCCGTCAGCCATTGGCCGAAGAGCTCGGCCGAGAGCGGCATGTGGCTCCGCTCGAGCGTCTCCGTGCCGAAATCGAGATTGACTTTGAGACGGTTGGGCATGACTGTCTCGATACGAAGGCTTTTCGTGAACGTAGCGCCGCCGAGCCGTGCGCGCGCGGTCCAGATACCGGTCGGTGCGTCCTCCTCGGTCTTCATCGTGAAGGCATAGAAACGGCCGACGGGATCAGCATTGGTCAGACGCTCCACGATCTGTCCTCGCGGGCTCATGAGCTCCATCGTGACGGGGTGTTTGGGCGGGATGCGGCCGCTCTGGTCTTCGACGACCAAAGTGAGGTGAAGATCGTCACCGGGCCGCCAGACGCTGCGCTCGCCATAGATGGTCGCCTTGATCCCATGGGTGAGTATCTCGCCGCCGACATCGAGATGGCTCACGGGAAGTGCCGTGCCGCGAGAGAGCTTGAGGTAGCCCTTATCGGTGCCTTTCTCGGCGAGGAGATAGAACGGAGTGGCTTTGACGTCGATCTCGGCGAAGCCGTTGGCGTTCGTTCTCGCCTGGCCGATGCGCTGGTCTTGGAAATTCATGAGGTCGATGTCGACGCTTCGCATCGGCTCCGAAGTGCGAAGGTCGGTGGCGACGACGAAAAGCTTCCCGGTGGGCTCACGCTTGACGAGAAGGCCGATATTCGACGCGAGAAAATTTCGCTCGTCGCGCACGCCATTCGCGTATTGGTAATACGCGTCCTTGCAAGGATCGCGACGGTCGCGCCAGTTGCTGCCGTCGCCGCTTTGCCCGTAATAATCCTCGGCATAGCTCCATCCGCTGCTCTCCTGCACCCAGAGGTCCTCGTTGTTCATGAGGGGAGCCGCGACATCCTCCGGCGTCTCTTGCCCTGGGCAGGTCGCCGTCGCGTCGGCGCGTGTGATGGAGAGCGTCAACTGAAACAAACCACCCGGGTGCTCGTCGAAGAGCTCGGTCGCATCCAGACTGTAGCGGTTCCATCGATTGGGCTCGGTGGGGGAGAGAGGAAGCTTCTTTCGCCAGAGATAGCGTCCGACGCGGTGGAGCTCGCGCGCGCCATCTAGCTTGTTCGATTGCAAGAATTGGCCGACGTTATCCTCGAAGACCTGGAACGCCGCGACGTGCACCGCGCGGACACCTACGGCTTCGAAAGGGATCAGCAGCACTGGGTTGTCCGGCAAGATGACGCCTTTGCCAACGAAGCGCACTTGCGGCCGCTGCCTCTCGAAAGCGACCGATTGCTGGAACACCTCCTCGAGACGGCCGCCGTCGCGGTTTCGTATGCCGGGCTCGAGAATGAGCGTGACCGTGCCTTCGAAACCAGGCTCCGGATAGATCTTGAGAATATTCCCTTGGATGCGCGCGGTGTGCTCGCCCGAGCCGAGACGGACGAGCCCTTTGAGGTTTTGTTGAGGGTCGAGCCGATCCGAAAAATAGACTTGAACGTAAGGCTGCGCCTCGCGCATCGTTTGAACGCCCGTGATCTCGAAGAGTCCCTCGGCGGGGATGTCCACGTCCCGCCCGCCGCGGTCGTCGACGCCAATAACCGAGCCGTCCCACTCGAGCCGAAGCGAGGCCGTTTCAGCCTGCCGGATGATGGCGCCCACGTCGAACTCATGGGCTTTGCCGTCGCGCACGTGCCGCCATGCAATCGGTTTCTCCTCGCCCTCGAAGCGCGCGACGAGCATCTGTTCGATGCGGTCGGCGTCTTCGGTATCCGCGGTGCGAAGCACGCCGCCTAGGACCATGCTTCCATCGCCCGCGGCGCTCGCGCTCAAGCCATGAAGCTCGAGCTCGAAGGCCTGCTCGATGACCTCGAAGTCGAAAACAAAGCTCTCGAGAGCTCCGGGGATGTTCTGCAATCCGCGGCGGCTCAAGGTCACGCGGTAGCGCTGACCACTGCTGAGATCCTCCGAAGGCACGAGGACGAGCCCGCGCGGGTCGGCGAAGGTCAAACTTCCGGCGACCGCGGGCTCAATCGAGAGGACCGAGCTCGCGTCCTTGCCGACGCGCTCCTCGCTGACGGCGTCTTCCGCGAAGCGCACGCGAACGTGCGCTTTCTTCGAGACCGAGCCGCTCGTGTGCGAAACGATGACATCGGCCCAAAGCGGATCTTGCGTCGCAGGATCGACAGGAGCGGGCTGGTCGGGTTGGCATCCGGCGATGGCTACGGCTGCGGCGACGAAGAGCCAGACGAAGAGATGACGGTGAAGTTTCACGACGACCCCCTTTTGGGAACGTACCGGGTTTCAGTTTTAGTTGTTTGAAATCGCGGTAAGTATGATCAGGTTAGCAAAGATCGCGCCAAGTGGACCCGGAGCGAACGGGGCCGGATTACGCAGTTCCGCGAATGTAGGAGCAAGAGGCATCGGCTCTCGCGCGTGTAATTCTTACGAGCGATGGGCGCTTCTTACTCTGTTCAAAGGAGTTCTTGGATCGAGCCGCCACCTTTTCGTCACGCCGTCGCCACACAAAGGCCATAAAGACACTTGCAATTGGTACCCGATGCTCATAGCATCCGCGGCACTGGAGGAAGGTCAATGAAAATTGTTTCCGTACTATGTGTGCTCGTGTTTCTGCTCGCTCCGAGCTTTGCGCTAGCCCACCCGCACTTTAGCAAGACCGTTACCGCGAAGCTCCCGAGTGGCGCCGAAGCCACCATCACTTACGGCACGACGCCGGCGAATCTCAGCCGTGCGGAGAGCGCGGAGGTAGGTGTCTTTGTGGCGCCGCGGGGTCCGAAGCTGATGCTATCGGCGGCTGCCAGCTCTGGCGGCACCGAGATCCCAGCTGGGGAGTACACCATCGGCGTCATCAAGAACAGCGCAGACGATTGGACGATGGCGCTCTACACGGGCGGCCTCGCCCGTGGGGAAACCCCGGACGAAGCAAAGATCATCAAGCTCGACTCGATGTATTCCTCGGACAGTGGGACCGCCGAGCACATGCTCATCGACATCACGCCTGGCCACGGGAAGTTCGAAGGCAAGGCGGTGTTGACGCTGCACTTTGGCAACATGTTGTTGGCCGGAGCGATTTCGTAAGAGGTTCGCTTTGTGAGGTGACCTCGCGCCCCGCGCAAGAGGGGGTCGAGGTCACCTCGGAGTAAGCAGTATTAGTAGCGGTAGTGATCGGGCTTGTACGGCCCTTCTACCTTCACGCCGAGATACTCCGCCTGTTCCGGGCTGAGCTTCGTGAGCTTCGCCCCGAGCTTGCCGAGATGAAGCCGGGCGACTTCTTCGTCCAGCTCTTTCGGCAGGGTATAGACCTTGTTCTCGTACTTGCCAGGGTTCTTGTAGATCTCGATTTGAGCGGCCACCTGATTGCTGAAACTGTTGCTCATGACGAAGCTGGGGTGACCCGTGGCGTTGCCGAGATTCAAGAGGCGCCCCTCGGAGAGCACGATGATCGAGTGCCCGTCACTGAAGCGCCACTCGTCTACTTGCGGCTTGATGTTGATGTGCTCGACCCCTTCGACCGCGGCGAGGCCTGCCATGTCGATCTCGTTATCGAAGTGTCCGATATTGCCGACGATGGCGTTGTGCTTCATCCGCTTCATGTCATCGGCGGCGATGATGTTCAAATTGCCGGTCGCAGTGACGAAGATGTCAGCGGTCTCGACGACATCGTCGAGCACCACGACTTGGTAGCCGTCCATGCACGCCTGTAAGGCACAAATGGGGTCGACCTCGGTCACAACAACGCGGCACTTCTGGCCGGAAAGCGCCTGGGCGCATCCTTTGCCGACATCGCCATAACCGAAAATCACGGCCACTTTGCCGGAGAGCATCACGTCGGTGGCCCGGACAATCCCGTCCACGAGCGAATGGCGGCATCCGTAGATGTTGTCGAACTTGCTCTTCGTCACCGAGTCATTCACGTTGAACGCGGGGAAGAGGAGCGAGCCGTCTTTTTCCATTTGATATAGACGGTGAACGCCTGTCGTTGTCTCTTCGCTGACACCCTTTACCGATTCGGCGATCGGCGCCCACATAGAGGCGTTGTCTTCGGCGACTTGACCGAGCAGCGACAATACGACCTTGTATTCTTCGCTATCCGCTGTATCGGGTGCAGGGACGCTTCCGGCTTTCGCGAACTCGACGCCCTTGTGGAGCACGAGTGTGGCGTCGCCGCCATCGTCGAGGATCATGTTGGGGCCTTTGCCGTCGGGCCAGTTGAAAGCCTGGAAGGTACACCACCAATATTCGGGTAGCGTCTCGCCTTTCCAAGCGTAGACGGCGGGTCCTTTGGGGTCGTCCGGCGTTGCGTCGCGGCCCACGACGACCGCGGCAGCCGCGTGATCCTGCGTCGAGAAGATGTTGCAGCTGACCCAGCGAACTTCCGCGCCGATAGCGCGCAGCGTCTCGATGAGGACAGCCGTTTGGATCGTCATGTGGATCGAGCCGAGAATGCGGGCGCCGGCGAGAGGTTGCTCGGCGCGATACTTCTCGCGAAATGCCATGAGGCCGGGCATTTCGTGCTCGGCGAGCTCGATTTCTTTCCGACCGAAGGCGACCGTCTTGGGCGAGAGGTCGGCGACTTTGTACGGGAGGTCGTTGAAAAGCGGGAGGCCCGTGTCCATGAACGTGGCCTCGGAAACGGTTGCGGATTTCGTCAAAAGTCTTGCTCCTTCACTCGAAATCGATCGATCCGAATAATGTTACAGCTCTCCCATAGAGCCGTCAAATTCTCGCGGTTTTAGGCGCGGTTATAGCCTAGTCATAGATCGTTACGCCTTTTTCCGAACCGGCTCACGCCCTCGGTCGCAGCAAAACCGAGTCCAATGAGCGCGAGCGAGGCGAGTACTTGCATACTCTTCGGTGTGAAGCGCTCCGTTGGCCAGTCTTCGGCGTTGAAGCTGTCGGCGTTCTCCACGGTGACGACCGTGCCCTTGATCGTCTGCCCAGGCGCGGGCGGGACCGCCTGTTGGAAGGGCCAGATGCCGATGATGGCGCCGAGAAGGAGGCCCAGGAGAGCGCCGAGCGTTGGTTTACGGTAGCGATCGAGGAGATAGCGCAAGAGATTGCTGACGCCTACGACCCCGGCG
>SMYC01000053.1 GCA_004356105.1 Acidobacteriota bacterium | reverse complement strand
CCCCCACGACGGGCCCACGTCAGCCGTAGAGATTGACGGGGCTTCTGGAGCGCAGGGGCCGGGCAAGAATAAGGCCCAGTTAGCCAGTCTCAACTCTTCCCGGGCAGAGTTCAAATGGCGGCACCGGTTCACCGACCCGGTCGGCTGAACGTCGGTGCCCATCCATTTCCTCTTTGCCAAAGTCCGGCTCAGCCATGTACAGGTTGTGGCATTTGATAGGAGTCGAGTCAAAAGGGCCGCTCGTGAATCTTCCTCCTGCATTTCAAAGATGGACGTCGCGCAGGCTCCGTGAACGTCAGACGTGATTCGTGGAACTCGATCCAAGTCCTGATTTCGTGGAGGAGTTCTTGCCTCGAGCTGGCGACTGCAGTTGCCGCTCGCCCTTTCGAAGTCCCATCGACGACGCCCCTGCCTAGGAGCGCTTCGATCTCGTTGACCGCCTCGACTTCGAGCGCCGGTCCGGAAGCCTGTTTTGGGCCCGCCTCTTGCGAGGCGGCCTCGGGTCTTCGAGTTGTGCGTCGGCAACAACCGTAAAGAGACATCCTCACTCCGTGTACGTGCGCCCCCTCACGACCCCGTAATTGCTGGAACTTGCCTTGTCCTGATAACGTCTATACCGCTATGGACACTCTGCTCGAGAACATTCGCTATGCTGGCCGGCGATTGGCGCAAACGCCCGGCTTTACTTCGGTCGCGATCCTGTCGCTCGCTCTCGGAATAGGCGCCAATACAGCCATTTTCAGCCTAGTCAACGCTGTCCTGATCCGGGAGGCTCCGCTCGACAAGCCCGAGGAGCTCGTCGAGGTTTATTTGTCGACCCCCGATTTCGAGTACAACGTCTTCTCCTGGCCGGACTACGAGGACTTCAAGGAAGGTACCACCGAAGTGTTCTCGGAGGTCTCCGGCACGCGGCTCCTCATCGTGCAGTTCGATAACGCCGAGGGCGTCGAGATGGTCCCGGGCGAGGCCGTGACCGGCAACTATTTCAGGACACTCGGTATCGAGGCGGAGCTCGGCCGGCTGCTCCTGCCCGAAGATGATATCGCGCCCGGCGGACACGCGGTGGTCGTGCTCGGCCACGGCTATTGGCAGAACGCTTATGGCGGCGACCCCGGTGTCGTGGGGCAGTCCCTTCGTATCGGAGGGCTTGCTTACACCATTGTCGGCGTGGCTCCCGAAGCCTATAGCGGTCACTTTCGGGGTGTCGTGCCGTCCGTCTTCGCACCGAGGATGATGGTCGGTCAGCTCATGCCTGGCGCTACTGACGAGCTTCAGGCCCGCGGGAACCACTCTGTTTTCGTCAAAGCCCGCAAAAGGCCCGGCGTGAGTCTCGTGCAGGCTGAGACGGCCGCGAGCGCTGTCGCTGCGCGGCTTCGCGACGACGACGTCGAGAACTGGGACTCTCAGGCCTCGTTCCTCTTCGTCCCGACGACCGACGTCATCCTTTTTCCTCCCGCGGACACGTTCATCAAGGCGACGGCGTGGATCCTCACGGGCGTTGTCGGTTTGGTGCTGCTTTTGGCCTGCATCAACCTCGCAAGCTTTCTGCTGGCTCGGGCTCTCGATCGCAAGAAAGAGATCGCGCTCCGGCTCGCGCTCGGCGCGACGCGGCGCCATCTCATCGGCCAGCTCTTGACGGAGACGACGATGCTCGCTCTGCTCGGCGGAACCGCCGGGATCGCGGTGTCGGTCGGCTTGCTCAGGATTCTGGTCAGCGCTGATCTGCCTCTGCCTCTTCCCATTACGCTCGACCTCAGCCCGGATCTCACCGTCCTTGGCTTCAGCCTGGCCGTGTCTGTTCTCGCCGGCCTGTTCCTCGGCCTTGCCCCCGCGCTCCAGAGCACGAACCTGGACATGTCCGCGACGATCAAGGACGAGAGCGCAGGTGTGGGCCGGAGCGGTGTGTTCACCCTGCGCAATATTCTTGTGGTGGCCCAAGTCGCCACCTCCCTCGTGCTCCTGGTCGGAGCGGGCCTCTTCCTACGCAGCTTGCAGCGCGTACAGACCGTCGATCCTGGTTTCGGCCGTGATCCGGCGGCGATCCTCACGCTCATCGTGCCCTCGACGCGCTATTCCGAGGATGAGGGTCGTCTGTTCACCCAGCGTATGCTTACGCGGTTTCGCGAGCTCCCGGGCGTCGAAGCCGTGGGCGTGACGGGCAATCTTCACTTGAACATGATGAACACGCAGAACATGTTGATCAACGTCGACGGCGTGGAGCCTCCGCCGGAACGCGAGTCACACATGGTCGATCGGACGACGGTCGGCCCTGGCTTCTTCGACGCGGTCGGAGTAAGAATCTTGCGCGGTCGAAACTTCAACGAAGGGGATCTCGCCGACTCTCCCCAATCTGCCATCGTCAACCAGGCGCTCGCCGATAAGTTCTTCGTCGGCCGTGACGCTCTCGGGGGCATTCTGCGACGACCCGACAGCGAGGACCTTCTTATCGTCGGCATCGCAAGCAACGCCAAGATTCGCTCTCTGGGGGAGGCGCCTCGCGCTTTCGTCTATCGACCCTATAGCCAAGTCTATACCGCCTTCGTGACCGTGGTCGCGAAGACGCGCAACGATCCCCAGAAGACAGCGCTCGACCTCATGGCGGCGGCGCGCGAGCTCGATTCGGAGCTGATGATCTGGGAAGCGAAGACAATGGACCGCCATCTCGGCATCGTGCTCCTCCCCGCACGGCTGTCGGCGGTCTTGTTCTCCGCCTTCGCGGTAGTGGCGCTCGCGCTCGCGAGCATCGGGCTCTACGGGATCGTGAGCTTCTCCGTCTCTCAGCGCACCCGTGAGATCGGCATTCGGATGTCGCTCGGCGCCAACTCGGGGAACGTCGTGCGAATTCTCATGAGCAGCGGGCTGAAGCTGGTCGCGGTCGGCGGCGTCATCGGTATCGTTGCCGCCATCCTGATCGCGCCGCTCTTAGGGAGTATATTGTTCGGGGTTCAAGGGCGCGATATCGCGGCGTTCACCGCGATGCCGTTGATTCTTTTTGCTGTCGCGGCGCTGGCCGCCTTCGTGCCGGCACTCCGCGCAAGCCGCATCGACCCGGTCCGCGCCCTGCACACTGAGTAGCTAGCTCACTCCGGGGGGCGTAGGTCGAAAACGGAGGGCGCCACCTCCGTGCTGCCGACGAAGCGCTCGGCCACGGCCACGAGCTCCGCGACGACGTCCGGGTATTGCTCTGCGACATCGAATCGCTCACCCGGATCTTCTCCGAGGTGATAGAGCAATGGAGGCGAGTGCACGCTACGTTCCAGCGTGCGCTCTTCGGTGCCGTACGTCCCGCTCCGAACGGGAAGCCGACCCAAAAGTGCCGCGCGACTGGGCGAGCACACCGGAGCCGCAACGTAGAACTGCGTCCACCTCTGCCCCTCTTCCGCCATCCTGTCGAGGCTCGGCGTCTTGATCGTCGGATGTCCGTAGAAGGCTTTCTGGAGTCATGAAGACCATAACTCAGCCTGACAAGAACGCAGAGGAAAGTCTCTAATCTAACCTCTGCGTTCTCTGCGCCTCGGCGGTGAGATTTTTTATTTGCGGCGCAGCCGCGCTGTGTCTTTGTGCCTCTGTGGCCATTCTTAAGGCGCCTCATGCGGACGATTTGAGGAGCGCCTGGTTAAGCTCTAGGCTCTTGCAATATCGATCACATAGATGCCATGTGCCAGAGGGTTACCGACGAGCTCGTCGCGGGGCCCTTCCGCGCTGGAGCTCCGTGGCTTGCGCGACTGCGAGCGCGCAAGGTCTCGGCGCGATCGGCGTCGATGAGCTCCAAGAGATCCAGCGCGTCTTCTATCAAGTTGCGATTCCCGCGGCCCTGTCCGCGTCGTCGCGCGCGCAGGACGACGTCCTCCATGGCATCGGCGATACGGGCTTTTGTGGCCGCGTCTGCGCCGGGAAAGAGTCGCTCGCCCGCTAATACGCGCGCTCTGGAGGACATTTTGCGGCTCTCCATCGTTCGGATGAAAGCATTGCGCGCCGAGCTGTCCGCTTCGATATGAGGAGCAAGAGCGCGCATCGAAGCGAGTACGACCGAAGTCGAGTATTCACTGTCGAGGACGCGCGCCAGGGCCTGTCGGCTATCGGCTTCGTCGGCCGCATCTCCCAACGCCTCGACCGCCTTCAACAAAACGCTCGTAGAGTTCGATGTGTGAAGCGCCGCACCGACGATCCGCCGCACTTTGGCTTCGTCGATGCGTGAGCGCATCATCGCGACCGCTTGGAGCTTGACCGAGGTCGAAGCCGCGTTCTCCTCGAGGATCGCGAGGACGGCGTTCTTTACTTCGACTTCGTCGAGGTAATTGGCCGCGAGCGTCATCGCGCGGAGCTGCACGCTCGTCGAGTTTTTCGAGGACAGCGCGCGACCGAGCGCCGGCGGGCCGGCGGGCGTACCCATGTGATGCTGGAGCGCGTCGATGGCCGCGAGCAGCACGTTCGTCGATACGCCGCTTTGGCGGAACAAGCCGTCGAGCGCCTCAGCAGCTCGATCGTCATCCTTGCCCGACGTGAGCGCACGCACCGCCTGTAGCTGTACGCTCGATGAGTTCCCACGCTCGAGTCCCACGTCGGCGACGGCGCGCACCGCGCTCGCCTGGGACGCTGAAGCGAGCTGAAGCGCTTTCAAGCGGACGCTGGTCGAGCTGCTCTTGTTCGCGAGCGCCGCGCGCAAAACGTCCGCCGCAGCTAGATCGTTGATTTGGCCTTCGAGGCTCGCGAGGCATTGCAGGCGAACGGATGAGGAGCTCGAGCCTTGGAAGACACGGATGACGCTCGGCCGCACTTCGGGGTCGAGAAGATGTCCCGTTAGGCTCCGGCATGCGAGCATTTGTACGGAGCTCGAGTTACTCGCGTCGAGCGCTCCGGAAAGAGCTTGGCGTGCGCCGGGCGTGTCGAGCCGATGCGAAAGTATCACCACGGCCTTTTGCTTGACGCTCGAAGACGAGCCGTTTGTCAATAATCGGCCGACAGCAAGGGTGACGTCTTCATGCGAAGCGACGTCTTCGAGCGATTCCAGTGCGCGCAGTTTGACGCTCGAGGAGCGTCCGGCGCTCAGTCCCATAACCAGGATGCGGCGTGCCGCCGGATCGGAGGCCCAGGGCGCGAGGATGCGTGTGAGCTCGATTTGCCGGCTCGAGCTTTCGCGCTCCATCGCTTCTTCGAGGATGTCATGCGCGGTGAAATTTCCCTTGCGCGCCAGGGCGAACGCCGTATCGCGCTTGAGCGGCCACGAGCTCGAGCCATCGAAGACCTCACGAAACAGATCGTCGTTCGCTTCTTTGCCGCGGCTGCGCGCGAGAAGCTCGGCGCGCTGCGCGCGTGCACGCTCGACGCGCACGGAATCCGGCCACCGGTCGAGCAGAACGGCATAGGCCTCGAGTGCTTCTTCGAAACGTTCGAGCTCGGAGAGGGCGTAACCGACATAATACTGAGCGTCGTCGGCTTCCTCGCTCGCACGGAAATCGCTCACGAGGCGTTGGAACCGCGCGAGCGCCTCTTCGAAGCGCTCATCGATCAAGTGCTCGCGTGCTTCTAGGTAGAGCTCTCGAGCCGATTCCTGGGCGTTGCTCGAGCGATAGCCGCCGAGCGTCAAGATGAGCAGGAACAAGAAGACTACATTACGTCTCATTTCAGAATTCCTTTCTCGAGCCGCGCTCTTCGCGGCCGATCCAGCCAGATGCTTCGAGGGCTAGAGATACTTTTGTGTTCAAATCAATGGCGGCGAGCTGAGCGGGGAGCCGGCTCCCTTCGAGGCTCGCTTGAAAGACGCCGACGCCGGTCCCGCTCGTCGAGCTCTCGAGAGCGGCGAGCTCTTCGAGAAAGAGCTCGGCGCGCCGAATGGCTCGAAGCAAGTCCCGATCGTTGTCAGCATCGAGCGCAGTCTCGAGGAGCCTTCCATCTCTCAGAAGCTCGCTCGCTCGCTCACGGGTGAGGAACAGATCTTCCGTGGTCACGACGTCGACCGAGAGCTCCATCACGCCGACGAGAAGATCCTGGAGGCCGTCGACGTAGCGAACCCCGACGTCAGATAAGAGCTCGGCGCGCTCGAGCGCCAAGAGTGCTTCAGGTGCGATGTCGAGGTTTTCCAACCCGGCGACCTCAGGGAGGCCGGCACTCGGCGGCGTGGCGAGCAGGCCGAGGCCGATGCCGATCACGAGAACCGCGGCCATCGCCAAGAGCTCGTAGACGCGGTGGGCTCGTGCACCAGCCTCGAGGGAGATCTCGGGCTCGAGCCGACGTTTGAGAGCCGCCCACGCTTTTTCGGCGCTTTCGCTCTCCGAATTCTCCGACCACTTGTCTTCGTAGGGAAGAGGTGGGTCGGAAATGGTGCTGAGAGCTGCGAAGGCGACCTGCGCGTCGTCGAGCGCCTCGCGACAGCCGCTGCAGTGCTCGACATGTTCCCGAAGTGCCGTCTCGGCCGCTCGGTCGAGCTCGCTGAAAAGCAAGGCTTCGAGCTGCGCCTCTCGATCTGTACAGGCTGTATAGGCGGGACTGGATCTTGGATTCATCGTCTGACTCCCTTTCGGGCTTTCAAGAAAACTCCGAGCTTGCGCATTCCCCGAAAAACTTGGGTGCGTGCGGTGACCTCGTTGCAGCCGAGTGTTTTGGCAATAGCGCGCATCGGGAGCTCGTCGAAAAACCGCATCGTCACCGCCGCGCGCTGGCCTTCGGGTAGGCGCTCGAGGGCTGCTTTCACCGCTTCGGCGCTCTCTGCTCGCAACAAGCTCTCTTCCGCTTCGGCAGGCGTTACGTCGATGGGCCTCTGTTCAAGATCGATGCGGGCTCGCCGGCTCACTTTGCGCCTGTCCTCGATCGCGCGGTTGACGGCAATGCGGCAGAGCCAAGGATAGAAGCGCTCGGGCTCCCTCAGCCGGGGAAGCTCCTTGAGTGCGGCTACGTAAGCGTCCTGTACCATGTCTTCTGCCAAAATCCTGTCTCTGACGACTCCGAAAACGACCTGCACCACGCGATGGTAATAGCGGTGGTGAAGCTCGCCAAAGCTATCCAAATCTACGGAAAGCGTTCTTTCGACTAGCTTTATGTCTGCGTCTGCTTCAGCGAGCTCGGGCATGTTCGTATATGAGGCGGTCCTAGGGCCGCTAACGTTGCACGAAAAACGTGCGCCGCCGAAAAAGAGTCAACTATCGCTAGACGTCAATCGCGCCCAGAGCGCGTCACAGGCTTCGACCGCGCCGATCGGCAGCCGCACGTCGACTTCGCCCGACAGCTGTGTGACGTCCGGGTTGATTTCCACGGTGTGCTTGCCATTGTGCTTGGCCTCGAGGACCGGGCGGACGATGTAGGGAAAGGCGCTCGTCGTCCCGATAGAGAACACGACGTCGAAGCCCTTCTCGAGCTCCGCTTGCATGAGCTCGACTTTACGAAAGGGAAGAAGCTCTCCGAAGAGCACGACGTCGGGACGCAGATGCGCACTGCACTTGGGGCAGGAGGGAAGCGGCGAGAGTCCGCTGTAATCCTCGACGGTGGCCCGATAATCGCACGCGGTACAGGAAAGGTAGTGGAGGTCGCCGTGGATATCCATGACGTTTCGAGAACCGGCTTTCCGGTGGAAGCCGTCGACGTTTTGCGTCAGGACCCAGCTGCGTTCGTAGCGATGCTCTGCCTCGGCGAGCCTTTCGTGAGCTCGATTGAAGCTTTTGCCACGACACGCGGCTTCGATCTGATGAATGTGCTTCCAAGTGAGCGCGGGGTTCGTCTCCATCATCGCCCCGGAGAGCGCCTCTTCGATGGTGATGCCTTCCGGCGTATCGGCGTCTTCATAGAGACCGCCGATGCCGCGATAAGTAGGGAGGCCCGAATCGGCAGAGATCCCGGCTCCAGTAATGAAGAGAACGCTCTTGGCGTCTCTCAAATAAGAAACGACTTTATCGAGCTTGTACTCGAGGCTCGCCCCCATAGTCGAGATTATCCTACAATCCGTTACGTGGGTGTTCTGTTGCTCGAAGAAGTCGACGAGGCGAGGCTCGGACAGCTGCTCTCGCGATACGGCTTGAAGTTGAACCACGTTCCCGCCTGCCGCGCGATCCCAGGAAGTTATTGGGGCGATAGCGAAGCGGGACTCGTCGAGGATCGGCTCTACGCGCGGCCAGACACCCCGATCCACTCGGTCCTGCACGAAGCGGCGCATTTCGTGTGCATGAGTCCGTCCCGCCGCGCCCGTCTCGAACGCGACGCGGGCGGCGACGACGTCGAAGAAAGCGCGGTGTGCTACCTCCAGGTGCTCTTGTCCGACCACGTTCCCCAGATGGGCCGCGATCGAATGTTTCGAGATATGGATAGCTGGGGCTACAGTTTTCGTTTGGGCTCGACGAAAAGCTGGTTCGACGAGGATGCCGAGGACGCGCTATCGTGGCTTCGAGCCGAAGGATTAGTGGACGACAAGGAGGCCGCTCTTTGGACGAGACGAGGGGGAGAATGAAGTGGGACGTGGACGACAGCCTCGCGCTTTCGGCCGAGTCGATGCGAGAGATGGGCTATCGCGTTGTGGACATCGTGGCGGAGAACTTCGCCACCCTCGCCGAGCGACCGGTCAGCTTGACGGGCTCGAGAGCGGCGCTCGAAGCGGCGCTCCGGGAGCCGGCGCCCGCGAGACCGCGAGCTCCGGAGGAGGTTCTCGAGATCGTCCGTGACGTCGTCCTCGAGAACATGATCCATGTCGACCACCCGAGAAATTTTGGTTTCGTTCCCGGCCCCAGCAACTATGTCGGCGCGCTCGCTGATTTTCTCACCGCGGGCTTCAACGTTTTTGCGGGCACGTGGCTCGAAGCTTCGGGACCGGCGCAGATCGAGATCGTCACCATTGATTGGCTCAAGGAGCTGTGCGGCCTTCCGGCCTCGGCTCGAGGTTTGTTCGTGAGCGGCGGCTCGGCCGCCAACTTGACGTCGCTCATGATTGCCCGGCAGGAGAAGCTACCCGATGGGCCGGCGGGAGGCGTCGCCTATTGCTCGGACCAGACGCATTCGTCGATGGAGCGTGCCTTTCGCATCCTCGGTTTCGGCGTGGGCCAACTCCGTCGCATCGAGACCGATAGCCGCTATCGTCTGTCTCTCAACGCACTAAGAAAAGCCATCGACGAAGACCGCGCCGATGGCAAGAGACCGTTTTGTGTCATCGCCAATGCGGGAACGACGAATACTGGCGCCGTGGATCCTCTGCCCGAGCTTTCCGATCTTTGTCGTCGCGAAGACCTCTGGTTGCACGCCGACGGCGCGTACGGAGCCGTGGCGGTGCTGTCACCGACCTACCGACATCTGCTCGAAGGCCTAGGCAACGTCGACTCGCTCTCGCTCGATCCACACAAGTGGCTCTTCCAGCCCTACGAGATCGGCTGCGTGCTCATGCGCGACGGCGAGCTTTTGACGAAGCACCTCGAAGCTCACCCCGAATATCTCCAGGACGTCAAGGCTGGAGAAGAAGAAGTTAATTTTTGCGACCTTGGCTTTCAGCTGACGCGGCAGTTTCGCGCGCTCAAGCTGTGGATGACGATCCAACTCTTCGGGCTCGACAACATCCGGGCCGCCGTCGAGCGTGGGATTCGCGCAGCGGAGAAGGCGGAGACCTACGCGCGGGGCCACGAGGAGCTCGAAGTGGTCTCGGCGGCCGAGCTCGGAGTCGTCAGCTTTCGCTACCTCGCTAAATCGAGCGACGACTTGAATGCGTTCAACCTCGAGCTCTCGAAAGCGGTCATCGTCGACAGCTTTTGCCTCGCGAGCTCGACGGAGTTGAACGGCAAGGTGGTGCTCCGCATGTGCACCATCAACCCGCGCACGACCGACGACGATCTTCGAAACACGGTGGAGCGGATCGTTGCGATTGGGCGGCGTCTCGACGGGTCTTGAGCACGGTTTTCAAAGCATCATCCTCGTGCGATACTTTTTAAGTATCCCCGACAATTTGTAACGCGTCCCAAACGGCCGGCGAGCCTCCCTTCGCCAGCGCGAGGAGCATCATGGACCAGCCGACCCCGGGCGCAAGCCCTCTCGATTTCGAAAAAGCTCAGTTCGAGGAAGAAACGCCCTCCGAGCTCACCTGCGAATACTGCAAGAAGGCCATCGACGGTGTGTATTTCGATGTGAATGGCAGGACCTCCTGCGAGTCTTGCCGTCAGGAGCTCGAGAGTGCACGCACCACCGGCGATCCGCTCAGCCGCTTTTTCCGCGCGCTCGCCTTCGGCGGCATCGGCGGCGCCATCGGCGCAGCCATCTACTACGCGGTCTTGGTGGTAACCGATTACGAAATCGGCCTGATCGCGCTTCTCGTCGGCTTTCTCGTGGGCGCCGGTGTTCGCCTCGGCTCGGGCGGAAGCGGCGGCCGCGGCTATCAAGTGCTCGCAGTGGCCATGACCTATATGGCAATCGTGAGCACCTCCATTCCGTTCATTATCGAGGCGATGATGACAGAGCCCCAGGCTCGAGAGACCCAGACCCTCGGGGATTCCGGCGTTCTCGCGGCAGAGCCTGAAGTCGCAGCCGAGGGGGCCGCTCTCGAAGATGCGTCGATCGGAGTCTACCTGCTTGCACTTGTCGTCATCGGCGTTATCGCGATGGCCACGCCATTCCTCGCGGGCGTCGAGAACGTGATCGGTATCCTTATTCTAGGCTTCGCGTTGTACGAAGCCTGGCGTATGAACGCGTACCAGCCTTTGGTCGTCGAAGGTCCCTTCGAGCTAGTAGGGGACGAGCCGCCTGGCGATGCACTGTCCTGACTGCCGCATCGGCAACGCTTCGAACCGCTTGAGCTGCCCCGCGTGCCACGCACGGGTCTACTTCAGAATCAGGAGTGGGCTAGCCGGTGAATGTGGCGGCGAGGTCGGCGCGCTCGTCTTCCGAGAGCTCGATTTCGAGAGCGGCTTCGGCCATGTCGAGATGTTCGGGTCGGCGTGGGCCGGTGATGATGGCGGTCGTGAGGGGGTTTGCGAGCACCCATGCCATAGCGAGTGAGCCCATCGACACACCGCGATCCTCCGCGGTTTTGCGAAAGCGGCGCAGAGCGGAAAAGATCTTCTCGTTTACGAGATGCTTGTAGGGCTCTGGGCGAAGTGTCATCCGCGAGCCTTCGGGATAATCTTCGGAGTTGCGGTACTTTCCCGTGAGCCAGCCTCCGGCGAGCGGGCTGAACGGTGTGAACCCGAGCTGTTGATCCGCACATAGCGGAAGCATTTCGAGCTCTTGTCCCCGCGAGAGCAAGCTGTAGTCGTTCTGGATCCACTCGAAGCGGGGGAGGCCGTTTTTGTCGCTCAGCCAGAGCGCACGCGTGAGCCGCCAAGCTTCGAAGTTGCTCGCGCCGATGTAGTGTATTTTGCCTTGGTGCACGAGATCGCCGAGGGTGTCGAGTGTCTCTTCGAGCGGTGTCTCGGGGTCGGGCTCGTGCACGAGATAGAGGTCGAGCCGCTCGGCGCCGAGCCGCGTCAAGCTCGCTTCGACCTGGCGCTTGATGTGGCGGCGCGACAGGCCTCGGTCGTTCGGCCCATCCCCGACAGGGTTGAACACCTTCGAGCTCAAGAGAAGCTGATCGCGAACGCTCGCATCTTTTGTTTTCCTGAAGCGCCCAATGAACCTCTCGCTCGCGCCCCCGCCATAGGCGTCGGCGGTGTCGAAGAAATTGATGCCGAGCTCGAGCGCGCGGTCCATGAGTCGGAACGCATCCTGCTCACTTTCCCCCATGCCGAAAAAGCGCGCGTCCGACCCGATGCCGCCGAAGTTCCCGCATCCGAGGCCGAGCCGCGACACTTTCAGGCCGGTGCGCCCCAGTGTTCGATACTGCATCGCTCGAGATCCTAACAGATGACTTAGTCCCCTGTAGATACAGGGGACGAGCTCCCCTGGGTTTGCTATCTTTATTACAGAACCCCGAAACAAACCAGACCGCATGCGACAGCTCGCGCGCCATTTTGCCGCACTCTTCGTCGTTCTATGCGCGTCGTCTGCCCAAGCGCGCGAGACGTGGCGCGAAGCCCACTCACCACACTTCGATCTCATCTCCAACGCAAACGAGAAGAGCGCACGAGCCGTTCTTGCTCGCATGGAACAGTTCCGTCATGCGCTGGGGCGCGTCTTGCCGAATCAAAAGCTTGCTGGCGAAGTGGCCACGCAGATTTATGCGTTTCGTGACTTCGACAGTTTTTCTTCGTTCTTGCCTCGAACCGCGGATGGTGTCACTGCGGCGGCCGGCTATTTTCGGCACGGCAGATACAAGAACATCATCGCGATCGATTTGAGCGCGGGCCGGGATGCCTACGAACGGGTCGTCTTTCACGAATACGTGCACTTCATACTCAGTCTCACGACGCGCACTTATCCGCTTTGGTTCCAGGAGGGGATGGCTGAGTTTTACGCGGGCATGCAGCTCAGAGGTGACAGCATCGTGCTCGGCGGCGGGATTTTGCGGCATCGACGGGTCCTCTTCGACAACGTAATGTTGCCTCTCGAGGAGCTCCTCACTGCCGTCTCCGACCGGCCGCTATCGTCGAGCCCGAGTGAGAATGCGCTCTTCTACGCGCAGTCGTGGGCGCTCGTCCATTACTTGATCGTCGATCGGGGAGAGGAAGGACATCGACTTCTAGCTCACTATCTCAGCGCGCTCTCGCGAGGCGCCGAAGAGCTCGAGGCGTTCCACGAGGCCTTCGGCGCGGACCCGGACACGATCGAGGACGCGCTTCGGGGCTATGTCGAGGCTGGTAAGTTCACGAAGTCTCGCTATAGCGTGACCGAGGTCGATTGGAAGGAGAACATCTCGGTCCGGACGCTCACCATGGCGGAGGTCCAACATCGTTGGGGAGAGCTCTTTCTGTTCACCGGACGGTCCAAAGAAGCGCTCATGTGTCTCGAAGAAGCGATCCACCTCGACCCGGGCCTCGCCCCAGCTTGGGAAACACTCGGTGTGGCGAAGTTGATGGAAGGGCGCCCCGACTCTGCGCTCCCGTTTCTGAAACGCGCCGTCGACGCGGAAGGTGCGAGCCCGATGGGTCTATACCTCTACGCGCGAGCCCTTTTGCGGGACCACTCGGGTCATGGGGTTCCGACGATCCCAGACGTGCTCGCCGATGAAGCGGAACGCGTGCTCACGCGTAGCTGGCAACTCGACCCGACGCGAAGCGAGACGGCCCGCCTTCTTGCTTTCGTCTACCTCGTTCGCGGTACACGCCTCCAGGACGCGACCGACCTCGTTGAGAGCGCGCTCGACGTCACCCCGGGCAGTCCGTCTCTGCTCTACCTCTATGGCCAGATTCTGGCCCGGAGCGGTGAGTACGACCGCGCCCGCGAGGCGCTCCATCGCGTCAGCGATGCCACTACCGAACCCGCACTCCGCGACGCGGCGGCGGAGCTTCTTTCGCGAATGAACGCCAGCGAGAAAGTGCCAGAACTGTAGACGCTTTTTATGGTGTTCGTCTATTCGTAGCGCAGCGTGAGGGTTGGGTCTAGGCGGGCGGCTTTGCGTGCGGGCAAGTAGCACGCCAGCAATACGGTTCCCATTAGGATCGCGGCGGCGGTAATCAGCGTTAAGGGATCGGTTGGGGAGATGCCGAAGAGAACCGTTTCCAGGTAGCGGCTTGCCATTACCGCGCCGGCGAGGCCAACGAGCGCACCGATGGCGGCGATACGGAATCCGCTTCCGAGGACGAGGCGGGTGATGTCGGTCGAGCGAGCGCCGAGCGCGAGGCGAAGGCCGAGCTCTCGTTGGCGCTGGCTTACACTGTGGGCGACTACGCCGTATATCCCGATCGTCGCGAGAAGAAGCGCCATTGCGGCGAAGAGCGTCATGAGGAAGGCGGCAAAGCGGTCCTGCCCCGTGTAGCCGCCCATGAGCTCTTCCATGGTCAGGATGCTGTGCACGGGTTGCGCTGGATCGATCGCGAGTGCGGTTTGCCGAATCAGAGGGGCGACCAAGAGCGGATCGCCTGTGGTACGCACGACGATGTTCAGCGGGAGATAGGCGTTTTGTCCGTGCGGGATATATACCGACGGCTTGGGTGCGCTCTTGGGTCCGTAGGACCGTGTATCGCCCACGACGCCGACGACGTCGTAGATGGCTTCGTAGTCTTGATAGTCGATGTGAAGCCGCTTTCCGACCGCGCTCTCGCCCGGCCACGTGCGCCGCGCCATCGTCTCGTTGACAATGAGCACCCGCGGTCGGCTGCGGTCGTCACGAATGTCGACTTCGCGGCCTTCGAGCAGCGGGATGCGCATCGCGTCGAAATAGCCCATGGTCGGCATGCGGATTTGGACCCCGGCACCGCCACCTTCCGGACGAGGCTCGCCTGCGCGCCAGAAAGGCCGATCGAAATCTGTATCGAGCGCGTCCATCGGCAGCCCTGTTGCGCCGCCCGCGGCGACGACGCCAGGAAGGGCGCGGATCTCTTCGAGAAAACGCGTGTAATAAGGATGGGCGCCGCCACCGCCATAAGCTTCGCCGTCGAGGCGCATCCGTACGACGAGAAGATTGTCGGGATCGAAGCCCGGATCGACGGCGAGCACGCGCGCGAAGCTTCGAAGAAAAAGACCGGAGCCCGCGAGCAGAATCACTGCGGCTGCGATCTCCGCGCCAACGATGAGCGAGCGGAGTCTATGACGCCGCCTATCCGTTGAGACCGTCCCCCCGGCGCTTTTGAGTGTTTCTGAGAGCATCGTGGCCGAGCCTTGGAACGCGGGTGCGAGGCCGGCGAGGATACCAGCCGCGGCCGACGCGAGTACGGCGAAGACAATGACGCGGGTATCGAGAACGGTCTCTTCGATGCGCGGGATCCCCGCGGGCGCGAAGCGCGGCAAAACTTCGACGCCGATACGCGCGAGCGCGAGCCCGAGCGCGCCGCCCACGCCGGCGAGCAGGAAGCTCTCTAGAAAGAGCTGGCGGACGAGGCGCATCCTCGACGCGCCCAGCGCGGTGCGCACCGCCATTTCCCGACTACGTCCCGAAGCGCGCACGAGCAGCAAGCTCGTGACGTTGGCGCAAGCGAGAAGGAGGACCAAGCCCACGGCGCCTAGAAGTATCGTGAGCGCGAGCTTGGTGTTTCCGATGAGTGCGTCCTTGAGCGGAACGAGCTCGACACCCCAACCGTGGTTGGTTTTCGGATGGTCCTCGGCGATCGATGCCGCGATCGTGTCCATTTCGGCTCGTGCTTCTGTGAGCGTGAACCCGGGAGCGATGCGCGCCGCGGCGCGAAGGAATCTCCAGTCGCGCGCCTGGTTCGGCCTCTCCCCGTATGCGCTCTCGAGGTCCCACGGCTTGAAGAGCTGTACCTCGCCACGAAGCGTTCCCGGTGTGCGAAAGCTCTGCGGCATGACGCCAATAATTTGCCACGACGCGTTCTTGAAGCGCACATCTTTCCCGACGATGTCCGGATCGGCTCCGAAACGGCGCTGCCAAAGCTCGTAGCTCAAAACGGACACTTTGGCCTGGCCCGTGATTTCTGAAGGCGTGAACGTCCGTCCGAGGAGCGGCTCGACAGCGAGCGCGGCAAAGAAGTGCACAGTGACCAGAGCACTCGGCACTTCTTCCGTGTCGTCGAACCCGTCACCGAGAAGCGTTGTCGATTGCACCCACCACGCCGCGACACCTTCCAGCGTCTTTGAATATCGGTTCCAATCGAGCACGTTCCCGGGCGCTGGAGAATCGCGACGGCCGCCCTTATCGTCCTGGCTTTCGAAAACCGAGACGAGGCGTTCGGGCTCGGGATAGGGAAGCGGCCGCAGAACAACCGCGTCTATGACGCTGAACAGCGCCGCATTCGCGCCGATCCCGATGGCGAGCGTCAGAGCTGCCGCGGTGACGAATAGCGGCCGATTGACGAGGCTACGCACGGCGTAGCGCAGATCTTGCGAGATCATCTCGCGGCTCCATTGTTCTTTCAAAATAAAAAGGGCGTGCGGGATGGCGCCGAGGCTTCGGCGTAGTAGCGACCATGCGGCGAGTGTCGTCCGCTCTTGCCGGAAGCGGTGGGCGAGCTCTGCTTCCCACTCCTGTTTTAAGCGCTCGCGGTCCGCGGCCGGCACGAGAAACGCGGCGAGCGCCACGATGCGACGGCTCAGCTTTGCGAGGGGCCCGGCCATCCTAGCCGGCCTCCTTCACGGCTTTCGCGAGCGAGCGGGCGAGGTCGCGCGCGTCCGCGAGAGCGCTGAAGAGAGCCTCCCGCCCGGAGGGTGTGATCTCGTAATAGCGACGCGGTGGGCGCTTTTCCCGCCGGGCCACGGAAGCGTTCTCCCAGCGCGAGCGCACGAGACCGCTTTTTTCGAGCTTCGAAAGCGCCGGGTAAACGCTTCCGCTCGGAAGTCCGGTCGTGTCCATGATGTCGAAACCGTAGCCCGTGCCGCCGATTACGGATTCGAGAACTCTTATTTGCGCTTGACCCCATCGCCGCATAGTAGTCCCTCTACCTATGTAGAAGTTATAGCTAAATCTAATGCGTCGATCAAGTGAAAGAGCGTTGAATCGGCATCCCGCGGTGTTACGCTCGAAATATAGGACGACAACAGAATTTCGCGAGGTGGCCCGTGTCCACCCTTCCTTGTCGGCCGTTTCCTCTCATAGATTTCAACCTCGAGATGGAACGTGAGGTCACCGGCAAGTCCAGCGGGGACTACGATCCCGGCCGGGTAAAGGTGCGTTTGTCGGACTCGACGATGTGCTCTTTGGCCGTTTCAGCGGCCGATGCGACCCGCGAGGAGGTCCAGCGAAAAGCCTTCGAGGCGACCGAGAGGGAAATTTTCCCCGTCTCGAAATTTGGGTCAACGTCGCCGCGCTTCGCGCCAAGGGTCAAGAGAAGGGACTCGGCGGAGGCGTTCCTCCCAATCCTCCAGGAGGCAGCGGACAACCCGTGGGGCGAGGACATCCCCGACGAAGCCGGCGCTGCCCTCCATCGCCTGGAAGCGGCGACGAGTCGGCAATAGCGGACTTTACATCGTGCAATTTTGACGTCGCGTCATAGAGAAATAGTTTTTTCTCTGCTCTATTTGGTCCAATTCGAGATACACTACAAACCCTTCCCCCATCGGTGTCGAGGTCAAATGGACGAAGAACGTCTCAGCGAATTGGAAGGCTGGACGCTAGAGGACCGCAAAGACCTGACTCTGTCGGAGACCGTGCTTCTCGACGCGATTGCGGAAATATGCGCGGCACTGAGGGATTCGTGGGATCTCGCCCAAACGAGCCGACGAGAGGATCGCTCATATAAGTCGGAGCTCGAAGAAGATCGTCGTGTAATGGAGGGCGCGGATTTGGAGCTCACCCTCGGCGGGGACGACGCTGCCGAGAACGCCAGATTCCTGCTCAGCGAGCGGCTAGCTCAGCTCGCCGACCTGCTGCGGGCCCCGACGAGCGAAGATACCATTCCGGCGGGCGACTGGAGCGGCGCAAGCGATGAGACTTGAAGCCGTGCCCGGTTTCGGACAAGACTAGCAGCCTGCTAGATTTCACGGGAGGGTCAAGTGTCGCTTCGGAAGACATCTTTCTGGCTCATTACTCTGACGCTCGCTGCGGCGATCGTCGCCGCCGACGATAACCCTGTCGTCGTCGTCGAGACGAACTTCGGTAATATCCGCATCGAGCTTCTTCCTTCTTCGTCCCCCATTTCCGTCGCGAACTTCCTCGAATATGTGAAGGACGGCTTCTACGAAGGAACGATCTTCCATCGTGTCGTGAAGGGCACGATGATCCAGGGCGGCGGCTTTACACCCGGGCTTCAACAGAAGAAAGCAAGGGAGCCCATCAAGAACGAAGCCAGGAATCGCGTCAAGAACCGGAAGGGGACGGTAGCGATGGCCCGGACCAGCGGCATCAACACGGCGACAGCCCAGTTCTTCATCAATACAGGGGACAATCGCGAGTTCGACCACAAGAGCATGGATCTGCGGAAGTTCGGCTATACCGTTTTCGGTAAGGTCATCGAGGGAATGGACGTCGTCGAGCTCATCGAGAACATCAAGACCACGAAGCGGAACGGTATGCGGAACGTGCCTTCCGTTCACGTTGTGATCATGACCGTGCGTCTCGTCGACTGAACGTACTCTTCAACAGCTCCTCGGCCTCTACGAGATTGGCGCGCTGAAGATGTTCCCGAAATCTCCGCGGGCGGTCGCCAAGGATTGAGCTGAAGGGCCCCCGTCTCCAGGGAGGCCCATGCTGCCTCGAGCTCAGCCTTTTTTCAATTGCCGCTTGGCTTCTGGATAAGCCAGCGCTCGTTCGAGCCCATTGATGGTGGAGTCGACGATGTCCTGATACGCCTTCAGCGCGTTCTCGCGTTCGCCGATCCGATCGAGCCCCCGCGCGAGCAGAAGCTTGTGAAACGGATCGTTCGGGTTGGATTGCTTCAAATGCTCCACGGCCTTTTCGGCGTTGCCTGCCTCGAGCTCCAAGTAGCCCACGAGATAGTGATAGGCCGGCAAATATTGCTCGGCGGTCTCGCCGCCCTCTTCGATCATTTTGTGAATGGCTTTCGCCTCTTCGCGGGCGTCGTCGAAACGCCCGAGCTTGGCGAAGGTGCGGGCACGTCCGTGCTTGAGCCTTCCGTACCACACTTGCTTCTGATCTTCAGGAATGGCACTTTCGGGTACGCTCTCATAGCCTTTGCCATAGGCTTTCATGGCCTCTTCCGCTCGGCCGTTCTCGAGGTGGATACGGGCGATCGAGTTCCAGATGAAGACCTCGGGGAAAGTTTGCGTCTGACCGCTGTCCCGGTACTCCTTCAAAAACGTGTCGAGCGCTCCGAGCGCCGCCTTGTCCCGAAGACGCCGCTCGTCAGCTACACCGAAGCACAAGGGACTTATCTCGCGTGGCTCGACGTCGACAAGATCGACGCCAAGGGAAAAGCCGCCGCTCTCAACGAGAAAAGGGAAGAGGGCGAAGCTGAGCTGTCGCCCGAGGGGTACCTCAGCCGTTGGTTCGTCGAGAACTCTGGCGTACAGCTGACCTCCGGCTCGGGCTACAGCGTAGGAGGGGCCGGCCACATGCGTATGAACGTCGCGACGTCCCGTCAGCTCATCAAGCTCGCGCTCGACAACATGGCGACGGCGCTAGACAAAGTCTAGCTCTCGTTTCTAGCCAGCATGGGGGCCTGTGTGGCCCCTTCTTTTTTGGCTATGCGAAGTGCTTCAGTAGGAGCGTTTCCCATTCGCCGATGAAATCCGCATAGGTCTTTTCATCGAAGCTCTCGACGAAGCGGTCGCCCTTTTCCGCGATCGCGATGTACTCGTAGGTGACTTGAACCTCGGTGCGTCCTGGGTCTTGTTCCGAGCACTGGACGGTGATGATCCCGACTTTGTCGCCTGGCTCGACTTTGTAGAACTGAACACGCTTGGATTCCGGCTCGTAAGACTTCACGACCCAAACCGCTTCGGTCGAGGCGTGATCGTGGCTTTTGGTCAAGAACACGTAGTCCTCGGACAACTCGGTCGTCCCCATGACGTTTTCGTAGTCCCACCCGGGGACCCAGAGCTTTTCGCCTTCTGGGCTGAACAGCGGAAATAACTTCTCGACCGGCTGTGTCATCTCGAACGCTACGGTGTGTTTAACGGATTTCATAGACGTCGTTTCGCGCGTACCAATGTACTACATTTTTTCTCGTCCCAATCGATGCGGTTGAACTTTTCGATGCCGCCTCGGGCTTGGGCACCATTCCTGGGATAGAGAGACGACGGATTTTTGGACGCTCAGGCCAAAGCCTTTCGGAGGGCGTCGATGATTCGGTCGAGGTGGATGCCCTCGTTGGCCATCTTTGTCTTCTTCGAGGCGTGGTGAAGGCCCACGAGCTCCCAGTCTTGATTGAAGATGGGGCTCCCACTCGAGCCCGGATCCGTGGGGGTTTTGTAGTACAGATACTTCTCCTCGATGCCGGTAACCTCGTTGTCCTGGAGTGACACGCTCAACCGCTTGCCATGGGGATGGCCGATGATGTTGACACGGTCACCACTTTGAACGGCGGTCGTCGCTCGCGGAAACGGTTCGATGCCGTCAGGTGCGGAAGACAGAAGGAGCAGCGTGGCATCCAAATCTTGTGGCGGCGAGGTGAAAAGCTCATCGGCGTCGTAGGGCTCGGGAGGATTTTGCTCGGTCGCGGCGCCCAGAAATCCGACGACGGCGTCTTCTGGTGGAAGAACGTCGTAGCCGAGGCTTGCCAGGCTTTCGCGAACCTTCTCATCGCTCGTGCATACGTGGGCGTTGGTGAGCACGAGCGGCTTGCCTTCGAACTTGGGGCCAAGCCACGAGCCATCGAAGAGCCACCCCGTACCGGAACCGTCGAAAAGACTGCGGCCAAGCCGGGCCACGGATCTCGACCGTTCCAGTCCCAACTTCAGCCATTCGATCGGCTGGTAGCTCACATCCCCCCATACGCCCTCGTAGTCGAATCCCGGCTCGATTTCTATCTCGATGCGCCCTCCAGGAAGTTGCGCCAGCCTGGCCCTCATCATGGGGATAAGGTGGTTGCCGGGAGGGTTTTTTTCGTCGAGTCCCCAGAGCTGTTGGAATTGGCGAAGCGTTCCTTGAAGCGCGAATCGGTTCAGCTGGGCGTGATCGAGATATTGCTGGGTCGATTCGATAGCCTTGTCGTAGTCACAGAGGGCGAGATGCGCCTCGGCGCGGCTCGCCAGTTCCCACGGGCCCAGCGGTTTCCGCTTCTCTTCGAGCTCTTCCAGCGCTTCGAGAACAACTTCTGCAGTATCTCCGGCTTCTCGCGAGCGCTTTTTGGGCTTCCCGGAGACCGTTCGTTCGTGGTGCGTCTTGAGTGCCATCAAGTTCACGCCGTGCCAATAGTTGTCCGTTGCATTCTCGCGGAAAGCTTTGGCATAGAAGTTCACGGCGAGGTCGAGGTCGGAGGTTCGAGGCTCCGCCTTGTTCGGCTTGGCATCCACGTAGAGCTGTTTGTAGGCGCGGCCTAAGAGCCCGAAGACCTCGTAGAGCTCGCCTTTGGCGTCGTCTCGCTCTTTGATTTCCGCGGGCCTCGTACGACCACGAAGTTCCTCGATCGTGTCTTCCAACGTCTCTTTGATCTCTATGAGCTCTTGTATCGCCTTGGTCACGGACCCTTGGTCGATGAGTGCCTGGGCGTAAAGGGTACGTGCGCGAGGATTATCGGGGTCCCAGTTCTTGATGCGTTGTCCAAGCGCCTGGAGCTCATCGAAAAGCGTGTAGTTTCGGAGCACGGTCAGAACTCTCCGAATGGTCTTCTCGTCACCTATCTGGCCGCGGTCGTCGATCTGCGCCACGTAGTCGTCGACGAGAGCGCGCCCCCGCTCGATGTCTCCTGATTCCAAGGATTTCTCGAGCTCTTCCGCCGACTCGAAGCCATTCCATACCATCGGTCCATCCTTTCCGTGTGCGGTAGCGCTAGCGTAATTGCGACGATAACCAGTCGGGGCACGAAAAGTCCATCACGACACTCCATGTGTCGGACGGACGAAAACGTGGATTTTGATTGCGGAATCTCAATCGCGTCGAAACGACGGCGAAAAAGCCTGAACGTCGTCCGTCTCTATACTACTAATGCCGCCCTCCTTGGTTTCATGGAAAAGAATTTAACCGCAGAGGCGCAGAAGTCGCGGAGCATTTCCCTCTGCGTTCTCTGCGCCTCTGCGGTGAGTTTCTTGGTTGCGGTCGCAGGCGGCGCTAGGGTATATAGGATTTTCCTACACATCATGAACGCGCGCTAATCACCTCGCAGGAGGAAACTAGACAGTTTTGGATTTTCTTGACGAGGGTACCTACGACTCGAACGGTCGAAATTGAGTCGACTCACTCGGAAAGGGATCTCGTTCGGTAGAAACAGGCATTTTCAATTCATTTAGGAGGCAACTCATGGGTTGTAGCGATCAATCGACAAAGTTCCTCAAGGACCGTGGATACAACGTGGTCAAACATCCACGAAAGGGTATTCGTCCGCTCGAGCTCCTCGGGCGGCAGGACAAATCGGTAATCCGGCTCGGCCGAATCGATCAGCTGATTGCGTCCTCGAGAAGCGCTCTTCCCGAGATTATCGAGAATGAACCGGGGGCGGCCATCAACGGCCAATCCTCGAGCACACTCACTCTGGGCATCGGAGTCAATATTCTTGGAACCATCATCTCGGCGATGGGCGGCAATCTCGGGGTCGACGTGTCTTACACGAACGCCAAGAAGATCACGTTCCACTACACGGACGTCGTGACGGATCGCGCGCGCCCACTCGATATCGGAGACTTTCTTCGCGACGGCGAGGTCGATGCCGGCAACTTGATTCTCAGAGAGTACGTGCTCGGCAACGGTGAGCTCTTTCTCATCACGGAGACGACCAAAGCCAACAAGTTCACGGTGAACTACGAGATCAAGCGCGGCGTGGGCGCGAAGGTCGACGTGCCCGTCATCCAACAGCTTGTCGGCGCCAACGTCTCGGTCCAGAGCGACAAAGAGTCGGCGAGCACGGTCGTCTTCGAGGGCCCGGACCATCTCACCTTCGGGTTCAAGTGTCTGAAGGTCGAGGTTGGGGACGGCGACCTGCGCCTCATGAACTCACGCGCCGGCGATACGGCTCTCGAGGCGGTCGGAGAAGCTCGCGGGGAGATCCTCACGAGTGATGGAAGGATCGAGGTATTGGAAGCTTAGTTCGGTTCGATTCAAGCCGGACCGGGAGAGGGGCCCGGCCCGCGTCGTCGCAATCGGTCCGACCGCATCGGCAGGACGTTCGAGGGCGAGGCCTCCAGCACTTTCAGATAGCGCTTTGTCGCGCGAACCGAGAAGGTGCGGTTCAAAGCCCCCATCTCCCGCAGCAAGGTTTCGACTCTGTCCGGATCCCGCTCTTCGAGAGCGTCGTGAAGCGACGGCATGGTGGCGAGCCATGTCTCGCTGAGCTCCTTAACACCGCTCGCCTCGTAATCCTCACCGTAAACCTTGTGAACAGAGCGCGGATCGAAGATGCCGTACTCGTCGGCTTCCTCCTGTACCCAGCGGATGGCCTCGCGGATCTCGGCGAAGATCTTTTCA
This sequence comes from Acidobacteriota bacterium, assembly GCA_004356105.1. Taxonomy (GTDB): domain Bacteria; phylum Acidobacteriota; class Vicinamibacteria; order Marinacidobacterales; family SMYC01; genus SMYC01. The sequence continues at coordinate 7,269 of SMYC01000053.1, read as the reverse complement.
TCGTTCTGCAGCTTGTCCCGGACGGCCCCGGTATAGCGCTCGAAGACTTCCCGGTTGTACCGGGCATTGATGCGCACCAAGTTGAGCTCCAGGCCGCCGACACGATCGGGGACCAACTGCGAGTCGAAGATGATCGTGACCCCGATGGGGCGGACGGAATCGGGTCGGCCCTCCGCTTGGGCCGCTGGAGTCGGTTTTCTGTGAATGCGGTAGAGGACCGGCTTGTAGATCCGCCGGTGACGCCCGTTGGGGTCCCAGGCGTGCAATGTCGCGGTGATGGGTTGGAAGAGATCCTGATGAAGAGCCTTCGCGAAACGGTCATCGAGTTGCTCGCGCCAGAGGGCCTCGCGGCCGTCGACGCCATCCAACAGATCGCCCCACGCTCGTACCCTTGGACCCTCGGCTGCCTTGAACAAGGACAACGTAAAGCTGGAAGTGGCCCCGTCTTCCTGCACGACAACGGCCTCCTCCGGTATCTTGTCTCCGACCTCCGAAACGTGGCTCATATCGAGGACGACTCGGTGGCATGGGTGATAGAACGTCTCGTCCTCCCCCGGGAACGCCTGGCAGATCGTCTCCGCCGCCTGCTTGAGTCTCCGGGCCGGTACCTTCGGGTAGAGCGCCCCGCGCCTCCAATCATCGGCGATCGCCCAGGTTTTCTTGCAGAGGTTCGAGAGAAATCTCCCGACTTTGGCGGGCTCGGCCGGAACACCCTGGACGTTCTTCAGGGGGCTCGGCGCCTCACCGCCGGCGGGATAGAGACAGACAACGGAGATAACGTCCTCCTCGCCGAAGCGGGTGAAGAGCCCGGCCTCGTAGAGACACCAGTCCCAGTTCCGCGTTGGGTTGGTAAAGAGAAGCAGAAGAATGTGGCTCCGCCCGAGCTCCTGCCGGATCCGGCGATTCCAATCGGATCCGGCGATGATGTTCTCCCCGGAGACGAAGCATTCGATGCGTTCGCCGCAGAGGTCTTGAAGGGCTTGTTTCGCCGCGCTCGCCACGGCGGCGTCTTCGTGCTTGTGGCTGACAAAAATGCGAAACTTATCGTCCGGAATGCGCACAACCCAGCCTCCTCCGCTTACTTCAGGGCCCGAACGGCCTGTCTAAACGCGTCTACCGGGTACATTCTATATCAGCAAAAACAGATTTCAGCTCGCAAAACGGCACCTTGTGCTTCAGCTCGTCGGCGGACTCGGCAATTACGATTTCTCTCAGAAGGTTGTGCACCACCCTCAACGAGAACCATCGGCCTTCGGGATCGATCTCAGCATCCGGCAGACGACGCCGGTGAACTCCGGCGAACGCTTGGCCCAATCTCCGTTTCCGGACTCGAGGTCCTTGAACAGATTGGACTTCGTTTCGAGATCGCAAGGATTCACGACGCGTGGAGCCTCGGACCCGCGAGAAGCTCGGTGGCGATGAGCCCCAAGGAGTACTGATCGGTAAGCTTGGTGCGCGCTTGTCCGAAGTAACGTTCGGGCGACATGTAACAGATAGACTCACGGTCGATGAGGAAGTTGCCGGTCAACATCGACTGTTCTCTCAAAACGTTTGAAAAATCGATGGAGGACAGTCGTGGAACGTCCGACTCCTCGAGCAAAATATCGGAGGGGCACATCTCGCCTCGGTGCCAGCCATGCTCGTGGGCCTCGTCGCCGCCCTCTGGGGAAACGGCACTCTCGCCGAGCTCGAGATGCTGGAGTTTCCGACGGGCAAGACGGCGGACGACGAGCAAGCCATTATCGCGCGGGTTCGAGATCACTGTCGGGCGATCGGGCAGCTCGAAGGCGAGACTTCATTCCCGGTGTTCTCGACGTGGCGGCAGTTCACCCGCTACCTCCATTGGTGGGATCGAGCTCGTTGGCGACCCGTCGCCGTTCAAACAGTTTCTTGCTCGTCATCAGCCCGCTCCTTTTCGTCCTTGGCGGCCACCGCGGCGAAGCCCCGAAGACAATGCGGCCGCATCGCCCTAGCCGGATCGGCGGACGGAAGCTTGGAATTCCTCACTCGTCCTTCGCGAGCTCGTACCGCTCCTCGAAGTCCGCCTTGCTGACGGCATATGGGTCGGAGCCATTCTCGTGGTTGGATACGAGGTAGTCGCCTCCGACATAGTCCGTGAAGCCTTCTTTCGTCTTCACTTTGCCGGCCGCGCGGGCCTTCTCCGCCCATACAGGAGCTGTTTTGATATAACGGCCCGGACTCACGCTCGTGTATGTCGCCGCGAAACTTTCCTTGGAAACCGTGTAGATGTCGCCGTTGCCGTCGACGAGCCAATCGCCACGTTTGCAGAATTGCTCGTGACCCCACTTGTGGTAGGTGAAGCCTTCGATCTCGAGATCGAGCTGGACGGCGGTGATCGCTTGGCTCGGCTTTTTCCTGTACTTCCGGCGCTTGCTCACGGAGCTCCCTGTGCTGAGCTGAGACTTCGTCACAGTGTAGCCCAGTTAGGCGGCGTCGACGGCTCGAGACAGTGCGCCCGCTCTTGGGCGGAGCGCTCGCACACCCCGATCCCTCTGGAAGGCAACTCGCGGTAACACTTGATGACGCGAGCACCGCGGGGATATTGTGAAGAGGAATTTCAACGGAGCGTCCGTCTCAACACGTTAGAAGTCCCTGTTTTGCACGCGCGAGGAAGGAAACTGAGCCATGTCTTTGAGGCAATCCAGAATGAAGTTTCTTGTTTGGTCGCCGTTGGCGATACTGATACTCACAGCACAAACGTGCGGTGACGGTGACGTTGAGCCGCCGCTACTCGATTGTGACGACCCGGGGCTCGTGTGTCATTCACTCGAAGTGAGCCGGCACACGAGCACGAACTTGACGGATGAGCGGGCCGATGAAATCCTCGCCGACGCCACCCGGGCTGCTCGTGAAGACGACGGGGCTGGCGACGTTGCTTGCGAGGTGGTGTTGAGACGCGATGTGCCGGTGACCACGTTTTCCCAGGGTAGCGGCATCGTCAACTCGAGCGCTGACTTCGCGACCATCATCGGCCTTCCGGGCCACGTCAAAGTGGTGAATCAGATCAACTGGTGCGGCGCCTTCAGCCCTAACATCATCGGTTGTGCACCGGTCGGCGGCGCGTCGCTGGCGGTCGTTCGCTTTACTGCGAATCAGGAAGGGATTCTCTGGCTTCACGAGTTCGGTCACAACGAAACGTTGAATCATCGAAACTCACCGACGCGGGCCGTCATGTTTCCGTCCATCGGCGTCGATCATGACATCCTCAACGCGACCGAGTGCACGGCTCTCCGGCAACCCATCGCCGTCACGCTCACCACCGATGCCGGTGGCTCCGAAGTCGAGGCCGCGTCCGTAGAAGAATTCGTTCGTCGCATCTACTACCACGGCCTTCCGTTCGAGGCCGCGACGCGCTACGACGGCTTGGCCGTTCCCACGCTGGTCGATATGTTATCTGACGAGCGAGACGAGCCTTACTGGGCCAACATCGTCGCACTTCTCGGCATCGTCGGCGATGACGCCACCGTCGACACGTTGGAATCCTTCATCGGCGCCGACGAAGAGCCGGTCTCGCCCGAGTGGTACCGCGCCGCCTCGACGGCGGTGGTTGCGTTCGGTTATCTCGCCAACCGAGCGGGCAGCGACCGCGCGATCGACTATTTGGCGGGAGGCCTTTCGCCCGACAACTGGAACGACCGTGTGCAGTGGACGAGCCCCTTTCACGAGACGAACGCCGATCGGAACGTCGAGCTCGCACAACTGAGCATCATTGGCCTCGCGTTGAGCGGCCGCGAGTCCGGCCTCGCCGCGCTTCGCGACCTCCAGGCGGGGCCTCCGGACTCAGAGATTATGGCGGCAGCGGGAGGATTGCTCGCCGAAGCCATCGAAGCGCACGGAGAAATCGGGGAGAAAGGATTGGATGGGTACTACTCGGAGAGCGGCAGGTGAGCTCAGTTCTTTCGGCCCTTGTAGTAGTTTTTCAATCCTTCTTTGATGATGAGCTCGTGGGTCGCCACGGCTTCGTCCAGGAGGCCTGACATCTCCGGCCGGGCCCCTTCGCTTTTCAGCGAGCGGAGGGCCTCGCCGGCTCGGGGGTGGCCGCTCAAAGCGAGCGCCATTACGCATAGTTCGGTCATCTGGCGGTTTCTATCGTCGCTCGCGGCTTGGTAGGGGCTGGTCCAATCCACTCGTTTCTGCCACGTTTCGGGATCCAGTCCTTCGATCAGGTAGTCGAGAGCTCGCTCGCTTCCGATCCGGTGGACCAAGTAGCCGAGAGCCGTCAACGCGCCGCTGGATTTCGCCGCGTATTGGTCTCTCGAGAGTTTTTCCGCACCCGCGTCCTCTTGAATGAATGCGAATATAGTATCCGCGACGTCCTCGTCGCCGACGATGCCCAACATTTGAACGCTATTCGACCAGTAGGATTCTTCCTTTGGGTCTTGCAAGATCTTCAGCAAGGCTGGCACGACCGAAGCGTCATAGCGGCTCGCGTCTTCGTACGCCAAGCCGTGAATGTAGGTTTGGCGAACGAAGCTTTCCACCGAGGCGGGCTTGTTTTCTTGAGCTGTCGGGCTTTCGGCTGCGGCTTCGCTCGACACCTTCGCTTCCGGCGTCAGCGTTTCAGGCGGCCTAGCCTTCGCGGGCTCGCTCGCGGAGCACGAAGCAAACAAGGTGAGGAGGAGACAACTCGAAGCGAAACTTGGCATAAGAGGGCTCCCCTTGACGTTCGTTCACCCGAACTCGGTCCCATAGTACACAAATCGATCTTCGCCGGCCAAATTCCTCTGACTCCGGCGGCTCGTAGAGACAAAGCCCGCCCTCGCTTTCGACGCTCAGGGTGTATCCTCCTTCCCACGCACTGGAGTGATGGCGTACTGAACGGAGCACTGATGGATCTTTATGTCAACGTCGAGAACCAGGGCGACCCCTTGGGTCTCAAAGTCCGAAACGATCCAATCTCGTGGGGCGCCTCGGGATCGCGTACCGAGATCGTGCGTCACATCGTGAAGACAGGGTTTATATTATCGGCCATCCGAAGCGACGAGCTTGCATATAGTCTTTAAAACAACTTCTTGATTGGGCTGAACGCGACGCGAATCCACTACCGATCGCCGACGGAGCCCGGAAGCTCAGGGTCGCCGCTGTTCAACGACGAATGGAAGCTTATCGGAATCCATCATGGGCGCGGGGAGGACACGCCACGACTCGAGGACCCGGGTGTGTACGAGGCGAATGAAGGAATTCCGGTCGGCGCGATCAAGAGTGCGATACGTAACTGAGTGAAGTGACGGGACCACGTAAAGGAGGTCTGCAATGAGAGCGCAATGGGTGAGCAAGGGTGCGAGCGAAGAGGGTTTCGAGTGGACGGGTGGCGCAACTGTGGAGCGAGGTACGGGCTTTCCGCTCGAGGCGGTCATTGGCGAGCCCAACTTCAAGGAAGTCTGGTGGCTCGAAAGCGCGGTCGAGGCGGCCCGGAGCGTGGCGCGCGTCAAGCTGCCTTCCGGTTCCGCTACCGGATTTCTCATCGGCCCCGATATTCTCATGACGAACCATCACGTGTTCGAGACGGCAGATGACGCCAAGAATGCCGTGATTCAGTTCAACTACCGTTTGAAGGCCGACGAAACTTTGGCGAAGCGAGACGACTGGGAGTGTGACCCGGACGATCTGTTTATGACGAACCCCTCTCTCGACTATTCCGTCGTCAGAATGAAAGGCAAAGACGGCAAGAAGGCTGGCGAGGTTTGGGGCCATCTGAGGCTGGATCCGAATGTGCGTGTATTCAAGAATCAACGTGTGAATATCGTTCAGCATCCGCAGGGTCGCTTCCAGGAAATTGCCTTTCGGGACAACCAGGTCAAGGACGTGACGGACAAATATATTCAGTACCTGACCGATACGGACTATGGAACGTCCGGCTCCCCAGTGTTCAATGACCACTTCAAAGTCGTGGCTCTCCACAACCAGCGCGTCGCTGAGCCAAACGCGCCGGGCCGGTGGCATCGTAACCAGGGATTTCGAGTCGGTCCGATTTTTGAAGAGATCGGGGCGGCGATTGGTCAGTAAAGCCTGGCGTCAAGGGGACGGAGACGCCCGGCTGGCACGAGTCAGCGGCGCCGCTGTCGACCTGTTCCGATGTCCGCGAGGTCTCATCCCGCGCGCGCCAGCCGACGCGACTCCGTCCACGCGGTCTGAACCTTGCGCGACAAGAAGAGATGTCGCTCTCGATGGAGCCTGCGCCAGGCCTCCGTGACGAAAAGCGTGGCGCTCTCGTCCACGAACGCTATCTCGGGGGCGCGGCCCCGACGTGACACGGTCTTCTTGAAGATGTACGTTCTGCGGACCCACCGCGGGGGAAGGCGATGGTTTCCTCCTCGCCGCCGCTGTGTGTCCATAGTTGACGGTTTCAGCATCGCTCCAGCAAAAAGCGCTGCTGGAGCGATGACGCTACGAGGATTCAAATGCAAGAATTCACGAATAAAGCACAAAGAGCCTGCGAAGAGCTCTTGTACGCGATCTATGTCCTGAAGCAACAGGTTATCGAGAAAGCCGACGATCTGGAGCCGGAGCTGCTGGAAGATGTCGAGGAAGCCGACGATCAATTTGACGCCGCCATCGAGAAGATCCAGCAATCGCTGACGATCATCGAGAAAACGGCCTTGGATGTGGTCGACATGGAGACCCGCATCACCGAGGAGACCGACCAGCTCGTCTCCGCCGCCCATAAGTTCGAGAAGGCCATTCTTTCGGACGTGTCCCTGATAAATGAGCTCTGGACCCAGGTGAACGAGGTGGAAGAGCGGCTCCAGGATGTCGCCTGCGCTCTGTTTCCCTCGGCCGTGGACGGGTTGGGTGACGTCAACCGAACGCTCTATGCCTTCACCCGCCGAGGCTGGTCTCAATACAAACGCCTCATGAAGAAAACGGATGCCGGCGAGGAAGACCGGAGAGCGGTCGAACAAACCTTCCAGGAGCTTGCGGCTGCCTTCGAATCGACCAACGAATTCCTCAACGATCTTGCACTCGGCTACTCAAGTCGTTCTTGTTCTGCGAGTCTCCTACGACGTTCTTGGTCTGCTTGGAACTTCGCCCACTTGCGTTGCGTGCTGGGATGGTCGTGAGGCGCTTCGTCCATTAGGTTCCATCCACAGTGCTTAGCGCTCACTCAAAAATTAATCCCGCATTTCGGCGGGATGGATTGTGTAGTTCCACGTCGGTAGTGAGCTGTCCTTCGTGATGGAGATTTCTATCATTTGCATGTCCGTGATCTTGATGCCTTTCTTGTACTTTTTTTGTACGAGATGTGAT
>SMYC01000052.1 GCA_004356105.1 Acidobacteriota bacterium | reverse complement strand
TGAAACGTCGAGGGACGGGGTCCAACTGGGGCTCGGCTGGTTTCTCGGTCAGCGCGAGGGACGACGAACGGTATTCCACTCCGGCGGAGATACCGGTTTCCGTAGCTACATCTTGTTGCTGCCCGACGACGCGATCGGCATCGTGCTGGCGAGCAATTGGGAGAACACCGACACGGGGGCAATCGTCAATGGAATTCTGGACATCATGAGACCCTAGGACGAATCCCAATCACTCCGACTTGCCCTCCACGTTCGAGGCGTGCAGATGGACGATCTTACGCACGCCCTCGTGCTTCGCCAGCACGAATGTCTATATTCCCCGCCATCGGAACTGGAAGCTGAACAATGGCTCGTGTAGGCTTGGTATATAACGTCGCCTAGGAAGGCCTCCATGAAACCAGGTACTTTTTCTTTCTTCGCGTCCATTTCCTTATAAGGACGACTAGTGCTCGCCAATCTTCCAGATCCCGATGAGGGGTCCGCCGCGCTCGACGCCCGCATAGCCATCGAACGGAATGTAGAACGCGTCAGCAGGATAGAAGACGGGCGTGACCTCGCTATCGTGTCGATACGGGTCGAAGGATATTTGAAGCGACGCGTTCTCCTTCAGCCAATCACGCCAGCGCTCGTCGAGGCTGGAGAACCCGGTGAGCTGCTCGTGCTCGTGGGTAACGAGGTAGAGACCGCCGGACGCACGGTCGTCGATTTCCGAGGAACAATCGACTTCCTCAACGACGAAGGCCGGCGGTCGGCGGCGATCCTCGTTGACATGAGGCGCGCCGTAGCCCTTGCACAAGAGAATCGTCGTCTGCGGGGCGACGTTCTCACCGATCCATTCCGCTGCAAGTAAACGTGTGTCCTCGAGCGACGCGACACGGTCGTAGCGGATCGAGCGCGTGACTCCGGGACTTGCGAGGAGGACGAGCGCGAGCACCCATGCCCACCGCTTTCCCGCCGCGAAACGGTCGACGACGCTCACTGCGGTGTCGGCGGCGAGCACGACGAGCACGGGAACGAGAGGCAATACGTAGCGAGGGAACGTTACGCGGACGTCCGAGATGAGAATGAAGCAAGGGATCAAGAAGGCGAGCAGCACCCAATCCGCGGGACGTCGATGCCAGAAGGCCCGCGCCACGCCGGCGGTCGAGACGAGGAACAGCGGCCAGCCCAGGCCCGCGGGAAAGGTTGTACGCAGGTGATCCCAAAGCGCGCGCTCGCCTTGCCCGCCATATAGAAACGAGCCGAGCCGGTCCATGTTGGCGAGAAAACCCTGATAGTGGAGCAAGACATAAGGCGATGTCGCCGCGAAAGCCAGGAACGCTATGAGGCCGGCTGAGAAAAGGCGGACTGCGACGCGCTTCTTGTCGAGGCTCGGTAGCGCATAAAAACTTGCCGCCACGAGACCGAGCACGACGAGGCCGGCATTGTATTTCGTCGATACCGCCAACCCCGCGAAGAGACCGGCCAAAAGGTAGTTCCCGATCGAAGGTTTCGACGTGGCTCGCACGGCGAAAAGCAAAGACACCGTGATAAAGAGCGTCATCACGATGTCCACCGTCGCGAAATGCGACTCCCTGACATGCAGGTGGCACGTTGCGAGGAGAGCCGCGGCAAGAAGTCCGACAGCGCGGCCATAGGCGCTGCGCCCGAGCCCATAGACCACGAGCACGGTGAGGATGCCGGACACGGCGCCGACCCAACGTCCAAGCAAGTAGTGTAGCCCTGGCCGCGTGACGGCGATATCAAAGAGCAAATCAAAAGGCCGGTCGTAGTCTCCCATCGTTTTCTTGACGGCGTAATAGCCGTAGAGCACGGCGGTGTCCACGTAAAACACGAGACTCGGGTAGTAGAAGCTTCCTGGGTGCCAGTCGCCGCTAGCGAAAATCGTTTGCGCTCTTCCGACGATGCGCTCTTCATCCGGGCGAGATAGCGGGTGTGGAAGCCCGTAATCGAGAGCCCAGATGCGGAGGCCCGCGGCGACCAGCAGGACTCCCAAAAGAGCTAAGAGTGTCTTGGTTCCGGAAGGCTTCACGCGTCAGAGCTCGTAAGGGTGTGTCACGATCCAATGTCGAGCGATGTCGATACGGCGGCAGACCCACAATTCAGGAAAGTCGGCCACATAGTCCAGAAAACGTGCCAAGCCGGCAGCTCGACCCGGGTGACCGACGAGACGCATGTGAAGGCCGACGGACATCATCTTCGGCTGCCGCGTCCCTTCCGCATAGAGCACGTCGAGAGTGTCTTTGAGAAAGGCGAAGTAGTCATCAGACGTTGCAAAGACACCGCGTGCGAACTTCGAATCGTTGCTCGTAAGGCTGTAGGGAACGACCAGATGGCCCTTGTTTGCGACTGTCACCCAGTAAGGAAGCTCGTCGTTATAGGCATCGGAGTCATAGAGAAAACCGCCATGCTCGATGAGCAGGCGACGCGTGTTCACGCTCGGACCGGTGCGGCAGTACCAGCCCAAAGGGGCGGCGCCAAACATCTGCTCGATAGACTTTACGGCCATGCGGATGTGGTTGCGCTCGTCCTCCTCGCTGAGCCGATAGTGCTCTATCCATCGCCAGCCGTGACAACAAAGGTCGAGCGCCGCGTCGCGAAGAGCTGTGACCATGGGAGGATTGCGCTCGAGCGCCAAGGCACAGGCAAAGGCCGTAGCCGGAAGCTTGCGCTCCGTGAAGAGCTCGAGAACGCGCCAGAAGCCGACGCGGCTTCCGTACTCGAACATGGACTCGGCCGCGAGGTCGCGCTCTCCGTGCGGCACGGAGGATACGGGGCTTTCGGTCAGCGACGCCTCGGAGAAGCCATCGCCGTCGGGGATCGAATATTCCGAGCCTTCTTCGATATTGAGGACGAAGTTGAGCGCGAGCCGAGCACCGTCCGGCCACTTCGGGTCCGGCGGTTTTCCGCCGTAGCCGACGAGATCGCGGGGATATGGCGTCATGTCATCCTCGTCGAATCAGGACTTCCATGGCTGTCCGGCAGCTCGCGGACGAAGGTGATGTAGTCCGTGTTGACAGGCTCGAGATTGGAATGCCGGAGTTATTGAGAGAAAAAAGGGGCTCGTAGACGCGACGGTTCCAGTACTAAACAGCACGAGTAGAAGCAGTTGGCACTTTTTCATGTTAGAGGAGCTCTTTACCGAGAATACGCCCAAGTCACGGCCGCTCGCGTATCGGAAGCTCGACGTGGGACGGCTGAGCTGAATGGCGCTCGATCGTCCAACTGGGCGTCCCGCTTTCCGGAACGCGGGTGAAGGTGTCCTTATCAGCGCCTGCAATCGCAATGCGGATCCGGTGGCCCTTGCGTAACAGGACGGATGTCGGGTGAAGGCCGATCGCGATCTCCGCTACCTCGCCGGGGACCATCGGGGCCGCGTCTTTCGACATGTAAGAATGATGCGGGCCCAACATCGTGTAGGGCGGGTCCTCGTCGGATATCGCGCGATGGAGCGCGCGCAGGTGGCCCTCGGTCACGTAGAGCACGCGACCGGACGGATCGACGTCTTCTAGATACACGAAGAAAGCGCTGTCCTCGGTCGTCGAGCTCACGAATAAGCGAACGACGGGCGTCCCTGTAATCTCCATATCTTTCTCGAGTGGCGCGCTCGTATAGGTAAGGAGCCGAGTATCGACATCCTTTCGATCGTCGTAGACAACATCGGCGCCGCCGCGTTGCGTGAACCAGCGATTCGACGTCCCCGTCGTCACTTCGAAATCGACGGTGTAGTGGTCGCTTCCCGAGGTCGAGCTTGGTGGCTCGCTAGCGAGGCTCTCATTCTCGGAGAAATAATATCGACGCTTGTCGAAGCCCGGCGGAGGCCATACGTCCGTCGTCTTCCACGCTTCCTCACCCAGCGTGTAATAGATGAGCTCTTTTTCCGGGGTACCGTTGTCTCTACCTTTGAGATAGTGGTCGAAATAACAGAGCGATTCGAAGAGCTGCTCTTCGCGGCTCGGCGTCGTCGCGAAATCCGGCGGCTGGTAGGGGCTTGCGTGATAGCCGCCGCCATGGCTCCAGGGACCGAGGATCGCTTTTTGAGGATTCGCGAGCGTTGTGAATCGGTGTAGAACGCCTTGCGCCGTGCCCGCGTCAAACCAACCGCCCCAAGTGAACATTGGGGTGCCGGCGCGCTCGAGGTCCTCGAGATGCGTATGGATGCTCCAGTCGAGCATCGATACGCCCCAAACTTCTGGGCGATCGTCGCGGAAGGTGACTTGGCTCAACCCTTCGAACACACCGGGGACGTTCCGCCGCGCGTCGATGGTCATCTCTAGCAGGCTTCCATCGCCGACGGGTTTCACCCCGCGCGGCGGGTCGCCTCGCGGAACGTTCAAGTCCATCTCCTTGACGGCCTCACCCCAACCTTTGCCGAAAGCAACGTGAAAGATGCCTCCGGGGAAATAGAGGTCCGCATAGGGATCGAAGTCGGGAAAGCGTGGAATGATGGCCTTCACGGCGGGATGGTTGTTTTGCGCCAACCAATCCGCTGTGTTTGCGGTATAGGACGTTCCGAAGCCGCCAACGACGCCGCTCGACCACGGCTGTTCGACGATCCAGTCGACGATCTCACCGAAGTCCTTCGTCTCGTCGGGCGCGCGGTGATAGGGCCAGATGCCAAATGACGCGCCCGTTCCGCGCGAGTCCCCCGTGATGACGGCATAGCCGCGTGTAGCGAAGAAACGCTGGACGGCACTCGCACCGTCCCCTTCGAACGAGCGCCAATAGCGAGTCATCGTCAAAATCGCGGGAAGCTTGTCACCTTCGGGAAGGGGATCCGGCAGCACGAGGTCCACCGCGATGCGGACGCCGTCTCGCATCGGGATGTGAAGCAAGCGGATCGAGACGTCGTCAAACGCGGTGGTGCTACGTTCCCTGCATTGTCCGAGCTCGACCTCGACTGTGGGCGGCGGCTCGGTAGACGGCGTGCAGGCTGCGGAAATTATCAAAGCAACGATCGAGAGCTCTCGAGTCATGATGCGAGAGCTTAACCTCGAGCGAAGCGAGGCTCAACCCATCCAGATTTGACTTCGCTACGTTGCGCGCCATATTTATTGACAGATCATCAACGGCTTGGAGCGCTATGGCCTTGGCACTCGCGCCGCGTAGCCGCTATTGCGAGCGTCCGCGAGCGGCGATGGGCCAGAGCTCGGTGACCGTTTCGGACCGGTACGGGTAGAAATGGTCGTAGAGATTCACCGTGGGGTCGCAGTGCGAGGCAATCAAGAGTACCTTGTCGCCCACTTCGATGCGTCGGCTCGGGTTCTTGAATTGCAAAATCCCGTGCTCGTCGCCTCCCCACCGGTAAGAAACACCTTGGATATCACGCAACACCGGGCTGTCATTGTCCGTCGCAAAAGCTTTGTAGCCAGCGTCGATCGTGATCCGCCCTTCCGCGGGCTGGCTGATGGCGGTGGCAAGCACGAGAAGTGACGGACGGAAGTCATCGTAGACCGCCCCTTCCTTGCCTCCGATGTTTCGGTAGTTCACGTCCATGAAGAGATAAGAGCCCACTTGCATGTCGGTGATGCCGTCGACCTCGGAGTCGATGTTGTAGGTACCGGTGCCGCCGCCGGTGAGCACGGGGACGTCGAACCCAGCTTTTTCGATCGACTCCTTCAGCTCGACCGCTTGGCCCATCGTCACCTCGGAGCGGCGCTTGCGATATTCCCAGCCGCTCAAGTGCTGGAGATGTCCCGCATAAGCTTGAAGGCCACCGAATTTCAAGGCCGGACTCTTGTGAATCGCCTCGACGAGCGCTTGGGCGGGTGCTCCCATGGTAATGCCCGTACGGTCCGTGCCGACATTGAGGTCGACGAGCACGTTGAGCTCGATAGCCGCGGCCGCCGCCGCATCGTTGAAATCCCGCACGTTCTGGGCTTGGTCGACCACGATGGCGAAGCCGGAGCTTTTCTTCGCAAGCTCTATCACGCGCTCGATCTTGTCCTTGGTCACCACGGGTGACGTGACAAGGATGTCTGCGAATCCCGCGTCGAGCATGACTTCCGCTTCGCTCACCTTTGCGGCACAAATGCCGATGGCGCCGCGGTCGAGCTGCTTCTGGGCGAGAATCGGGCATTTATGTGTCTTCACGTGTGGACGGAGCTTCGTGGTCTTGTTCCGATAGAAGCTCGCCATCTTGTCGAGGTTGTGGTCCAGCGCTTCCTCGTCGACGACGAGGGCGGGGGTGGGTAGATCCCAAAGACTCGTAGGTTGGTCCAAGGGAATAGGTTCGTACGGGGTGGCTGCGGCCGCTTCTCTCGCAGAAACGAGTGAGGCCCCCACGACGCCGCTCGCCGCGAATCCGACAAACCCTCGCCGAGACATTTTTGTCTTCATGGCACACCTCCTGTGCGAGACGCACAGGCTACCACGTGCCTCCCGCCGTTTTCCACGCTCCCGCCGCGCGTGCGAACAGCACTGCCCAAGCGCCAAGCGCTAGGACCGCGAGCGCGCTCGCGATGCTTGGCTCGAGGAGGGAATGCCCGCCAAAGCTCTGAAAAGCGATCGCCACGCAAGCAACGAGCCAGAATATGCCCGCGAGATGAACGTTCACGCGAGCGGCCTCGACCGAGCGTCCCGCCCAGCGAAACGCGAGGGCGATGAGAGGCACGGCTTGCAGCCCGTGAAACCCCGCCGCGTGCAGCGGGAGAAGGTTCCCCGCTTCCGCGACTCTCGGGCTGGCGTTCACCGACATCGCGATTCCGATACCGAAAGCGAGCAACGCGGCCACGGCTCCGTAGCGGAGCGCGAGCACGAGCGGACCGTCTCGATCTTCCGTGCTTCGAAAAAAGAAACGCAGCGTCAGCACGATAAAGCAGATCATGATCCCAACCGCGGAAAGAAAAAAAACGCCTCCGAGAATTTGGTCGGCCGTTGTGCCAACCCGGGAAAAGCGCGGGTCGAGACCCCGAAAGACTTGCACCGTCTCGACGGAGTAGCCGAACAACGCCAATCCTACGAGGCTAGAGCGCCAGATACGGCCGCCCCCGCGTGAAAAGCCCGCACTGGGTGCGATGAGGGCGAGGGTCAAGAGAAAGATCCCGATGGCGGCGTCGAACGTCGCCGCCTTTTCGAGATGCCCTTCCGGCTCGATGAGGATGCCGTGTTTCGCCATCGCGGCGAAGCAAACCGCGCTCAGTCCGAGCCCGAAAAGACCCGTGAAAAAGAGTGCGCGTTCCCCTTCGAATAGAGCCCACACCTTGCGCGTCGTGCTCTCCCTCCTGCCGCATGCTAGCCCGAAAACGGCCCGTTATGTCATTCTGTTTCCAGAACAACGGCGCATGACCCTCTATGAAACGCTGGGCGTCGAGCCCTATGCGTCCCAACGCGAGATCAAACGCGCATACCGCCGTCTCGCACTGCGCTACCACCCCGATCGCAATCCGGGCAATCCGGACGCCGAAGAGCGTTTCAAAGAGATCGTCGCCGCGAACATCGTGCTCGCCGACCGGCGCAAGCGAGCCGAATATGACGAAAGGATGAGGCCGTCGGCCCCGGGCGCGTCGACCGACGAGACCTATACGGCGCCGGGTCAATGGACACCGCCTCCGCCTCGCCGCGAGGACTGGCCGGATCTCGAGAAAGATCTTCGCGGCGTGAGATGGCGTGATTTCCATACGCTCGATGCTCGCGACGCGTGGCTCGGCGTCCTCGCCGCGGTGTCGTGCACGATGGCTCTCAATCAGACGGGGAAGGCGACCGGATCCTTGCAGGTCGTCTTTACGACCTTTACCGCGGGCTATCTCGTTTCGTGGCCGCTCCAGAAACTCCATGGCTCGCGAATAGTGCTCTTGCGGGTGGCGGGTGCATGCCTGGCGCCGTTGGCCGCGGCGGCGGCGGCCATTGCCGCGGGCGTGATCTTCACCGGGCAAAGCGCCGACTTTTTCGGCGGGTCCGGCCTTCCGTTCGCTTTGGTCGGGGGACTCGGAGGCGGTTTCCTCGGCGGCTCTCTAGGCCGGGCGTTTCGGCTGGGTCCGCTAACGGGGCTCGCTGTCGGCGCCGTCGCGGGTGCCGTCTCCGGCGGCGGCATTGCCGCTTTCATGTGGTATTGGGAACCGTGCTCCGCTACGTGGAACTGCCGCCTCGCGACGATTTGAGTATTCTGGCCTTCGTAGGTGTTACCGGATCGATGATGGGGAGCGCTTTCGCGGCCGCTATCGGGAGCACCAGAGAATAAGTCTCATCGCCGTCGACGGTCGCATAGACGACGCTCGACGTCTCGACCTCGACGGCCGGGGACGCGTCTGAAATTTCGTTCGAAACAGGAGCGTCCTCCGCGTGCTCGCGAGCCATGTCCTCGACATGGTCGTCCGAAGAATCCGAGCAGCCCGAAAGCCAGATGGCTGTTCCTACAATGAATGATGACGTGCTTCATTGAGTGTGTCCTCCGCGCACTGATTTGGGCCGCTATTGTAGCCGACGGCCGTACCAGCGGCGCAGGACGTCTTCGGCTGCTTTGCCGTTCGGTGTGAAGCCGCGGTGGCCGTCGCCGCCACGTCTCAAATCCGTAGGCCACTTCCACCAATACATCCCGTGGATCCAATCGGTCTCATCAGCAAGGCAGCGGAACGCGATCTCATAGGCGCGAGCCTGATCCTCGGGAGCGTGCTTGCGCTCCTTGTCGCTCGCATGCGGTGTCTTCCACGGGCTCTTCGTGCTCGCGTAGCCGATCTCGGTCAGGATCACCGGTTTTCGATGGCGCTCGTGCAGCGCGCGGACTTGATTGAGCGCCGCCTCGAATCCTTTCATCAGCTCTTCGTCGGTTGGCTGCTCGTCGAGGCTCAGCGGGTAGTAGAAGTCCACGCCGATATAGTCGAGAAGATCCCAGAAATCGACTTGCTGTACCTCCTTGCCCCAGTTCGCGGCGTAGACGAGCTTGCCGGAATAGAGCCGCCGGATGTCTCCGATGAGCGTCTGCCACCGGTCTCGATGTCCGTGAGTCAGCTTTGAGAGCTCCGTCCCAATCGCAAAGAGCGGCACTTCGAGCTCCTCTGCCATCAGGGCGTAATGCCGAATCCACTCACCGTATTCGCGGAAAAGACGGTCTTCGTCCGCGGGGGTCGTCCCTTCGATCTCTCCTGGCCAGTTTCGCCGCACCCAGATTTGAGGCTTGAGAAGCACGTTCATGCCACGCTCGCGCGCGCGGCGGATCACGTGGGCAATGTCTTCGTCGGTCTCCGAGCCGGCGCGCCTCGGCACTTCGAGCGGCACGATCTCCGTCGGGGCTCGCATAAACGTGTACGGCACGACCGCGATCGCATCGATACCAAGCTGTTGCAGCTTGCCCAACGAAGCATCCGATCGCTCGGAGAGATAGCCGTTGTGAATTTGGTAGCCCTGGTGCGCATAGGTAAAGCCGTGCTGGAAACCTGTCAGCGGCGCGAAAGCATGGGTGCGTGGCTTCTTTTCGGCGAGTGCTTGCGCCCAAGCGCCGCTTAGCTTCTCGACATCGGGCTCACGATTGCCGGCGAAGCGGGCGAAAGACGCCGCGACGGCTTCCGTCACGAACGGCGACGTCGCTTCGAAGCGAGCGTCGTCCAAGAGCTCTACGAGCGAAGGGGGTGTGCTGAGGCTCATGACGCGCCGCGCGACCTCGTCGAGGCGGTCGAGCTCGGCACGGTCATAGGCGACGAGCGCCGCGCGTCCACGTTTCAAGAGCAGCGGTCCGTCGCCGGTCTCTGCGAGTAGACGCGCGGGCTTTTCATCGACGCCGAGAACGATGTGGTAGCTGCCGGCGTCCATGTGGGCAGAACGGGTGTTATCGGTCACGAGTCCCTTTTCCTCGAGGCTCGGATAAACATGGACGTCCATCCGTGGCACCTGCGGCCCGGGCCGTGTAAAGCGGCGTAGCGCGTCGTCCTCGACCTCGAAGCCGTGCACGAAGAAACGAAAAGAGTCGGTTACGAGCTGCGGATGCGTTGTGCGCTCGAAAGGGCGTATCTCGAAGGACCCGTTCTCTCTGCGAAATCCGAGAAGCGTCGTGTAGCCATTTCGCCTTATGTGCACGTCCGCCCGACGGCGCGGGATGGGGCCATCTGTTTCGCCGGTCACGATGGTCAGGCGGTAAGCAGAGTTGAACGGGTTCCGCTGGGAGATCTGCACGAGATAGCCGGGACGGTCGTACCACTCGGCAAACTCCTTGGGTGCGAGCTCACGGATCCATCGGTTGGACGCCGATGTGCCGACAAGAGCTACGCTTCCTCGCGCGAGCTCTTCACGGGTCACTTTCGAGGCGGCGATACGCGTCACGTTCCATTGTGGCCACTGTGGCCACCGTGGCCACGACTCGAGCTCCACCGGAGCGCCGCGATCCGGATGCACGATGAGCAAGTCGCGTCGCGAGCGCGGGGGCTCTTGAGCCAGGGTCAAGGCAAGGATGGCGAGGAGGGCTCGCATGGGCTCAGCTCTGATTCAGAAATCGCCTGAGGGACGGCAGCGGCTCGTGCTCACCCGAGCAGCAGTGTTCGAGCTCCTCGTGAATCCATGACGTTTCCGGTTGGATGGTGACGTGGCGGATGCCGTAGCGCTCTCGAAGCAGTACGGTGGCTCGTCGCAAAACAGAGTCCGAGACGTCGCTCGAAGTTACTTCCGCGTGGCAGCTCAACGACACGAAGCCCGAGGTGACCGTCCACACATGTAGGTCGTGGACATTCTCGATCCCTTCGATGGCGATGAGATCCTTCCGCAGCGCATCCGAGTCGAGGTTCCGCGGAACGCTCTCGAGAAGCACCGAGACCGTTTCGCGCACGAGCCGCCAGCCCGAAACGAAAATCAAAACGGCGATAAGGATACTCACAAGCGCATCGATCGGTGTCCAGCCCGTGAAACGGATGACGATCGCCGCGAGAATGACGCCGGCAGAGCCGAGGGCATCGCCTACGACATGCAAAAAGGCGGCGCGAACGTTCAGGTTTTCGTGGCTATGGCCGCCGAGAATCTGCAGCGACACGAGGTTTATTACGAGCCCGATGCAAGCGATGACGAGCATTGGGCCGCTCGCGACCTCGCCGGCGTTTGCGGACAGCCGCCAGAAGGCGTGCCAGCCCACGACGAAAGCAATCACGACAAGAAGCGACCCGTTGGCGAGCGCCGCGAGAATCTCGGCGCGGTGAAAGCCAAAGGTGCGACGCTCCGTGTGCGGCTGGCTCGCAATCCACATCGCGAAGAGACCGAGACCGAGCGCCGCCGCGTCGGAGACCATGTGCCCCGCATCGGCCATGAGAGCGAGGCTGTTTGCGAGGATGCCACCGATGAGCTCGACAAGCATGAAGACAGAGGTCAGGAGAAAGGCGAGCATCATCGAACGGCGCGTCCGTCCGTCGGAGCGGCCGCCCGAGTGGTCGTGCGGCTTGTCGTTGTCGTTCTTGGTGGTCAACGTTGCTCTGTCTCGAAGGCGTGCTCGAGGCCTTGCTGGAAAAGGCTGCGGATGTGGTCATCGTTCAAGCTGTAATAGACGAGCTTGCCGTCGCGGCGGCTCCGCACGACGTGGAGCTGGCGTAGCGTGCGCAGCTGATGCGAGACGGCGGACTCGCTCATCGCGACGACGCCGGCGAGGTCCGTGGTGCAGAGCTCGGCAAGCGAGAGCGCGTGCACGATGCGCACCCGCGTGGGGTCCCCGAGGACTTGAAAGGTCTCGGCGAGGATCCGCGCCTGCTCAGCCGAGAGAACGTCATTTTCGATGTCGGGACATCGATGAGCGCTCGTCGTCGCTGCCATACGATTGAATGATAATTCAATTGTTCATAGTTCGCAAGTTCTAATGTTAAGGTCTCAAACTACTGATAGAATAGGGCTTAATTATATTCTTGACTGAGCGTTCCAGAACGTGTATAGTGATCCTCGAGATGGCAAGACCACGAGAGTTCAACCGGGATGACGCCTTGGACCGCGCGATCAACGTGTTTTGGACGCGCGGCTACGACCGAACCTCGATCCAGGATCTCGTCGATATCATGGGCATACAACGGGGGAGTCTCTACGCCGCATTCGGAGACAAGCAGCAGCTTTTTCTCGAAGCGCTCGACCTCTACGAGCAGCGTTTTCACGACAAGACCGTTCGCGTGCTCGCGGAAGGCGGCACCGTTCAGGACCGCATTGCGAAGATTTTCCGCGAGGTGGTGCTCGATTGCGCCTGCGATCAGGGAAGCCGCGGCTGCTTCATCACCAACACCGCCGTGTCCCTGGCCGAAGGGGACGAGGAGACCGCGGCGCGGATCCGGAAGAACTTGAAGCGCCTCGAGAACGCCTTCGAAGCCTCGCTCGCGAAGGCGCCAGACCTTTCGGGCCGTCACGGTCCGCGCGCGCTCGCGCGTTACTTGACCAACGCCCTTCAAGGGCTTCGAGTTCTATCAAGATGTTGTGTCGACGTCGACGTGCTGGAAGACGCCGTGGACGTGACGCTTTCAGTTCTAGACCAGAAACAGTTCACAGAAAAAAGGAGACTCGCATAATGGGTGACGCAAAGTACATCACGGCAACGGAGGACAATTTCAAGAGTGAGGTGCTCGACTCCTCGCAACCGGTCCTCGTGGATTTTTGGGCCGAGTGGTGCGGGCCGTGTCGGATGATCGCTCCTGTCATCGAAGAGCTGGCAGCTGATTTCGAAGGCAAGGCCAAAGTGGCCAAAGTCAATGTCGACGAGCAGCCTCGGCTCGGTGAGCAGTACGGCGTGCGCTCGATCCCGACGATTCTGTTCATTCAAGATGGCAAGGTGGTCGAGCAACTCGTTGGCGCGGCGTCGAAAGAAGCGCTCGCGGAGAAGCTGAACAACTTGATCGGCGTCGCGTCCTAAAGGCCACGAAGCGCGCTCGATTCTGGGCGGGGGCCGTATGGTCTCCGCCCTTTCTCTTTGTCATTGTCATTGTCATACCGGAGATACGCCGATCGAGCTCTTGTGGATTATGCTGAAGGAATAGCCGGCAGACTTACTCTCTTTTCAGAACCCGTCCGGGATGCTCGCCCGTCGTGCGGCCCCCGGTATATACGAGCACGCCGTTCACCCAAACTTTGTCGATACCCTCGGAGACGGCTCTAGGATCTTGGGGGGTCGCTCGATCGATGACGGCGTCGGCATCGAAAAGCACGAGGTCGGCCTTGAAGCCCGGCTCGATGCGGCCGCGATCCGCGAAGCCCATGTGCTCGGCCGCGAGCGCGGTTGACTTGTGAATGGCGTCCGGCAGCGTCAACACATCGCGCTCGCGCACATAACGCCCGAGCACGCGTGGGTAGGTTCCATAGCCGCGAGGATGCGCGCCGTCGAGCTCGCCATCCGTGCAGATATTCGTATGGCGCCACGCCATGAGCCGCTCGATGTCGCGCTCGTCCATGCTCGTCGCGATGACGCTCTCGACGCCTTCCTCTCCCGCCGCCCGCAGGGCCTCGGCATCACGAATGAGCTCCATGAGCGTCTCCGCGGGCTCCGTGCCGCGAATCTCGGAAATTTCCGCAAGTGTTTTCCCTTCGTAACTCGGCTCGGGCTTGTAGGTCGGGATGAGCATGCCTTCCGGCGTCGAGATTTCGGTCACAGCGAACTGCGCGGCGACCGGATCGTCGAAGTTGCGCTCGGGGAACATCACCGTCAGCGTGGATTGCCAATAGGGATACGGATAGATGTCCGCGGTGATGTTGACGCCTGAGGCCCGAGCCTTCTCGAGCGTATCGATCAATCGACCGGCTTGTCCCCACTCGCTCACCATCGCGATCTTGAGATGGGAGATCTGGACGGGAAGGTTCGCCTCGCGCCCAATCGTGATGATCTCGTCCACGGCGTCCCAAAAGTAACGATCCTCGCTACGAATGTGGCTGATGTAACGCCCGCCCCAGGCGGCCGCCTCTCGCGCAAGGGCTACGACTTCCGAGGTCTCGGAGTAAATCCCAGGGTCGTATTCGAGCCCGGAGCCGAGACCGAGGGCTCCTGCTTTCATTTCCTCTGAAAGCATGAGCCGCATCGCCTCCACTTCTTCTTCGGTGGCCGCGCGCCGGAAATCGTCGCCCATGACCTCTTGCCTCAGCTGGCCGTGCCCCGCATAGGCTGCGATGTTCACGGCCGCGGGCTCCGCGTCGAGACTCTCGAAGAACTCGGCGAGCGGAAAGGGAGAGCCGCCATCTTGGCCCCCCACAATCGTCGTAATGCCCTGGCTCACCGCGGCGAGGGCATCCCGGTGAAGCGACAAGTCGCTGTCGCCGTGGCTATGTGTGTCGATGAATCCCGGTGCGAGCGTCAGTCCTGTCGCGTCGATGGTCTCGACGCCGTCGGCGGGCTCCGTTTCGTCGACCGCGGTGATGGTGTCCCCTTCGACGTGAACGTTTACGAAGCGAGCCGCGCCCCCGTCACCGTCGAGAACGGACGCCCCTATGATGACGAACCGCGCGGGCGATTCTTCCTTCGCGGGCGGGGCACAAAAAACAACCAGTAGACTCACGAGGACCAGTAGCAAGCGCATCATGTGAGCTTTGTATCGCCAAACCGCCGGCTTGATCAACCACCTTCTAGTTAATAAACTGCACGTGTGACGAGACATCCCGTGGACAAACTCCAAAGACCCGTCCGCAGCCTGCGCGTATCGGTGACCGATCGCTGTAACTTGCGCTGTCAGTACTGCATGCCGGAAGCCGAGTATGTGTGGCTTCCCAAAAGCGACGTTTTGAGCTTCGAAGAGACGGCGCGCCTTGTCCGGATCTTCACCTCTCTGGGTGTCGACAAAGTACGCCTCACCGGCGGCGAGCCCCTTCTCAGGAAAGATTTTCCCGACCTCGTCCGCATGCTCCACGGCAACGAGCAGGTCAAAGATCTCGCGGTGACCACGAACGGTGTTCTGCTCGCGACCCAGGCGAAAGCGCTATGGGAGGCGGGCCTGTCGCGCATCACCGTCAGTATCGACACGCTCCGCCCCGAGCGTTTTCGTGAGCTCAGCCAACGCGATCAGCTAAAAGACGTCTTCGGCGGCATCGACCAGGCGCGCAGCGCCGGCTTCACCGGTCTCAAGCTCGATACGGTGGTGATGCGAGGTGTGAATGACGACGAGGTGATCGATCTGATCGACTACGCCAAAAGCGTCTCCGCGGAAGTCCGATTCATCGAGTACATGGATGTGGGCGGCGCGACCCGGTGGACGGCCGCGCAAGTCTTCTCGCGGGAAGAGATTCTAAAAGTCGTGGCCGAGCATTTTGGCGCACCGGCAGAGCCTACCGATCTCGAGAGCTGGGCGCCCGCTAGACGATACCGGCTTCCCGACGGGACGACCTTCGGCATCATCGCCACGATGACCGCGCCTTTTTGCCGCACCTGCGATCGAAGCCGCCTGACCGCGGACGGCATGTGGTACCTCTGCCTCTATGCGAAGACCGGAACGGACCTGCGCGGCAAACTCCGGGAAGGTGCGACAGACGAAGAGCTGACGGCGCTCATCGCTTCGACCTGGCAATCGCGCGAGGACCGGGGCGCCGAGCTACGACGTGACCCGATCCAAGTGGAAATGCTTCGGAGCGACCCGCACCTCGAGATGCATACCCGCGGTGGGTAGCCGGCTATTTCCACGACGTGCTTCTCTTCGCGTCATCGCGTCATCCCTAGCCCTAGTCCTAGTCTTCATCATCGTTGGCTCGTTCTTTCTGTGGGACCCTGAGCCTTCGTTTCGGCCTTCGCCGGCCATCGAGGTCAGTGACGAGGCGCTTCGGATCCATCGCGAGGCGCTCGTCGTCGATCTGCACGCCGATTCGCTTCTTTGGCCGCGCGACCTCACGCTCGAGGGGCAAGGAGGTCACGTGGATTTTCCGCGCATGCGGACGGGTGGCCTCGACGCTGTCGGCTTCACGAACGTAACGGCCTTCTTCGGCCTCGCGGGTCTGAAGGCGTTTCACGACCGGTGGCCATCTGCGACGTGGTTCTCTCCGTGGGAGCGGCTTCGATTCCAACTACGGAAGATGCAGGCGTGGGTCGATGCCGGGGAAGTCGCACTCGCGACGGATGCGGCGGCTCTCCGCTTTCACCACGAAGCCGGACGGGTCTCCGTCTTTCACGGTATCGAAGGCGCCCACGCGCTCGGCGACGATGTGAACCGCGTGGAAGAGGTCGCGGCGCTCGGCGTTCTCTTCATCAGCCCCGTGCACTTGAGCGACAACGCCTATGGCGGAAGCTCCTCGGGGTCGGATCGCGGCCTGAGCGCGCTCGGGCGCGACCTCGTAGAAGCGATGAACCGTGCGGGGGTGATGCTCGATCTCGCGCACGCCTCACCCGCGACGTTCGACGACGCGATAGCACTTACGGAGCTTCCCCCGCTCGTAAGCCATGCCGGCGTGCGCGCCGTGCACGACTCATGGCGCAATTTGAGCGACCGACAGATCCGTGCCGTCGCCGAGCGTGGCGGTATCATCGGAATCATGCTTGCCCCGCCGGCGCTCTCAGAGCCGAGCCTCGGCGAGGCGCTCGATCACATAGAGCACGTGATAGACGTCGCGGGCGAGGACGCGGTGGCGATTGGCTCGGACTTCGACGGCTACGTGCAAACCCCCATCGACGCCGAGGGGATGCCGCAGCTGAGCGAGCTCATGCTGCGCCGTGGCTTCTCGGAAACGCGCATCAAGAAGGTGCTCGGCGGTAATGTCGTCGCGCTTCTGTCGCGCCGAGAGCATTAGGCTCTAACCGGTCAGAACTGAGGATTTTGTTCACACTTTCGAACTTCGTCCAGCACAGCCTGCGGTCGCAGCCAAAAGGATGGCCACAGAGGCACTGAGGCACAGAGAAAAAGCGTGAGCGAAGAGCACTCGGTGTTGTCGAAACTCTGTGTCTCTGTGGCCATTCTTAAGCTTAGATGGCGTCTCATGCGGACGGCGGAGCTTTCAGGTTTACCTGGCTAGCATTAGCTCTTCCGTGGCACCCGAATTTCCTCAACGAACTGCTGTATCTCGAGCGGTGGGGGTTCGGTAAACGAGGCCACCACCCAGGCAACGAGGAAATTGAGCGCCATCCCGATCGTGCCGATACCTTCGGGGGACACGCCAAGCCACCAGTGCTCCGCAGTGTTGAGCTCGGGATGAAGGAACTTGAAATAGGCGATATAGAGTGACGTGAAAGTGATGCCGGCGACCATCCCGCTCACCGCACCATGGTTATTCATCTTCTTGGTGAAGATTCCAAGAAGGATCGCAGGGAAGAACGACGACGCCGCTAACCCGAAGGCCAAGGCAACGACCTCCGCCACGAAGCCAGGTGGATGGATCCCCAAGTAGCCGGAAATGACGACCGCGACTCCAGCAGTGACGCGAGCGATCAACAACTCGCTTTTTTCGGTAATGGATGGACGGATCGTTTTCTTGACGAGGTCGTGCGCGATCGAGCTCGAGATGACAAGGAGAAGACCTGCAGCGGTAGAGAGCGCAGCGGCCAGTCCGCCAGCGGCCACCAGTCCGGTAACCCAGGGCGGAAGCCCCGCAATCTCGGGGTTGGCCAGCACGATGATGTCTCGGTCGATCGTTAGCTCATTCGGAATGTCCGAGGCGGGGCCGGTATATTGAATGAGCCCATCTCCATTCTTGTCTTCGAACTGGATCAACCCGGTAGCCTCCCAATTCGTAAACCAGGTCGGCACTTCTCGATATGGCATGTTGGAGACGGTGGTCAGAAGGTTGGCCCGAGCGAAGGCCGCCACCGCTGGAGCTGTCGTGTAGAGCAAGGCAATGAACAAGAGCGCCCATCCGGCAGAACTTCGCGCCTGCCAGACTTTGGGTACGGTGTAGAAACGGACAATGACATGCGGCAATCCCGCCGTCCCCGCCATCAGAGCCGCGGTGATAAAGAAAACGTCCAACGTGCCTTTCTGTCCGTCGGTGTAGGCCCCAAATCCCAGCTCCCGCCCGAGACCATCGAGACGGTCGAGGAGGTAGACCCCTGAACCGTCGGTGAGCACTCCGCCGAAACCGAGTTGGGGAATCGGGTTTCCCGTCAGAAGCAATGAAATGAAGATCGCGGGGACCAGAAAAGCGAAAATCAGAACGCAGTATTGGGCAACTTGTGTGTAAGTGATGCCCTTCATCCCGCCGAGCACCGCATAGAAGAAGACGATGCCCATGCCGATAACGACTCCGGTGTTGATGCCGACCCCGAGAAAGCGTGAGAAGACGATTCCCACGCCGCGCATCTGACCGGCGACGTAGGTAAAGGAGATAAAGATTGCACAGACGACAGCGACGATTCGGGCTACCTGAGAGTAGTAGCGATCCCCCACGAAGTCCGGCACGGTGTATTTTCCGAATTTCCTCAGATAGGGTGCTAAGAGCAACGCGAGCAATACATAGCCTCCGGTCCAACCCATCAAATAGACGGAACCGTCACGTCCCATGAATGCGATGAGACCGGCCATCGAAATGAACGATGCTGCAGACATCCAGCCCGCCGCCGTGGCCATGCCGTTGACCACCGGCGATACCTGTGCGGCGGCGACGTAGAAGTCATCCGTGGAACGCGCGCGGGACCAGATGGCGATCCCAATATAGAGCGCGAAAGACAGCGCCACCATCACGAAAGTCCAAGCTTGGACATTCATGAACCATCCTCCCTCTCATCCCGTTCATGGACGTCATAGGTGCGATCGAGGCGGTTCATCAGGCGCACGTAGACAAAGATCAAAATGACGAACACATATATCGAGCCTTGCTGGGCAAACCAAAAACCTAGTTTGAATCCCCCGATGCGGATACGGTTCAAAGGCTCCACGAGCAAAATGCCAAAGCCGAACGACACGAGGAACCAGATCGCGAGCAAAGCTCCGACATAGGTCAAGTTCCTTTTCCAATATTCTCGTTTGTCGCCGGAGGATTGCATTTCTTTCCTTTCGCCAGTTCCGATCACTAGTTCCAAGCCAAGCCCGGAGACGAACGGGCCCGCGGCGCAGGATTGTGCCGCATTTGGCGCTTATGCGCCAGCGGAAACTCTCGAGGATCTCGAGGAGCCTCAAGTCATCCAGAAGCCCCACTTGCCGAAATCTCGTTCAGGCAACAGCAAGCTACAACGAGCTTCCACAATCCTTGCAAAACTTGGCGTCCGCCTCGTGCCCTTCGCTGGCACAGCTCGGGCAGACTTGAGTGCTCATCGGCTTTTTCTTGACAGCGGACATTTCGACGCTGACGATGCCTGTCGGCACCGCGATGATTCCGTAGCCGAGAATCATGATGAGCGACGCGAGGAGCTTCCCCGGGATGGTTTGCGGAGCGATATCTCCGTAACCAACCGTGGTCATCGTCACCACGGCCCAATACATGCCTTGCGGAATGCTGGTGAACCCACTCTTTTCTCCTTCGATGAGATACATGAGGGCGCCGACGATGAGTACGGCGGTCATCACTGCGCCAAGGAAAACGATGATCTTGTGAAGGCTCGCGCGAAGCGCCGCTCGGAGCTCGGCGGCCTCGCCGACGAAGTGCACGAGCTTCAGGACGCGAAAAACCCGCAAAAGCCGGAGCGCTCGAATGACGAGGAGCGACTGCGCTCCGATAAAGACGACGCTCAAATAGGTGGGAACGATGGCAAGAAGGTCGACGATTCCGTAGAAGCTGAACGCGTAGGCCAGTGGTCTTCCCACGCAGTAGAGCCGAAGCATATATTCCACGGTGAAGAGAAGCGTGACCGACCACTCGAACGCGCGAAGGGTCGCGCCGTACTCTTCGCGGACGGGCGCCACGCTTTCGAGCATGATCGCAATGACGCTGGCGAGAATGAAGACGAGCAGCGCCACATCGAACGCCTTTCCCCCAGGCGTATCTGCTTCGAAAATGATCTCGTGGAGCTTGGCTCGATGCGGCGACGTTTGTAGGGTCTCCGTCACGGCGCGGCTATGCTACCGCAACGCGCACCTTCGTGCTGTCACCCGAAACCAGGCCCGCTGGTAGTGTTGAAGCCTAGCGAAAGTTCTCGAGCAACATCAGGTCATCACCGGACGGATCTTCTCGGCGAACCAGGTGGCGGACCCGTGCGGCTTCCCGGAAGTTGCGCTTGGACCCGCTAAGGTTTCATGTCCATGTAAGCGGACTCTAGGAGCGCCTTGGCGCTGCCAATGCGACGGCCGCTGTCCCAGCGCTCGTCATATTCCTTCGTTAGACCCGCCGCTTGGATCTGCTCGAGGGTTTGCCCGTCGTCGATGCTCGATTGGACGCGGTCGCGGATGACGAGAAGCATGTCGCGGAAGGAACGTACATCGGCGACGTTCGAGATGACGCCGTGGCCGGGAACGATCTTTGTGTCGGCATCGGAGAGCTCGATCAGAAGATCGTAGGCTTTGATCGTTCCTAGAAAGCTTCCTCCGTTCGTCGTGTCGATATAAGGATAGCTCGTCGTTCGATAGACGTCTCCGGTGTGGATGGTATTGGTGTTCTCGAAGAGGACGTATACGTCGCCGTTGGTATGGGCATCGGGCGTCTTGAACACGTAGACTTTGTCGCCGTTGATGTGAAAGGACATGTCCTCGCCGAACGTAATGAACGGCGGCGTCTGCGTGTATTCTGCCTTGGCCATTTGCGTACGCACGTTGTCATGGCCGTAAATCATCGTGCCCATCTTGCCGAAGTTCTCGTTTCCGCCCGTGTGGTCTGGATGCATGTGGGTGTTGATCAGGAAACGGATGGGCTCGTCGGAGAGCGTTCGGATGGCAGCGACGATCTTCTCCGTAAGGGGAGCATATTGATCGTCGATGAGAAACACACCGTCATCGCCGATGAAAACGCCAATATTCCCACCGGCGCCCTCGAGGTAATACACGCTGCCGGCCACCGGGTGTACTTTGACTTCCACTTTGTCGAAGTCCGGCTGTGCGAAAGCGGCGCTTGCCGCGAAAACCATTAACATCGAAATCAGTGCGAGTTTCTTCATAGACCTAGCCTTTCCGGAGGCGAACTATACGACATTTCGGGCGGTTCGTGCTCGGCGCTTCGATCGAGCTCGAAATAGCGCTCGAAGACGCCTACGAGCTCGGGGAGACTTTTCGTGGCGTAGACGTCGCGCCGAAGGCCCGTTCCCTTGTGTAAGCCCTTCGTCACCCATCCGATGAAGCCCTTTATTCGGTTGAGAACAATACGCTCTGGAAGGAATTCACGCAATCGTTCGATGAAATGCTGGAACAATATTCGATAATCCTCGGCGGACGGCTCGGTGCTGTCCGAGGCCATGATTTGGCGGAAGACCCATGGGTTCATGAGTGCGCCGCGGCCAATCATGAGACCGTCGACGCCCGTCTCCTCGACCATTTTTTTAGCGCTCTCGGGGCCGTGGACATCTCCGTTCCCGATGATGGGGATGCTCACGGCTCGTTTCACGTCGCGGATGACGGCCCATGCTGCCTCGCCGCGATGATGCTCGCTGCGGCAGCGTGGATGGACTGTAATCGCTGAAGCGCCTGCATTCTCGAGAGCACGTGCGAGCTCGGGTGCGTTGATGTGGTTCTGGTCCCAGCCGGAGCGGATCTTCACGGTCACCGGAATAGTGGTGCTCGCAACCATCCGCGACACGATGGCGCCGGCTCGGTCCACGTCCTTCATGAGCGCCGCACCCGAGCCCCTTTTCGTTATTTTCGGCACCGGGCATCCCATATTGACATCGACGAGGTCGGCTCCCATGTCTTCCACCATGGCCGCCGCCTCTCCCATGCGCGCGGGATCGCTCCCGAAAATCTGTACACCGACGGGGCGCTCGTCGGGCGTTACGGCTGCGAGCTCTTTCGAGAACTCGCTTCCGCGAGTCAGTGCTTCCGAGCTGACCATTTCCGTCACGACGAGCCCGCAGCCGCCGAGATCGCGCACGAGTCCCCGGAAAGCGCGGTCCGTATGGCCGGCGAGAGGTGCGAGGATGAGCGGGGTCGTGAGGCGTACCTTGTCGCCGAGCCGGAGCACCTTATGGCTCGGCATTCTCAATCTCAATCGTCAATCTCAATTCTTTCATCACTCAAAACTCGATAGAGCTCGATGGCGGCGGCGGCGCTCGGGGGCCGCTTCGGCACATCGACGATCTCGACTTCGATTCTGCGATTCCGGAGCGAAAGCGTCAGCAAGTCTCCGATCGTGACTTCCCGTCCCGCGCGCACCGGACGCCCGTTGAGGGCGATGGCTCCATCGTCGCAGAGCTCTTTGGCGAGCGGCCGCCGCTTGATGAGCCGTGACTGCTTGAGAAAAACATCGACGCGCAAAAGCGTAGCAGGAAGGCAGGTGGCAAACCCGAATTACAATTTCACTTCCACAATGGCCCGCTCGCGAAGCTGCTTGACGAAGCGTTCCATCTGTTCGGTCATCTTCTCTTGAAAGATCGCGTCGGCGACTTCGTTCCGGACATCGTCGAGCTCCTTTGTCGTCGCCTCGACGCTCTCTTCGACGCGAAGGATGTAGAACGCCTTTTCCAGACGGATGATCTCGCTGACCTCACCCAGTTTGAGGGAGAAGGCAACGGTCGCGAGAGACTCCGTGAGCTCGCCGTCGTTGAAAAACCCGAGATCGCCGCCCGCTTCCCTCGAGCCCGATTCCGAATGCATACGCGCGACTTCTGCGAAATCCGCGCCCTGCTCGATGTCCGCACGTATCTGTCGCGCCTTTCGACCTTGCTCGATCTCGTTGGTCTCGTCGAAGCGCAGGACGATCTCTCGCAGACGCACCTTTGCAGGGTCGGTGTAGTCGTTGATGTGCAGGCGGTAGCGCTCTTTGATCTCGGGCTCCGAGACCGAAACCTTGCTGTCTACTTCCATCCGGCGCACTTCCTGGAGCAGCAGCCCGTCTTCGAAGCGCTTGCGCAGATCGGCCATCGAGCCGCCTTGAAGCTGGACCTGACGCTCGAGCTCTTCATCCGTCTCGATGTCCATCTCCTTCATGATGTTCTGCTTCCACTCTTGGAAAAAGCGGGACGGAACCCTGAGACCACGGTCTTCCGCGACTTGCAGCACCAGCATGTTGTCGATGATGCGTTCTAGAACCTCGCTCTGCAGCCGAGCTTTGCGGGCTTCGTTCTCTTGCGGCGTCGGCGCCGCCCCGAGCTGCTCCATGGCAGAGTCGACTTCCTTATTGAGCTCGGTGAGGGTAACGATCTGTCCGTTCACTTTCGCCACGATGCGCTCCACTGTCTCGGCGAATGCCACGCCGGAGAGAACAAGCGCGGTGCCTAGGATGATGCATACTCGATGTCGCTTCATGGACGTTCCTCCAATGGTGCCCCCGCCGTATGACTGTCCTCCCATTCCAGGAAGGCGAAGCTCAAATGCTCCCGATGGACGGTCACGGGGTAGGTATTCTTCAACGCTTCGATGTAGAGAGCTAGTGCCTGGTCGCTCTTCTCCCGCAGGAGCTCGACCCGGATGGAGTCAGAAGCTTCCTCGAGAGAGAGTTGCGCGGCCGCTACTTTCTCGTGAACGAGAAAAATGTGAAATCCGAAATCCGTCGCGATGACGGCAGAAACCCTTCCCGGCCGCAACGAGAAAACGGTCGTCTCGAGCGATGAGGGGAGCTCACCGCGTGCGAAGCTCCCGAGGTGGCCGCCTCGGCTCGCTTCCGGGCCGACAGAGTGCGCTTTGGCAAGCTCCTCGAAACGGGTCGCTCGGCCACCGAGCTCGGCGGCGAGCGTCTTCGCGAGCCCTTCATCCTCCGTGAGGATCTGCGACACATGGACGGTTTCCGGTCTTTTGAAAAAGGTGCGATTCGCCTCGAAATGTGCCGCGATCTCCGCGTCGGAGACCGATAGACTCCTAAAAACAGCGTTTTCGACGAGCGTTTCGACCCGAATTTGGTTCCTCACGACCATCTCGATCTGGAGCGGGTTCGCCACTTCATCCGTGGCAATAGCGTCGAGGCGTTTCGCGACCGCGCTGGGCGCCGCGTAAATGCCCGCATCCTTGGCAGCCTTGAGAAGCAATTGCTCCTCGATGAACTGCTCGAACAAAGCCTCCATCACATCGCCCGCGAGAAACGGCTCGTCCTGTTGGACGGAGCTTTCCACGAAATGCTCGAACTCACCGACCGTCAACGCGTCCTCGGCGATTTCGACCACTACCCGTTCCTCGAGAGGGATCTCCCGGCCGCAGCCAAAGCCGAGACTGAGACTGAGACTGACACAGAAAATGTACGTTCTCATTGGGATTGCTCATTTCATCTTAGAGTATCGGGCGAGCGTGAGCAAAACCGGACGCGCCGCGACCCTTGCGACATTTAATGTCGCCATTACCGATCGCTGCAACTCAGAGAACAGATTGCCAGCCAGAAATCCGACTTACCTTTCAATTTCAAGCGCCTCGTGCCGCAGTTCCTGAGCACTTATGTTCCCGTTCAGTCTCAACCAGAAAAATAGCCGCCATCGGGTCGCACCCATGTCGCAGGCCCGACAGGCAGTCTTCGACGTCCTATGGCCTCCCAAAGCTCATGCCTTCATTTGTGAGAAGTTGACCGAGCACCAGAAATCCGTCTTTTCCCGGCTTGTCGCCTTCCCAGGTCGAACACCAGAAACTCCGCGCGTAGTCCGGCGGCAGAGGTCGGTTTGACCATGGAGGGCCGGGCGTTGAAGGCCGCCTTGAATCCCTCGTTTGCAACGATCACGGCGGCGCGCCAACCGTCGAAGCGTCTGAGCGTGCGGCCGAGGTCGCGATAGAGTCCCAGCACGTCCCCATCCTCTCCCTGCATCCGGCGCCCGTAGGGCGGGTTGAAGGCGAAGAGACCGCGCTCGCGCGGCGCGTCGGGCAGGATATCCGCGAACCGTTTCGGTGTGAGCTCGATGGCATTCATGGTGCGCACCACGACGGAGTGCTCTATATCTCGACCGGTAAGGCCTGAAGCGCGCAGGTTTCCGATCATCCAGGCGATGCATGCCTCATCGACGTCCGAAGCAAGGATGTACGGACGCGTGTCCGGGTATAGCGGAGGCGCCTGTGGCGGAAGGCCTGCAAACACGGGTAATCGCAGCGCCGGAAGATCCGCAGGCTTGCGAACGGCAAAGCCACGGGCCAGCAGTGCGGCCTCCACCGCGATGGTGCCGCTGCCGGCGGTCGGGTCGACCAGTGGCTCCACGTGGGGCATCCAGTGCGCCAGCAAGACGAGTTGGGCAGCCATCGTTTCGCGCAAGGGCGCCGGGCCCTGGGCGACGCGCTGTCCACGCAGGTGTCGTGGCCCGCCACCCAGATCGAGGATGACGAGAGTGCGACGTTCGTTCTCGGGTCCGACCCGGCGCACGAGCATTGCCCAGTCCGCGGCCCGGCTCTGGACCACCGCCCGGCCACCTCGCTTCTGCATCGCCTGCTCGAAGGCACTCTTGACAGCCCCACGAAGTTGCAGCGGTCCGGCCTCGAAGTCCTCGGCTCCCTTTACCTCCACCGTGAATGTGACCGAACGACCGCGCGGCAGGCGATCGTCCGCGGCCAGCAGCGGGACCAGGTCGGCAACCAGCGGCTCGAGCCGGACCGCAGGCGACGAGACCAGCTCCCAGCCTATCCGCGATGAGCTGCGGTGATAGCAGGCTGCGACCCAGGCAACCGCGGGGTCGAATGGGTAGCGCAGCGCTGTCGAGCCCTGACGCGCCGGGTTAGGCAAACGCACGTGAAACGGCGAGCGCTTCACGAGGCGGAGCAACTCGGACTCCATGACCTTGTTTGCGCCGACGGTGCCGGAGAGCCGGAGCGCCGACTCCGCTTGCGCAGCCATCAGACCACCGAATGGGCGCGGGAATCATCCGGTCTCGGGATGCTTCGACGGAATGAGATGTTGAGCGGCATTTTCAAACGGTGCCGAACATCTTGCTGTCCGTGCACGATAGTGGCCCACAATATCACCTGCAAGCGAAGGCGCGCGGCTTTCTAGATTCTACTCTGTCGTTCGTCATTATTAGTCGGCGCCGGAACTGCGGGCTCGTGTGCCCGGGCGACGAGGAAGAAAGCACGGTCGACGCCCACGAGACAGTGCCGCCGGCACGTCGACTGCGGGCTTGAAGATCGGAAAGCAAGAACGGTCACCGGCCGTGCTCGATGACGAAGAAGCCGTACAGTAGTCGAAGCGACGCCGTCGGCACGGTGAACAAATCCATCGCTGCGATGTCGTTCTTGTGGTTCCGCAAGAACGCAACCTAACGCTTCACTTGGTCGGGCTCAGCTAGGAGCCGGTCTTTTCTGAGATGATGAAGCCGAGCTTCGTGAGCTCGGCGTCGATACGAGGTGCGCCCCAGCCGTCTTGTGTCATCTGCCGGATGAGCCGGTCAATCTCCGCACCGAGGCGAGGCCGTCCCGGGTAGCGCGTGCTCGAGATGCGCGTCCAGTATCGTCGAAATCGGACCCGATTCCACTCGGCAACCGCGCCGGCTTTGACGATGACTAGACGGCTGGCCCACGCTGGTCACGATTGGCGAAGCGCCACCCAGAAGGCTCGATCGACGTCTTCGAGCGGTGGGCGCGGGCGCTCTTTCTTCAGCGCCGTCACTTGCTGCCGCAG
>SMYC01000051.1 GCA_004356105.1 Acidobacteriota bacterium | reverse complement strand
GGTGGCGCCCTTCTGGTAAGTGTGTCGGTCGAAGTTCTCGTTCGGATATGTCCACCGTTTGAAGACGACGGGTCGCATGTAGCGCTCGTGCGCCTCGCGAAGGTAGGCATTCTTTTTGCCCAGCAGGTTCACGGCCGCCTCGTCCTCACCGAGCGCATGGCGCGTGTAGAGATACTCACCATAGGTTGCGAAGCTTTCGCTCAGCCAGGTCTCGCTCCAGTCACGATAGGAGACGAGGTTTCCCCACCACTGATGCGCCGCCTCGTGAGCGACGAGCCCGTGACTCGAAAAGTCTTGCTCGGCCCGAGCGTTATGAATCGTGGACTCGCCGAGCACGGTCGCGCCGGTACTCTCGGCGCCACCACCGATGCCGGGAATCGTAATCTGGTCGTACTTCACCCAGGGAAAGTCGTAGCCATACTCTTCGTTGAAGAACGCGATGATCTCAGGAGTGCGTTCGAAAGAGCGCATCGCGTCGTCGACGTCTTTCTCGTAGACCCAGTAATGCAACGGAAGGTCTCCGGCCGAGTCCGTAAGGACAACGTACGGCCCGGCGACGAGAACGAACAAATAGGTGGGATGGGGAAGCTCCTGCGACCAGTGCCAGGTTCGCTTCCCGTCGGTGGGCTCGCTCACGCTGACGAGGCGCCCGTTCGAGAGCACTTCGTAATCGGCTCGGACAGTGACGATCGTTTCCTGCGTCGCCCGATCATTCGGGTGGTCGTAGCTGGGAAACCAGTGACGCGCTCCCTCCGGGAAAGATAACGTATTGATGAGCTGCGGGTTCTCGTCGGTCTCGATCTTGAAGTCCAGTCCTAGGTCGTAGCCCTCAGACATGCCGTAGCGATCCGCATCGACATCGATGTTCGTCCCTGAGTAATGAACGGTGACAGCGATTTCCTCTCCGTGAAGCACGGGCGGGTCGAGCTCGATGGTGAGCCTTCCGTCGCGATGCGTGAATGGAAGGGGCCGTGACGCCCGGTCCAAAACCCGGTCGACGGTGAACGTCTCGGCGTCGAGCGTGCAAGTCGTGAGCTGGTCGCCAAGCGCGACCATGCGGATCGTCGTCTCTCCAAGGAGGGATCGGGACTCTTCCTCGAGGCTCAGCTCGATGCGGTAGTGCAAGATGTCGAAGTCGCGCCCGCGCTCTTCGCGGAGCGGACGGGAGTGGATGTCGACCTGTTGCGTCGCGAGCGCGGCCGCGAGCAGAAGGAGCTTCATTCAGGCACCGGCGCGCGCTTCTGGACGATACCTTCTTCGGTCATCAGCGCCTCGATCTCCTCGTTCGTGTCCGGCATGAAGTCGGTGAAGTTCTCCACACCGTCTTCGGTGATGACGACGGTGTCTTCCATGCGCACGTAGAGTCTCTCTTCGTGCACCCACAGCATCGGGTCTATCGACAAGACGATTCCGGGCTCTAAAGGCTTTGCGCGATAGTTCCCGACGTCGTGCACAGCGAGGCCCACGGGATGTGAGAGATGGCCGCGAAACACGAGCGCTTCTCGCGCGGCTTTTTCGTAGCTCGGCTTCTCGAACGCGAGGGTGTCGAGATACACCTCCATCTCCTCCGCGGTCTCGTCCATGATGGTGTCGGCGGTAACGCCCGGCCGGAGGCGCTTCATCAGAGCTTTGCTGTATTCGACGATAAACCCGTAGAGTCGTCGCTGCCCCGGGTCGAATTTGCCGTTCACGGGCCACATGCGCGCAACGTCGCTCGTGTAGTAACGGTAATCGGGTGCATAGTCCATGAGAATGAGATCGCCATCGCGGAGCGCGCTGTCGTTTCGGTAGTAGTGGCCGAAATAGGCATTCGTACCGGCAGCCGTGATGGAGCGGTAGCCCTCGCCTTGAGCGCCGTTCACCCGGAAGACGTAGCGTGCCGCGGCATCGAGCTGATACTCCATGACCTCGGGTCCCGAAGAGCGGATGGCTTCCATGATCCCAAGGCCCGCGATCTCGCTCGCGCGGCGAATGAGATCGATCTCGCGCGGGCTCTTGACGATGCGCATTCGGTCAAGAATGGGTGTGAGGTCCTCGAGCTGGAATTCCGGGTAGCGCGTGCGTAGGAGTTGCAGGAACTGCCCCTCGCGTGAGGGCCTTCCGTCCCAGGGATCCGACACGATCGCGGCGCGGCCAATGAGATTCTCGTCCCGGCTCTGCGCCCTCCCTTCGGCGGGACTAAAGAACGTGTACAGCGTGGCAGCCGGGGGCCTGAGGGCAAAGGAATAGAGCTGTCGCGCAAGGTTGTCGTTGCCATGGACGGCGTCCACACCAGTGAGCTCCATGACGAGCTCCGCGTCTTCCGCCGACAGCGTCTTCCCTTCTCCCCGCTCTCGACGCGCATCACGGTGCGGCAGAAAGAGAAGAGAGCGGCGTCTTCTTCCGTCCAGCAGAAGATAGGACTGTGGCACCTCGAGACCCGTCAGATAGTAGAACTCGTTCGACTGACGAAAGACGACGAAGCCTGGCGCCGTCGCCGCGCCTTGCACGATAGCGATCGCATCGTCACCTATCGCATCGAGCACGCGGGCGCGTCGCGCGGCCAGCTCCTCCGGCGGAAAGTCCGACTGGTACTTCGCGGTCTCTTGTGCCGCCACCGAGCTCGGAAGTTGTATCGCAAGAATCAAAATCAGTACACGCATCGGCGCAACTTACCACGAAGTCGCCTCGCGCGCCGCAGTCGCATCCCGGTCGCTCTACAAGTAAACTCGCTCTCGTGGGCTTCGCAAAAGCCGTTCTCGGGTCGCTATTCCTGTTCGTCGCCGCACGGGTGAGCGCCGATGACGCACCCGTCCGTCTCGTTCCCGCTTTCCTCGACTATCGGAATCACTCAGGCCCAACCCCGAAGCGATCCATCGTGGAAATGGTGGGCGCGGGTGTTTGCGTGATCGACTACGACCTGGACGGGCTGCCCGATCTCTACTTTCCCGACGGAGGGTCTCCCGGGATCGATGTGCGAAACCGGCTTTATCGCAACCGCGGCGGGCTCACTTTCGAAGACATAACAGCGCAGGCGGGCGTCGGTCACGACGGTTGGGGGGGCGGCTGTGCGGTAGCCGACATCGACAATGACGGCGATCCGGACCTCTATCTGACGAACACGGGGCCGAACGTCCTCTACCGCAACAATGGGGACGGCACCTTCGACCGCATCGAAGAAACGGCGGCCGTGGACCATCCAGGCTTCAGCACAGGCGCCGCATTCGGAGATCTCGACGGAGACGGTCTCGTCGATCTGTACGTCTGCAACTACATCGACCGGAAGCGCGCCGACCTCGCCGCCCGCTGTCGTTATTTCGGTCTCGAAGTCTACTGTGGGCCCAACGGTCTACCGGGGGAGCCGGATGTCTTGTATCGCAACTTGGATGGGCGCTCGTTTCAGGACGTGACCGAGCGGTCCGGCGTGTTTTCTCCGGATACCCGCGGCTTCAGCGTGCTCATCACCGACCTCGACGGCGATGGACGCCCGGATATTCACGTCGCGAACGACGCCACCATCGATCTTCTGTTCAAAAACCTCGGCGCTATGCGGTTTGAAGACGTGTCACTACTTTCCGGCGTCGGCTATAGCGGCTCGGGCCTCGAGCAATCAGGGATGGGCTCGACGGCGGGAGACTTTGACGGGGACGGCGATCTCGACCTCTATATCACGAACTTTCAAAGAGACTACAACACGCTGTACGAAAA
The DNA here is from genome assembly GCA_004356105.1 of Acidobacteriota bacterium. Lineage (GTDB taxonomy): Bacteria > Acidobacteriota > Vicinamibacteria > Marinacidobacterales > SMYC01 > SMYC01. Next base: position 1,816 of record SMYC01000051.1, on the reverse strand, counting down.
CGATGGCAGACCCGCGTTCACCGATGTCACTACGATGCGGGGCTTGAGCTTGCCCACCCTGGCCTATCTCGGCTGGGGCACCGCCTTCCTTGATATCGACAACGACGGCTGGTTGGATCTCTTCGTCGCCAACGGGCATATCTATCCAGAGCTCGACGAGCACCCCGAGATCGGGGAGCTGTATCCGCAACAAAACCAGCTCTTTCTCGGCGGAAGCGACGGACGGTTCAGCGAGGTCGCGTTGAGCGATCACCGGCGGGTCAGCCGGGGAACCGCCATTGCTGATCTCGACCAGGACGGGGCCCTCGACGTCGTCGTCAACAATCTCGATGACCGTCCCGACCTCTATCTCGGGCGCGCCACGGCGGGGTGGGTTCGCGTGGAGCTTACGGGAACGACGAGCAATCGCGACGGTCTCGGCGCTACAGTCGTCACCGTCACGAACGGGCACAAGCAGTTTCGCGAGCTGCGCTCGAGCGACGGCTTCCTTGGGAGCAACGAGGCGGTGTTGCACTTCGGACTCGGAGACGAAACGCGTGTCGAGGAGCTCGTGGTGCAATGGCCCTCGGGACGGGAGGACCGTCTGTCGGGACTCGAGAGCGGGAGGAGCTACCGCGTCAAGGAGGGGGTGGGATGGTTGCGCTGATCGCCCTCCTGCTCGTACAGGCCGGCGAGCCTATGGCCGAAGCCCGGCGGCTCGCTACCGAGGGGCATCTCGAGCGCGCCATCACGGTTTTGTACGATGCCAGACGCGGGGAGTCGCCTTCCCTGCCGCTCCTAGCGCTTCTGGCTCAGTTTCAGACGGCCAATGACGAGCTCCCGCAGGCTGCCGACACATTGCGCGAGGCCCTGGAGCTGAGACCCGGTGCCGCCAGGCTGCGAGCCACGCTGGGAACGCTCTATTTTCAGCTCCGCCGTTACGAGCGCGCTCGGGCGGAGCTCGAGCAGGCCCTTCGAAGCGAGCCCGGGAATCCCATTGCCCACTACTATCTCGCGGCCGTGCTCAAGAACGAAGGCGAGCTCCAAGCGGCCCTTCCCCACGCCGAGACGGCCGTCGAGCTCATGCCGGACGCACCCCCACAACTGGACACGATGGACCACTCACTGCGGGTGAACGCGCTCTTCCTGCTGGCCGAGATCCGCTCGGCTCTGGGAGACGAGGATGCGGAGATTCTGCTGAAGCAGGTCACGGAGCTCGACAGCACGCATCCAGGACCTCACTACTTGCTCGGCCGCCTCCTGTTGAAAGACGGCCGCGGCGACGAGGCCGGCCATCAGCTCGAGCTCTTCCGCCAGACGAAACAGGCGTCGGCGCACGTGGAGCTGGCGGCGAACGCTTCTCGCGCCGGCCATCGCGATATGGCGGTGGCCGAGCTCCGTCGCGCGTTGGACTCCTATCCCGAGCATCCGCGCGCGCTGTTTCTGTTGGCTATGGAGCTCGCCCGTCGTGGAGAGCGCGAGGAGGCGGCCGCATGCCTGCGCCGGATCCTCGTCCTCAGGCCGGAGACCCGAGAGACGGTGGAGCCGTTGTTGGATCGTCTCGAGAACCGTTAGCGAGAAGCGCTCGGCAAAAGTGTGAAGGAGGCCACCCGGCTACGATGTCGGCTGTGGTACACAAGCATTCAATCGTGAAAGAGGTTGCTACATTGAATCGCAGACAGGCTAGAGCTTTCAGGCGGCGTTTCGCCGCGGCGCTGTTTCTTCTTGTTCCGGCGTGCGGGGATTCGCCGGGCTCGATGACTACCTCCCCGACGACGCCACCCGACCAGGCGGCCATCACTGTCGCCATCGCCCCCGCGACCTCCGTACCGTTGGG
>SMYC01000050.1 GCA_004356105.1 Acidobacteriota bacterium | reverse complement strand
GCGAGAGCTCGTTGGTTCAAAAGCTGGCTTTCGAGCTGAACCTGCAAGTCCACGTACCTCGCCTCCGCCGCGCGCAGTTGGAGCCGCGCGTCTTCGAGCGACTGCACGAGCTCCGGATTCGCCATCTCCAATATGACCGTGTCCGCTTCCACGTCCGTGCCCGGAAGCACGAGCACGCGCTCGACGCGGCCTTCGGTGCGCGCAGCGAGCCATCGGATCTCGACCGGAACGAGCGTTCCGGGGCCGCGCACTTGACGCAGCATCGAGCCCCTCGCCACTCTATCCATCCACACGGTCGAGCGATCCACCGAGGGCGCCGCGGGCTCGAGCTGAGCGACCCAACCAGCGAGCACAAGAAACACCGCCCCCCCGACGATATACATAATCATCTGCTTGCGTTTTCGAGCCTCGGCGACTCCTTCGCGCTTGACGTCCATCTTTAAATTAAGCTCCCATCTCCCAGTTCATTCTAGCAAGGGGCGCAAGTTGTATGCCAACGGATGCTATCCTCGTATCTGACTGATTATTAATCACTAATGCGATCCCGTTCCGGTTGGTTGCCTCAATGGCTGTCCGCTTGCGAACACCTATGCGCTCGCTTTCACTTCACCATACGAGAGGCGGCACCCAGATGTTTGGTGGAAAAGGATGCGGACGGGGTCCCGCTCAGAAGCGTCGCGGGTGGAACGAGGCTGCGACCGGGAAGATCCGCGGGACGCTCTAGCTCTAGCAAATCCAGGACCGTGGGCACGATGTCGATCGATCGAATCTTGCCGAAATTCGTTCCCGGCGGGATGCGCGGCCCCCACGCGGCAGCGATCGCGAGCATATTGCGCCGCGTCGGAACAAAAATATGGTTCCCGCGCGGCTCAGTCATCTCGACCACCAGATTCCCACGCGTTTGTGTCGAAGGATAGTAGCCAGGGAGATAGTCCAAAAAGAGATCCCCCGTCGAGGCGCCTCCGGGCTGCAGGAGCCCGCTCGTTGCCGGCTCGAAAAACGCGGTAATGATGAGCTCTCCCGTGTCCGGATCCCGCAGCGCGCCTAGCGCGCGGCGCACTTCCTGTAAGACCCCCGTCTTTTCTGCTGGCGGCACGATCCCTCCAGGCCGTCCCGTCAAGTTAACCGCAATCGAGCCGTCGGCGAGCGGCGGCGCCAGCGCACGGGTCGTGGACAAATCGATCGACCCGTCGCCGTGAAGCGTCAGAAGCCCGGCCTCCGCGAGCGCGACGTTCAAATGCAGCAAACGATCCGTTCCCGCCATCCCGTGATCGCTGACAACGACGACGTGAGCGTCGTCTCGTTCGGCGGCGTCCATCAAAACGCCGAGAAACGTGTCCTGGAGCTCGAAGCCCTGGACGACAAACGGCGAGACCTTCGCGGCAAGCGTTTCGTCGTGGCCCGCGAGCGCCTCATCGAGATAGCCGAACAGCTCGTGATTCACGTCGTCGGTCACGGGACTATAGAGCACGACGAGGTCGTAATCCTCTTCGAGGGCGACCTTCGCTTGCGCGATGATTTGACTTTGAAGATGCGCGAGCGTCTCGAGAAAGCGCATTTCGGCAAGACCGTCGCCCCCGTCCGCAAGTCTGGGCCCGAGCCGACCTCGCGCGTACGGCCGCGTTGCTCCGTTTCCAGCATAGGCTTGCATCACTGGAAGATCGGCATCCGGCATCTCGCTGTTCAAGATAGCCATTTCGGCTGCACCCGATCGATACAGGAGAAAGTGTTGTCCATCCGGAGCAAGATCGAGCATACGGAGGGAGAACCAGGCGGACTTCCCCTTGACCGTCGCTTGGATAGACGTCGAGAAGCCAAGACCCGGCTTGACGCGGGCTTCGAAAACCGTAGCTCGGGTCTCGCGCACAATCCCGAGCGTGTCCAAGCCCTGGACAGGGTCGAGTGGATCGTCGAAAAATAGCCCCAAAAACGGCGTTTCTGCCACCGCAAAGCGAAACGCCCGGGCCTCGCCTCCCCAAGCTTCTGGCACAGCCCAACCCGCCGGCACTTCAAGATGCAACGAGGATTCGTCAAAGCTCTCACCGCGCGACTGGGCTTCGGTATAGCCGTGGACGATAAAAAGATGCTCGAGCTCGCTCGGGCTCAACCGCGCCCGTGCATCCTCGAAGGGATAGGCTTGGGTCGCGTGCATCGCGTAAGTGTCGAGGCCGTTTCGCGCTGCAATGATCCACACGGGATCGACACGGAGCGCGTTCGAGAAATATCCGTTCTCAGTCTCGAGCCGGTCGTGCTCGGATGCCGGTAACAAAAGGAGCGCATTGGCCGTAATCCCGCTTCGATGTCCGTAGTGGCCGGTGAAGAGAACGGCGTGCGCGGCCGCGGTTTTTGTCGGAAAACTCGACACCATACCGTCCGACCAAGCACCCTCGCGCAGCATCCGTTGCAAATTCGGGAGCCGACCTTCCGCGAGCAATCGCGACGTCAATTCGTAGCCTGCGCCGTCCCACGAAACGAGAATCACACGAGGCGCCGCGCTGGCGATCACGCTACCGGCGAGCAATGCGAGCACGGACGGGATGCGGAGGAACATAGCGTGCAAGATTCTACTGCGAATGCCGTTTTATGCGCTCACGAATGGCGACTATGAACGCGTCGCGGCGATCGGGCATGACGACGATACTGCCCCCCGTTGTTCTCAACAACACCGCCCCCGTCGCGCTTCTTCCGTACATTCGATACTTCCCGAGATCTCGCTTCCAAAACGTTCCATAAAGGCCGAACAGACCGCTATTGCCTCCGGGCAGCGCTTTGAGCGAAAGCCCAAGGAAGCGGTCGAGAGGTTCGACCTCGGACACCGAGGCAAGAGGTACGACGACCGTGCCCACCGGCCGCACGATTCGAAGCGCGTCCGCGTCGAGATGGAAGCTCTTCGGCGTATAAACATAGGCGAAGAAAACAATGGCGGCGACGAGCACGGCCCCGACCGCGGCAAACCCGATGAGCAGCAAACTGTAGAGAACACCTCCCATCGCCAAAAGCACGAACGAAGTCATGCCGAAAACGAACTTATCCATCGGGGCGTGAAAACGCACTCGCTATTGTGACGACGCGGCGGCGCTCGACAAGTGTTGATTCCACCACTCTGTCTCGTGATGGTAGCGATGGACCATGTTCCATGGAGACCAACCCCCGTGATAGGAGTCCGGGTAGCGGATGAACTTCGCCGCCACACGACGCTTCTTGAGGGCCGTATACATCTGCTCGCCTTGCTCGATGGGGACGCGGTAGTCGCTCTCGCCGTGGACGAAGAGCGTGGGGGTCACGACATATTGCACATAGTTGATGGGGGACTGCCGCTGTAAGAGCGTGCCGCTCGTGTCCTCCCAAGGCGGTCCGAAGAACTCACTTTCTTTCGTCCGCGGGATATCGGCCGTGCCATAGTCGCTTACCCAGTTCGAGATGCCGGCGCCGACGACCGCCGCCGCGAAACGCGTGTCGTGAGTGATGATCCAATTCGTCAAGAAGCCGCCATACGAATAGCCGGTGACACCCATGCGGGTCTCGTCGATCGCGTAATGTGCACGCACATAGTCGACGCCCGCGAGCACGTCTTCCGTGTCGAGATTCCCCCAACCGCCACCCCAAGTCGCGTAAAGAAACGCGTCACCATAACCGCTCGAGCCTCGCGGGTTGGCATATAAGACGACATAGCCGGCGCTCGCCCAAAGCTGAAACTGGAAGTTGAAGCGATTTCCGTACGCGCCGTGCGGTCCGCCGTGAATGCTCAGGATCAAGGGCCACGCTCGGTCGTCACTATAGCCGGCGGGCAGCATGACCCATCCTTCGATCTCGGTTCCATCGGCGCTCGGAAAAGCGATCCTTTCGGGCGACTGCAGCACATGCTCGGACCGAAAGGCTGGGCCGAATTCGGAGAGACGCGTCTCGGCGCTCCCGTCGATAGCGCTCGTCATCACATCGGAGGGCGCGGCGCCCGTCCCCGCCGCGTAAGCGATGTGCTCCCGGTCGCGGGTGAAGCTGAAACCGGTGAGCCATCGCTCCCCGCGAGTCATGAGCTCGACCGATTCAAGACCCGAAGCGCTGGCGCGGAACAAATGACGGCTCCCGCCTATACCGGCATCGAAATAGAGATAGCTCCCGTCGAGCTTCCAAGTAGGCGCTCCGGGCCGTAGAGCCCACTCGGCGGTGACGTTGACGGATTCTCGGGCGGCGAGATCCATTGCGTAGATATCGAGCGCCGCACCACGCTTCGCCTTCTCGGCAATGATGAGGCTCAGGCCCTTCGAGCGTCGATAGGCGATACGGGTACCGTCCGGCGAGAACGCCGGAACGCTGTGGTGGAAACCGTCATCAGTGAGCCGCTCGATCGGGCCCTCCAAATCGACGATCCACAAATCGGCGCGCTCATAGACGTAGGCGTCGCGTTGATGCTTATCGGCGGTGAAGACGAGTTTCAGGCTATCGGCGCTCCACGAGAAATCTTCGACGTCGACACCAAGTGATGTGAGCCGCGTCGGCTCCCCACCTTCGACGGCGACGATGTAGAGCTCGCGCGGCGGGCTCGCGTAGGGATCGGTTGGATCGGGAAGGTAGCCGCGCCGGTCGAAACGGAACTGCATCCAATCGTAGATCTGGCCTTCGAAACGTGCTTCGAGCTCCTTTTCGAGCTCGCTCGTCTCCGGCTTCGGCTCCGTTGGAGGCGTTGCCTTGGTAAACGCGACGAGCCGGCCGTCGGGACTGACCACGACCTCGCCGCTCACGCCTTCGATCTCGAAAGCTTCTCCGAGCCCATCGCTCCGCAGAAACCATGTGGAGGTCACGCCATCGCGGCGGGAGCGAAAGCTCAAGAGCTTTCCATCGGGGCTGAAACGCGGGCGGGAAGCGTCGAAGGCCGGCACGGTGATCCGACGCGGCGGCGCCGATCCGTCGGCTGTGGCGAGCCAAACCTCGCTCCGCCGGACGTTCTCAGCTTCGTTGATGGTGTGCCGTGTGAAGGCAACGAGGACGCCGTCGGGGGAGATCGACGGCTCGTCGGCGCTCTCCATCCCGTAATAGTCGCGGACCTGGAGCGTGTCTTGCGCTCCGGCCGCGGCCGAAAGCGCCATAAAAAGCCACAAGGTTCTTCGCATCAGCATGGCTACACCTCGAGATAGGGTTTGTCGCCAACATCTGGGCACGTTTCAAGATGCGGCGCGCGTTGACATCGAAGGGCTCGCGCCGGTGCATCGTGCATCGGTTGTCCCAAATCACGAGATCTCCCGGCCGCCATACGGGCTCTTCGAGCGGCCGGCTCGTGTCCACGTTCCTAACCTCGACACCGAGAGCACCGCCGGTCGGAGTGAGATCCATCGTTCGTAGGTTATAATACTCAAAAGTCAACATGACAAGGGCTTAGCCACCTTTTCGCGACCCGAGTTTGGAGTACGTCCGTGTGGATCCTAGAGCTTTTCCTGGTCGCCACGGTTGCGGCGACCGCGCCTTCGGTGACGCCGGCACCGCCGCCCCTAGAAGAAAATTCGGTGAACGTTTTCATCGACGAGATGGCCGCGAAGCACGGGTTCGACCGCGGCGAGCTCGAACGCGTCTTCGGTCGGATTCGCCCGAGTGCGAGGATCCTCGAGCTGATGGACCGGCAGGCAAAGCGCAAGCCCTGGCAGGACTATCGAGCGCTCTTCGTCAATCCGGAAAAAATCACGCACGGGTTCCGGTTTTGGCGGAACAACGCGGACAAGCTCACCGAAGCGCGCGAGAAATACGGCGTCCCGGAAGAAGTCATCATCGCGGTTATCGGCGTCGAGACCCATTACGGAAGAAATACTGGCAGGTTCAGAGTCCTAGAAGCCCTGACCACCCTTGCCTTCGATTATCCGAAACGTTCCAAGATGTTTCGCCTCGAGCTCGAGCACTATCTTTTGCTGGCGCGTGAGGAAACGATGGCGCTCGCCACGCCGCGCGGCTCCTACGCGGGCGCTATGGGGATTGCGCAGTTCATGCCCGGAAGCTATCGGCGCTACGCGATCGACTTCGACGGCGACGGCAAGCGGGACCTGTTCGAGAACGCTTCGGACGCGATCGGGAGCGTGGCGAACTATTTGACGGCGCATGGCTGGCAACGCGGCGAGCCGGTCGCGGTCCCCGCCACCGTCGAAAGCTCGGCGGCCTCTTCATTCGAAGCATCGAATCTCTCGACGCGCGTTCCCCTCGAAGAGCTCAGGAACCGAGGCATCACCGTGTCGGGCTCTTTTCCGGCCGCGAAGGAAGCGATTCTCCTTTCGCTGCACAACCGCGAAGGCGCGGAATATTGGCTCGGCTTCGACAACTTCTACGTGATCACCCGCTACAACAACAGCGTGTATTACGCGATGGCGGTCTACCAGCTCAGCCGCGAGCTCCGAAAACACCACGACGCCCGGGCCGCCGCCGGCGACCGCTAGCCGGCCACGACGGTCTCGATCTGAAGAGCAACGGGGAGGTCGGAAACGACTCCGAAGATTCTCAGCATTCCGTGAAGTTTTACACAAGAGAAGTTGCGTGTTGTGTTGAGTACGGGCACAAAGTTGCCAATCTTGTATTTCTGTGAGCAGCCACTCCGCTACCTTACAAACAAACCACAATTTAGTCGATTTCCAAAAAAAATCGCTGCTCAACAACTGTGCATAGTGTTACTGGGCCTTGAATAACGCGGTCTCGAAGGCTCACTCTCACAGTTTTTCCACAAAGTTATCCACAGAAATTGTGGGAGTTCTGGCGGCCTATCGGGGGGCTCCTATCACGATAGTGATGTCGGCGTTGCTTCGTCCACGCCCGCCCCGATCGCAATCATGCCCTACGCGAGCGCGCCGGGCGGCCGCCACGAGGTCGCCTACCATGAAGTCGGCCCGCTGAACCCGATTCTCGAGGAGTGAGAGCCAAGAGTATCGCCGCAAATGCTAGAGCATGCATGCGAGACATGATACGATTCGTGCCGTTTCAAGGAAACTCGGAGCCGCATTCGAAGTGTTCACGTCTGAAGCAACCACCCACGACATCCGCGTGCGCGTCGTTTCTCGCTACTCCCGCGAGAACTCGCACCCAGAGCAAAACCGCTGGTTCTTTCTCTACACGGTCGAGATCACGAACGTAGGCTCGCGAACCGTCCAGCTCGTGAGCCGCCACTGGATCATCGAGGACGCAGACAAAGTGGTCAAGGAAGTACGAGGGCCCGGCGTGGTCGGCGAACAGCCCACCCTCGCGCCCGGCGAGTCTTTCGAGTACTCGTCCGGCTGCCCCCTTTCGACGCCCTTCGGATCCATGCGGGGCACCTATCAGATGACCGGACAGGACGGCACCGAGTTCGACGTGGAGATCGCACCGTTTACTCTCAGTGAGCCCTATACCGTTCATTGATCCGGCAGCCCCCCACTCCCCCGCCTGTTCGAGGGCTCGTGCGCAAAAGAATCAAAGCAAAGCTGACAGCAAAGAACGCGGACAAGCACCTCTTGTACCAGCTAAGCGTGCAAGCTCCAGAGGACGACGCGCAGTTCTTCGCGCGTTTTTACAAGAAGTACACCGGAGAGCCGCTGCGCGTCTTCCGTGAAGATTTCTGCGGCACCGCGATCCTGTCCTGCGAGCTCGTGAAGCTCAACAAGAAAAACCACGCCATCTGCGTCGACTCCCACGGGCCGACGCTCGACTGGGCCCGCCAGCACAACGTCAGCAAGCTCGACAAAGATCAGCAGAAACGTGTGAGCTTGGTGCAAGCCAACGTGTTAGACGTGCGCGAGCCCAAGGCGGATTTGCTCGCGGGCTTGAACTTCAGCTTCTCCGTCTTCAAGACGCGTCAAGAGATGGGCGCCTACATCAACAACGCGTTTCGAGCCATCAAACCCGGCGGGGTCTTCATCCTCGACAACTGGGGCGGCGGCCAAGCGCAGTTCGTGATGAAAGAGAGAAAGCGCCAAAAAGGCTTCACTTATGTGTGGGACCAAGCGGATTTCGACCCGGTGACGAACCACATCCTCTGCAAGATCCACTTCGAGTTCCGGAACGGCTCGCGCATGAAGAACGCGTTCGTCTACGATTGGCGCTTGTGGACCCTCATGGAGCTCCGGGAAATGATGGACGAAGCGGGCTTTACGGACATCCACGTATTGTGGGAAGGCACCGACCGTGAGACGGGCGAAGGCAACAGCGTCTTTCGGCGGGTCGTGCGCGGCGGAGACGAGGAAGCTTGGATTGCCTATCTGGTGGCCCGGCGGCCCTAGTTCGGGCCGCCCGGCCCGTGGTGCTACCCGCTATCGGCTACCGGCTCCCCCCGAACTTGGGAGGCGCAGCGGTGAGAGGTCCGCCAGGTAGCAGGTAGCCGATAGCAGAGGTAGAATAGAGCCATGGTCGAAGTCATCGAAGGCCAGCGCTCGTTCACAGTAGAGCAGTACCACCACATGGGTGAGGCAGGTGTGTTCGGGCCCGAGGAGCGCGTGGAGCTGATTCAGGGGGTGATCCGCGAAGTGAGCCCTAAGGGAAGACGACACAGCATCGCCGTAGGTTTGGCGACCCAGATCTTTGTTCCCCGCCTAGAGGGTCGCGCGAGCGTCCAAATCCAAGATGCTCTGTCTATCAAAGATGTTCGGTCCGAGCCGGAGCCGGATGTGGTTGTGAATTCGAGCCCCAATCCCCGAGATGTGCGCACCGAGAAATCTAAGCCGCTTCTCGTCATCGAAGTGTCGGATAGCTCGCTTCGTTTCGACCGCGTTCACAAAGCGCGGATCTACGCCACGGCCGGTATCGCAGACTACTGGATTGTGAATCTCATCGACGATGTGCTCGAGGTTTGTCGCGATCCGAAGGATGGCTCATACACAGCACGAGTAGTGTTGCAGCCCACTGAGACGGTCTCGCCTTTGTCGTTTCCCGATCTCGAGATCGCCGTAAGCGACCTCCTTCCCTAGCGGTCGCCACGAGCCGGGAGCAGGTAGCAAAACATCGAGTTGCAATAAAGAAAGAAAGAAAAACCCCACGATCCCGGCATGCTGAACGGTGGCTATTCCTATTCAGAGCGGGTCGGACCTCGGGGGGCGGGGCGGACAGTTCTGGGCTACCTTTCGGAAAGATACTCGCATTCCGCCGAGAGCACGTGGGCAGGACATATTAGAGACGGGCGGGTTCTTTTGGGCGGGGAACCGGTCGCTTCCACTCGACGGCTCGAGCTCGGTGAGCTTCTGACTTGGAATCGACCGCCCTGGATTGAGCCCGAAGCGCCTTCGAGCTTTGCCGTGCTCTATCGCGACCCTGACTTGCTGGCAGTGGCGAAGCCGCGCGGGCTGGCCGCGATGCCGGGCGGGGGGTTCTTGGAGCGGACCCTTCTTCGCCGGGTGCAGGCTTTGGACCCGCTCGCCGCACCGCTGCATCGGCTCGGACGCGGGACCTCGGGCATCACCCTTTTCACCCGACACAAACGTGCGAGACGAGTGCTGGTTGATGCGTGGCAGCGGGGCGCGGTCGAGCGCGACTATGTAGGGCTCGTGACCGGTCACTTTCCCGCAGGCACCACCCGCATCGACGCCCCGCTCGGCCCTGTCCCCCACCAGCGCCTCGGAAGCGTCATTGGTGTGCATCAAAACGGCAAACCCTCGATAAGCCACGTCACGCTCGTCGAGCGACGCGCGTCGACGTCGCTCGTTGCGATCCGCATCGAGACGGGGCGAGCGCATCAGATCCGCATTCATCTCGCTGCCGCGGGCTTTCCTCTCGCAGGTGACCCGCTCTACCCGCCCGGCGGCATCCCTCCGGAAGATACACGTGCTTTGCCCGGAGAGACCGGTTATTTCCTGCACGCAAAGCGATTGCGCTTTCCGCATCCCGCCGACGGACAGAGCGTGAGCGTCGATTGTTTGCCTCCTCCTGCGCTAAGAGGTCCCATATGACCGCATGGCTCGTTGTGCTCGCTCTGACCGCGCCCGCCCAAGAGCTTCCAGAAGTTCGCCAGCTCGTCACGTTCAAGTTTCTTCCCGGCCAGAGTCAGGAAGCGGTAACGATCTTCAAAGAGGAAGCGCTTCCGGTTTATCGCGCTCATGCGTCGATGCTGCGATTCCGGGGCTATCGCGAAGCGGAAAGCCCCGAACCCCTCGATCTGATCGTCGTCTCGACCTATCGGGGAATGGCAGGGATGGATACGTTCCACGACGCGGTCCAGAAGAGCGGTGCGTCGCTCGGCGGGCTCTATGGCCGCATCGGCGCTCTGACTCAGGAGCATCGCGACGAGTTCGTCGAAATGGACGCATCGCTCGCGTGGGGGGACATGGAAAAGGCCCCGCTCCAGGTCCTGGTTTCCCATAGAATCGCTACGGGCAAAACAGACACCTATGAAAGTCTGTTGCACGACCGCATCATTCCTTGGGAGAAACAGGCTGGCATCATCATTGGCAGCGAGAGCGGCCGCTTCTTGGTCTCGAACGGTTGGCACTACTTCAGGATCATCGGCGTCACGTCACTCGGCGATTGGCACCGCTACGTCACCGGGGGCCGCGCGCAACCGTGGTCGCGCCAAGTCTCTCTGATCGTCGCGGAATCGAAGCAGGCGATCGTCGCCCCTCTTCCCGAGCTCTCCGTCCGCTAACAGCCAGACCGACTGAGAAAGAGATGCGTCCAACGCGAACAGCAGCCGCGCTCATCATCGGGGACGAGATCCTCAGCGGAAAGATCCGCGAGGCGAACGTCTTCGAGCTCGCTCGCGTCTTGCGCGAACGGGGCGTCGAGCTCGCGCGCGTCGTCGTCATTCCCGACACCATCCCCGGCATCGTCCACGAAGTACAGCAACTCTCGAAAGCCTATGACCACTTGTTCACCAGCGGCGGTGTCGGACCGACTCATGACGACGTGACTATCGCTGCGATCGCAGAGGCCTTCAACGTTTCCGTCGTGCGGGACCCCGATCTGGAGCGCGCGCTCCGTGACCATTATGGCGAGGACGTCACCGAGAACCATCTCCTTCTCGCCAACGTTCCAGAAGGAGTCAAGAAGCTCTGGAGCGCGCGCACGCCTTGGCCTTTGACGGTTCTCGACAACGTCTGGATCATGCCGGGCATCCCGGAGGTCTTTCGTATGAAGCTCGAGATCGTCCGCGAGCACCTCGAAGCCGGTGCGCCCTTCGTCACGCGCTCGGTGTTCACCAAGCTCGACGAAGCCGCATTGAAACCTTTTCTCGACGAGACCGTGTCCCAGCATCCGAAAGTCGCGATCGGCTCCTACCCACGATGGCAAGACCCCAAATACGAGACCAAAGTCACTTTCGACGGCACGGATAGAAACGCCGTCGAGCGCGCTTTTACGGACTTCCAACAAAAACTCCCCGATGGCGAGCCTCTATGGACGGAATAAAGGACGGGTCCTGACGAAGCATCTTGACTCTATCCCCACGCGCGGGTAACGTGGAAAAGTCATGATGGCTCTTATGGTCCTGGCTCTGCTCATCACCGCCGACGAGCGCATCGACAGGCTCCCGGATCGTCACCGGGACTGGATCGAAAAACAAGTCCTTTACATCATCGCCGACAGAGAGCGCGATGCGTTCCTCGATCTCCAGTCCGAGGAAGAACGGGCCGCGTTCATCAACGCGTTCTGGCAGCGGCGTGATCCTGACACGATTACGCCGGTGAACGAGTTCAAAGAAGAGCACTACCGGCGCTACGAGCACGCGAACAAATATTTCAGCCGTGAGTCGGCGATGCCCGGATGGATGACGGATCGCGGCAAGATCTACATCATCCTCGGAGAGCCCGACGACCGTGAAGATTTCACCAGCATTCCCATGCTCTACCCGACAGAGGTTTGGTTCTATCGGCAGAAGCGTGACAAGGCGCTTCCGCCGCTGAATTTCCTCTTCTTTCAGGAATACGCGGTCGGACCCTATCGGATGTTCAATCACTTTCTCGACGACCCGACGGATTTGATGCCGGCGCAACCGATGAACCGCGAAGACGTGCGGATGGAGGCCTATATCCAACTCCAGGAGATGAGCCCGAGCCTCGCGCATGCAGCCTATACCTTGCGAGCCGATCAAGGCGTGATGACGAACATCTACCAGCCCGATCGCGGCGGACTCGACTTCCAGAGTCTCCTCTCGGATATCTACGTATCGCCACATCGCCGAGTCGATACGCGATACGTCGACGACGCTGACGCTGCCCGGGGAGTCGTCGAAGCGGAATACCTGTTCAACTACATCCCCAACAAGGGCATGGCAAACGTGCTGCCCGGGCCGGGGGGAGCGAGCTTCGTTCATTTCAGCATCGAGATCGCCCCCCATGACATGACGCTCGCTCACGATCCCAAGAAGAACACCTACTACACGAGCTTCGAGGTTCGCGCAGAGGTCACGACGCCCGACGACGACGCAACCATCGTGCACAGCTTCACGAAACAACCCTTTGTTCAGCTAACAGAGACTCAGTTCCGCGACGTCGCCTATCGCGCGTTCGCCTACCGGGACATGTTCCCCCTCATCGCCGGCAATTATCGATTGCGGGTCGTCTTGAAGAATCAGGCGCGAACGGAGTACACGATTTTCGAGGCCGAGCTCGCGGTTCCGGATCTCGACACGAGCGCGCCTTGGCTCGGATCACCCGTTCCGTTATACGGGGTGGCACGGCTGAAACCTCAGACCGACGGCGCGCCCGAGCCGTACCGCACGTATCAGATGGGCGTCGTGGGACTCGACCCGAACGCGCAGCGGACGATTGCCATTGGTGACTATTTGATGACCCATGTGCCGGTCGAGAATATCCCGCCCGGTTATGAGCTGCACGCGAAGGTCTATGCTCGTAATGAGCTCGACGACGACGAAATCAAGGGCGAGCCGCTTCGGGATGAAAGCTACCGGCTCGATTTCTATGAGCGTCCCGTCGTGCTGAGAATGGCCCTAGACGGCATCCAGAGTGGACGCTTTCGACTCGTCGTCGACCTCAAAGACCCTGAGGCCAACACCGTCGCCTCGCGCGGGGTCGACTTCGACGTTTCGCCTCTCTCAGCCATTCACCGGGCTTGGGCCATCAAAGAGAGCATCGATGGCGAGAACGCGGGACTCGTGGGCACCGTCCTCGCAGAACAAGCGATGCGGGTCGGGAGGCTCGACGAGGGCCGAGCACTCGCGGAGAAGGCACTCGCAGGCGATCCCAACCTCGTGCCCGCGCGCCTTCTGCTGGCCCGTTTCCACCTCGACGAAGGCGAGTTGCGCGAAGCCGTTCGTCTTCTCGAGCCCGCCCGGGCGCAGGCTCCTGAGAACGTGGAAGTCCTCCTCGCGCTCGGCGACGCGCACTTCCAGTCGAGCAACTTCAAGCGAGCGGCCGATCTCTTCGAGGTCGCAGCTTCCATCCGCCGGCCGGACCCCTCGGTTCTCAACGCGCTCGGGCTATCCCACGCTCAGCTAGGCAACAGGCAGAGCGCGATCGGCTATTTGAGACGCTCGATCGAGCTCGACCCGACACAGCAGAAAATCCAAGATTTTTTGGCTCGCCTAGAATCTGGCTCCGAGCCCTGAGCTTCTCCAAACGCTTGGAGTACCGATACTGTTTTTTTGGATATCGGACCAACCCATCCTCAGTAAATCTCCCAGGCTAGAAAGCAACCTATTTAGAATCAATATCTTACAACTTACGCCTTTTCGTTGAAATGTGGTATACGGTATGCATTAGTTTTCGATGCAACGAGGTATAAATCGCAGCTCTGCAAGTTCGGCTAGGCATCGCCACGGGCAGAGCTGCCATGAATAATTTCCAAAGGAGGAAGACATTGCGTAAAACCATCCTAATCGCACTCGTGCTCATCCTCGCGACCAGCGGACTTGCCTTCTCACAAGCAGGTACGGGAAGTCTTCGAGGTAACGTCAAGGATGCGTCTGGCGCGGTGCTGCCGGGCGTAACCGTCACGGTCAGCAGCGACGCCATCATGGCGGACCAAGTCGCCCTGTCGGACGGCTCGGGTTACTACCGTGTTCTCAACCTGCCACCCGGTACTTATGCTGTCCTGGCCGAGCTTTCAGGCTTCGCCAGCTACCGGCAGGAAGGCATCGTTCTTCGTGCGGGCTCGAACTTCAACGTCGACGTCACAATGGGCATCGGCGGTGTAGAAGAGACCATCACCGTCACGGCAGAGACACCCATGCTCGAAATCGCGTCACCGTCGAACATCTTGAACGTCGATGGTGAGTTCCAGCGCGAAATGCCTATCCAGGCTCGTCGCAACTGGAGCGACTTCCTCGAGCTCACCCCCGGCGTGAACGCACGTCCTTTCGACGACGGCAGCGGCCGCATGGTCTATTTCGGGCACGCGACCGAGCACTTCGCTCACGTGATCCAAATCGAAGGCATGTCGGCCGTCGGCTATGACGACGCTCAGGTCACCTATGTCGGCATGGGCGCGGACATGGTCGAGGACGTCTCGGTCAAGACCGGCGGTATCACGGCCGACGAGCCTATGGGAACCGGCATCGTCATGAATGTCGTCACCAAGAGCGGCGGCAACAACTTTTCCGGCTCAGCTGCGCTCGCGTGGCAGAACTTGGACTGGAACGGTGACAACTCCGTCGAGCTAGAGGGAACGGCTGGCACGCCCACGACGAGTCAAATTCGTCAGTTCGACGGCGCCATCGGCGGCCCGATCGCTCAAGATAAGGCCTGGTTCTTCTTCTCGTACCGTCGCGCCGACCTCGCCGCCGGCATCAGCCGTACCGGCGTGAACACCACGCGTTTGGATCGCTACTCGGGAATCGCCCTCGGCGGCTCGGCGGACACGCCGGCACGCGGCACGGTTCCGGTCTACGAGGTGTTTCCGAACACGAGCAAGAGCCACCAGCCTTATTTCAAGATCACGAGCCAGCTGAACTCGAATCACCAGTTGAGCGCCTTCTACCAGCGCGACACGCTCGACAATACGAGCGACCGTGAGTACAACTGGTCGAACTACTTGACCGTCAAGACCGGCGGCAACCTCATCGGCGGCAAGTTGACGTCCGTATTCGGCACCGACACGACCGCCCAGTTTACGCTCGGCTTCAACGACAAAGCGGGCGAGACACTCGTGGCAGCGCAGCCGAACATCGGCGATATCGGCCTCGAGATCGAGATCTTCGATAGCTTCACCAGATCCGGCGGAGAGCTCGACGGCGACGCACGGCAGGTCGCGGGCGGCATGCCTCAAACCACTGCAGACCCCTCCTCCATTCTGCTCATTCGAGCCGACATCACCCACTTCAAGGAAGGCTGGGGCGGCAACCACGAGTTCAAGACCGGCCTCTTTCTCGCCCCCAGGAACCGGCGAGAGAGCGTGACGTCCTACAACGCCAACGCCGATGGCTGGTACTACGAGGGTCACGTGCCCATCGATTCCACCAATCTCGCCCTCGGCACGCGGCCCTTTGAGCGCGTCCGCCGTGACGTCAGCAGCGTCCAAACAAGAGGCGCCGCCGACCGTGACATCGGCCTCTACTTCACGGATTCGTGGAAGCCCACTCAGCGATTGACCTTGAACCTGGGAGTGCGTCTGGACTTGGTCACCCGGCATGACACGCTCGACGACTTCGACCGCATGAACACGGCCGTCGTCGGACCTCGTGTCGGCTTCTCCTACATGCTGACCGAAGACGCCCGCAACATCCTCCGCGGAAGCTGGGGACTCATTCACGAGCAGGTCAACGGACGGGACAACGTCACGAGCTACACGGGCTCGGGCGGCGGCCGCACGGACCTTATCAGGGAATGGGACGAGGACGGCGACGGCATCTTCGAGCTGAGTGACTTCGACCCGCGGAGCAGCACCAGAATCGACCCGTCGATCGACTTCGACCCCGATCTGACCCAGCCCTACGTCAACGAGGCCATCATCGGCTACCGGACGCAGCTTCCGGGGCAGCTCGCCATCGACACCGCTATCGTGAGTCGCCGCTATACGAAGAACTACGCCTTGACCGACACCAACGGCATGTATCCGAGTGGTCCTGGCCAGCCGTTCGGAGGCTTCGGATTGATCGACCCGAATCGTGGGATCATCAACCAGCAGACGAACAATGCCTGGTCGAAGCTCAACTACACGGCGCTCGAGATCACCGCGACCAAGCAGACGCAGCGCTTCAGCTTCATGGCCGGCATCAACCGTCAATGGCAGCATTTCTCCGGCGACTGGAATCCGACCGACCCGGCGCGGTTTATCCAGCCCGAGACGTTCGACTCCGACAGGGCGCTCTATATGCCGCGGGGCAACAACGAGCACAACACGCTGCGAGCCTCCACCGCGCTCTCGTACAACCCGACGTGGCGGCGGTACTCGATCCGTTTCGGCACCACCTATCGTGCGCCGAAGGACATCACGCTCGCCTTTAGCTTCACCTCGAATGCGGGTCCGTGGAGTGGCGCTCTTCTCGACAACCCCGGCAATGACCCCATCTACGGCCCAGAGCGCGTCCCGCTCGACAATGGCACCACGCAGGAGAACCCGCTCGCGACCGTTTATCGTCTCGTCGGCGAAAACCGCGGCAGCGGATGTCCGTCGACCGACCTACCGGCCAACGGCGTGTCCTGCGACGGCCAGGCGAGAGCACCGGCTATCAATACGCTCGGTCTGAAGGTCGGAAAGATCTTCAGCTTCGGGGACAACCAAGAGTTCGAGATCGGAGCAAACATCTTCAACCTGCTGAACTCGAGCGATCACCACCAGTTCACTTATGGCGGAGCCAACCGGGTATGGAGCAGCAACTACGCTCAGCTCCGTAGCCTCCAGGCGGCCAGGGGCTTCCAGCTCACGCTCCTCTTCCGCTTCTAGACGAGTAACCAACGGGCCGTCGCGCTTCTGCGCGGCGGCCTTTTTTTTCGTGCGCCTACCTGGAGCGGATCGCGCCTGCTCGGGCAGGCTGCCGGTAGGCCTTTCCTTGTCGGTAGAGCTCCATGCGGCTTCGAATCTCACGGGCCAGTGGGTCGGCTTCAGCAGCAGACGGCAGGCGGAGTCCTCTTCGTGCCATCTCGACGGCACGATCGAATTGTCCAGCCGACGCATAAGATGCTGCCAACGCGTCGAGGATTGCGGCATCCCGGTAGTCCGTCAACGCCGCCGCGCGCTCGGCAAGTTCGATCGCTCGCGCGGCGTCACGCACCTGCGGATCCGGGTGCGTGGCAAGAGTCCACGCCACGGCCCGAAGCGGCTTTGGCCAATCGGGCTCGAGTCGCGCCGCGCGCCGATAATGCTGAAGGCCGTCGTCCCATCGGCCGACCGCGGCAAGAACGCTCGCCAGGTTGTGGTGTCCCTCGGCAAATTCCGGCTCGAGCTCGACGGCTCGACGATAGTGCCGGATCGCTTCTTCGAGATGTCCCTGCAACGCGAGCACACCACCCACATTGTGGTGCGCTTTGGAGTAGCGGGGTCGAAGCTTCAGCACCTGACGAAAATGCGCGAGGGCCTCGTCGTACTTACCTTGTGAACTGTAGGCGAATCCAAGATTGGTCATTGCCTCGGTGTAGCCCGGCTTGGCCCGCAAAGCCTGACGAAGATGGCTTATCGCCTCTTCGTACATGTCTTGCGATAGTAGTGCGTTCGCCAGGTTGTAGTGGGCTTCGGCAAAGTCCGGTATCCCCTGGAGGGCGGCACGAAAATGGCGGATCGCTTCGTCGAGATCGCCACGCGGTCCGAGAACAGTCCCCAAATTGTAGTGAGCTTCGGCGTAGTCCGGTTGGATCCGAAGGGCTTCCCGGTAGTGGTGGATCGCCTCGTCGAGATGGCCCCGATCGTCCAGCACTTTTCCCAAGTTGTAGTGCGCCTCTGCCGAATCCGGCCTGGCTTCCAAGGCCTGCTGGAAATGGGCCATAGCCGCGTCCACTTGGCCTCGTGCCATCAACGCGACGGCGAGATTGCTGTGGACGTCCGCATCGCTTCCGTCGATCTGAAGCACTTGCCGGTAGTGGCGAATGGCCTCGTCGAGATTGCCCTGCGACCTGGCCGCATCTGCCAAATTATGGTGTGCTATCTCGTCATTCGGGTCGATCTGAAGAGCCTCACGAAAATGAACGATCGCATCACCAAACCTTTCCTGGAACACCAGCGCTATGCCTAGGTTGTTATGCGCGTCGATGTAGTCGGGGTTGGCCTCCAAAGCGCGACGATATTGCCGCATGGCTTCGTCATAATCGCCACGGGCTGCGGCGCTCAGTCCAAGAGTGTTGTACGACTCCGGATCTTCTCCTAGTGAGTCAGCCGCCCGAGCTGCCAGTCTTTCGGCTTCGTCGAACTTGCCCGCCCACGCGAACACTTTAGCCAGGTTACGCAAGGCGACTCCATGGGCCCGTTCATCGATGCGACCTTCGACCACCCGCGATACGGCCTCCACTTTTGCCGCGCCCCAGTCTTCATCTAGGTTGGCGATGCCGGCATCGTGAAGTGTCTCGAGCAGCTCGAGAGCCAACAGCCGATACCCGTCGACGGTGAGATGCACATGGTCGAGGAAAAGGTCGGATCCAGGGATGCCATGCTCGCTTCGCTCTTCGATGGTTCTGACGAAGTTGACCACGGGCACGCCTCTTTTCTCACCGATCTCGGCTACGATTCGCTGGATAGACGCCGAAGCTCGAAGCGAACAAATGTCTTCGTCCACCGCGCGCTGCAACGCCGACTTGGCTTCATCGTAGCGCGCCAGGTCGTACAGAACCTGTCCTCGCAGATAGAGAAGCTCGGCGAAGCGGTCGTCGATGGCCGCGGCCTGTTCCAGGACTTCGAGGGCCTCATCCAGGATGCCCGCGGCCCGTGCGTCCTCGGCACGCGTCAGCAAATCGTCGAAACTCTGGAGGTCTTCACGGTTCAGCCCACTCAGATGCTCGCTCTTGAAGGGCGAGCAGTCCTTCAGATTAGCGGCCGGCGTGACGAAAATCAGATCGGCACGCACCGAGCGCGCGAGATCGACCATACGATCGAGATTGAAACGGTAGTGGGCGATTTTCTGTTCTCGCAAGGTGTCGTTGCGGGTGTAGGCCGACGGGCCCATCGAGCGTTCCAGGATCGTGTCCACTTCACTCTGGAGGATCGCCGGTCCCTCCTCTCGATCGGCGGGCAGAGGCGACGCGGCCTCGATAATGGTTTTGACAGCCGTGTAAATACGGGTACGGCCCATCGCCGCTCCGGCGGCGGTGACTACTTCGGGAGTTTCGATGATGCTTCGGTAGGTCCGCTCCTCGAGAAACTCGTTGTGGCCCGAGTAAACGATGAAGAGATCCGGTTCGTACCGAACCAATTCCTCCATGACGATGGCGGTGCGATAGCTGGCATAGCTTATCCCCCCAGCATTGATGACCTCCCAGACGCGGCTCGGGTCCGCCGCGGGTAGTAGCTCCCGCAGCCAGCCGCCGAACGAAGCGGTGTCGTCATAGGGTCGACCGTAGGTCGTAGAACCGCCAAGAGTGAAAATACGGAAGGTACTCCGCTCCTTCTCCTTGGGAAACCGTTGCGCGTTGAACCACTGCAGCTTGTTGCGGGCGGTCACCATGTGGACTCGCCCGTCGGGGCCGCCGCTCTCTTCGACGAACAACGGGATGGTCGATACAAACCCGACATAAGGATCGTCGTGGTACAACACGGGTTTCACACCAGCGACGGCAAGCACGATTTCCAACAGAAGGAAAAAACCCCCGCTCGCCACCATGGCAAACAAGATTTTTTTGCCCGCCGAGAGGTTTGGTCGTTGCGCGAGCGCTCCGCGCGCCTCCGCTATGGCCACGGTCTTGGTTTTATTCTGCTTTGTCGACCTCGACCTCGACCTCTTCACTGGCGGACCTCATCCGTGCGCAGGGAACGTGCGGCGCGGGAGAGATCACGTTCACTTGCGCCCCCAGGCTCCTGAGCCGTCTACGCAATAGCGCCGAAAAACGCCGATTGGTGCTTTCGAGGGTATCACGAGTGATCGAACCGCAGACGCGCCGCTACGGCACCGCTCGAGCCATTCACCCCAGCGTGCAGCACAGCTCCGGTGGGGACGTACGCGTACCGGAGTGCGGCTGACGCCGAGCTTCCTTCTCGGTTACGCGTCAACCGGCAGAGAGTCTCCCCGTCAACAACGATTCGAGGAGCTCGCGGCGGATCTCGTGCCGCAACAAGCGGCGAAAGGCTGCGAGAGCGCGGGATCTTTCAAAACCACCGTGCTCACTCGCTCGCTCCGGGAACGTGAATCTCAGAATCGAGGTTGAAAGCGGACCACGCGAACCAAAACGCCGTGAAGGTCGGGACCTTTCGGAGGCGCTCGCCTTGGAGCGGACCGGAGATCGCGACACCGTTGAGATTCCAAATGGAGCCCGTCTGGCGGTCTCGCAGCTGGAAGGGAAAACCCTCGCCCTTGGCGATGTCGAAGTCGAGAACCTCTCGAGCCTCCTCGGTGGCGCCCACTCTTCGATCGAACGGAATGGCCAAGCGCGAGGCGGCGTGAAAAGCGACGAGCACGGGCAGGCCGTTCACGTCGTCGTTGATTGCGAGCCGTGGCCCGAGCTCCCGCATACGTGTCATCGAGTAAGCACGCGCGACGCCATCGTGTCGGATACCGAGAACGTTCTCCTTCATCGGCAGTCTCGGGTCGACCGTCGTCTGGGGGAACAAAAGCTGTGTACTGTCGATTTGATCGTAGTCGCCGTAGGGATAAACATCGTAGTTACGACTGAAGCCCGTGTTGAAGCTGACGACGGTCGTCTCTGGATGCAGCGCCTTCCACGCAGCCCAGGCCGACTGCACGACGGGAAGCAGCGGAGGCCTCGTCCCCGACAAGGCGCCGCAGATGCTCTCGAGACGCATTTGAGACCAGAGCGAGTCGGTCCTACGGTCGAACAGGATCAAGTTGTTGTCGAAGAGAAGGCCCGAGACGCCGAAGTTCAGCGGCGCGGCTTCCATGTCAGGTATGTCAGGTATCACGGGGTCGTAAATGATCCCGCTTCCTGTCAGCGGACAGAACGTCACGAGAATGGGCCGGCCACCCAACACATCATTGACGATCTCGTGCCACCACATCACGGCGTGCGGATAAGCCCGGGCCTCACCGTTCACGACCACACCGAGCACGAGATCGTCGGGAAAGAGAAACGTATCGCCGGTGGCTGCAGGAACCACTTCGGGATTGGTGAGCGCTGGTATCCCGTCTTTACCCGGTCCTCCGCTGACGATGAGGTTTTGGGGTATCAGACATTGCGCTTCGGCGCCTACAGAGGCAAGCAGGCCGAACCAGATCGAAACGAGGGCTATTCTTTCGAGGCTACGAATCACGGCGCAAGCTCCATCTATCGTATATTAGACAACGCTCACTTTCCGCTCTATTAACTTCTTCACAGCGCCGACGGCCTACATGGACCCAATACTGAGAGCCATGGGCTCTCGTGTTGTCTCGATGTTGCTTCTTCTGTCATGCGCAGCACATTCCGCGGAAGCAGGCGCATGGACATTGTCAAAAGGCGTGAACTGGCTGAAGGTCGGACTCATGCTGCAGGACACGACGGAGCGCTACTTCATCAATGGAGAGCGCATCCCGTACTTCTTCGACGGACGCAACCAAACCCGCGCTCTATTCTTCGAATATGTAAGGGGTATTACAGATCGATGGGACGTCAAAGCCCAACTCCCCTTCTTCAATATCGCCTTCGACGATATCGCGGACGAGCGCACCAGCAATGGCCTGGGTGATCTCAGGATCGAGTCCCGCTATAACCTCGTTAGCGATCCGCTCGTTCTCACCGTGGGAGGAGCGATCAAGTTTCCCACCGGGGAGTTCGTCAACGACGCCGAGATCGTGCCGGTCGGCGAAGGACAATACGACTTCGATGTCTTCGTGGAAGTCGGCCGCTCGCTGTGGCCCGTGCGCGGCTACGTGACGGGTAAAATCGGTTACCGTTTCCGTACCAAGAATCAAGAGATCGACATCGATTTCGGCGACGAGCTCATATGGCGCGTGGAAGGCGGCTATCAATTTGCCGCGCGCATCTACAGCAAGATCGTTCTTCGCGGGCTCCACGGCTTCGAGTCCACGAGCTTTGGTCTCGCTATCGACAGCCTGAAGCGGCGAGCCGTCTATCTGGAGCCTGGTGCAAGCTTCACCCTGTCTCCTAGCCGAGCGATCGAAGTCACCGTGCCGATCTCCATCGCGGGGCGCAACTGGCCGGCAGGGCCGGTTTTCAACATCAATTTCACACAGACCTTCTGAGTTTCTTATAAAGCGCATCCGAAACTTGGTTGCGATATAGTCGTTCCTCGAAAGGGGACGATTATGGCTTTCCGCATCCGCATCCTTCTCTCTGTTCTATTTGCGACATCCACGCTCGCGTCAGCGCAATCAACGGAGCGCTACACGTTCGCGCTCACGGGCGATTCCATCATCACGCGCACGCTCTCGGTCTACGAAGAGCCCGAGTTTCTGGAGATGATCGACCTCATCCGGGGCGCCGACGTCGCGTTCACGAATGTCGAGATGCTCTTCCACGACTACCAGTTCTACCCGATGTCGGCGGGCGGCGGGACCTATATGCGCGCACCGCCAGAGCTGGCCAAAGAGCTCGCCTGGGCGGGCTTCGATCTCGGCTCGCTCGCCAATAACCATTCGGGCGACTATGGACCTGAAGCCCTGCTTCTCACTGAGAAATACGTGCGCGAGGCCGGAATCACGGCCGCCGGTGCGGGCCGAAGCCTCGCTGAGGCGCGGGAGGCGAAGTTTCGAGAGACGACGAAGGCGCGGATTGCTTTCATTTCCGTCGCCTCGACCTTTCCGGAGCACGCGATGGCGAGCGCGTCCCGCGACGACATCCCGGCGCGGCCGGGGATGAACCCCTTGCGCCACGAGACGACCTATCACGTGAGCCGGGCGCGACTCGAAGCCATCCGCGACACGATGGAAGAGCTCTCGATGGACCCTCCGGATGACGGCGACGAGCTGCGCTTTCTCCGCAATCGTTTCGTCCTATCCGAAACTCCCGGTGTGAGGACCGAGCCAAACGCCGACGACATGGAAGCCATCGGCATGGTGGTGCGCAACGCGTCACGCCAAGCGGACTACACGATCGTGACCATCCACGCGCATGAGGGCGACGGAAGCCGCTTCGTGCCCGCACAGTTTCTGACGAAATTCGCGCGCGCGATGATCGACGAAGGCGCCGACGTCTTCGTCGGACACGGACCCCACGTGCTACGCGGCATCGAGATCTATAACGGTAAACCGATTCTCTACAGCCTCGGCGATTTTCTCTTTCAAAACGAGACGCTCCAAAGGCTCCCCTACGAGAACTACGCGCGCTACGGTCTCGGCGAGGACAAGGGGCTTGCGGATTTCAACGACGCCCGCTACAAAAACGATACCATCGGCTTTCCCGCTACACCGGAGATTTGGGAGTCCGTCATCGCCATGCCGGTCTTCGAAGGCAAGAGGCTCGTGGAGCTTCGCCTTCACCCGATTTCCCTCGGACACGGTCAACCGCGCACCGTGCGCGGGCGGCCGATGCTCGCCGACGACGCGCTCAGCCGCAAGATATTGATGGATTTGAAACGGCTCTCGGAGCCCTTCGGAACACAAATCGACAACGTCGACGGCATCGGCATCGTGCGGCTCGACACGCGCGCGAGCAATTAACGTGACGCCGCTCGCGGTCTATCTCCTGGCCTTTCTCGCGCCGCAGCAGCTCGGCGCCGATATGCACGCCCATCCGAGCCGCTTCCACCGCGCCGATGTCCCCCGGATCACGAACGAAGAAATCGCGAGGTATCGACGAGGCGGTATCGACGTCGTCGTGTGCAATATCAGCACGGACACACCCTATCGCGGTGGCTACATCGAGCCCGACGGCACCGATATCGCGACCGGGAACCTACGTCCCGAGCCCGGCGAGCCCTGGGCCTACACGCTCGACCGGCTCGAGCGCATCTTGAAGACCATCGCGGACGGCGACGCGGTGCTCGCAAGAAAACCGGCCGACGTGGTTGCGGCGAAACGTGACGGCAAGCTTGCGCTCATCCCCGCTCTCGAAGGCGCCGACGGCCTCGATGGCGATATCGATCACCTGTACGAGCTCCACCGAAAAGGCGTGGGGCTCGTTCAAATCGTCCACTTCCGCGCCAATGCACTCGGGCACATCCAAACGTGGCCGTACACACCCGGCGGCCTGACGTCCTTCGGCAAAGAAGTGATCCGCGAGTCGAACCGGCTCGGCATCGTGATCGATTTGGCCCACGCCAATAGCGAGACCATCGCCAATGCGCTCGAGCTCTCGAGACATCCCGTCATCTTCTCGCACACGGGAGTCGCGGCGCTCCACGACGGGGACCGTTATCTAGGAGACACCGACATCCGCGCCATCGCCGCCAAAGGCGGCGTCATCGGTATCTGGCCGAGCGGCTCGGGACTTCCTCACGTGAAGGACATGGTGCGGCACATCGATTACATCAAGAAACTCGTCGGCATCGACCATGTCGGGATAGGGAGCGACCTGCGCGGCATGAGCCGCTACAGCGAAGGCTTCGGTGAAGAAGCGCGCTTCGAAGCTATCCGCGAAGCCCTGCGTGACGCGGGCTATAGCGACCCAGAGGTCTCGCAAGTCATGGGAGGAAACTTCTTCCGCGTCTGGGAAGAAGTCACCCGCTGAGCACAACCTCGCAAGCCAGATGACTTATCAAAGGGCAACGATGTCGACAATTTTCTCGAGCGCTCTAAAGTCCGACGGGTTTCTCGTGTAAATGGCTAGCTCGTTTGCAATGGCCGTCGAGGCGATGAGAAGGTCGGCGAGGCGGCTGCGACTCGTCCTGCCTGCGGCCCTGACCGCCGCGAAGACACGCCCGTAGGCCCGCGCCGCGTCCGCATCGAACGGCAAAGGGTCCCACGTGGCCGCCACCCATTGCAGGCGGTCTTGACGTCGAGCGCGTTCGTTCTCGTCGTCGGTCGCGTGTGGTCCGGCTGAGAGCTCCGCCAGAGTTACAGCAGCGATCGCCGACTCGTCGGGCAACCGTTTCGCATCAATCAGATCATGGTCGATCACGACCGAGGTGTCGAGGAGGCCGCGATTCATAATTAATATCAGGCATCGACCGACACGTCTACAACGTCGTCAAGGTCCGTACGGAACCGAGTTGCATCAATGCGTGGAGCGCGTGCGGCGGCGTCAGCAATCACTGCCCGCGGGACGAAACGCCGCGGAGGAATAGGGCGTAATTCAGCTACAGGCGTTCCGTTCCTCGTCACGATCATTGTGTTGCCCGCCTGCACCTCGCGAAGAACAGCGGCGGAGTCGTTGCGCAGTTCGCGCTGAGTAATGGTTCGCGCCATGGTGTCAACGTAGCATATGTAGCGTCTTGTAGCAACGCTCTATAACCGGACGCAGGAGGGCACGAAGGGTACGGGCATCGGCTTCGCAATCTGTCGCCACGACGATCGAGCGTCACGAAGCGAGCCTATGGGGCGAATCGCAACCGGGCAAAGGCTCGCATTTCGAGTGCACTATCGATCAGCGAACAAACGAGGGTCAAAGCACGAGGCTGCCCGGCCAGACGCCCAAGGTGCACAAGAAATTAGCGACAAGAGCGTTTCCTCTCATCTTCTTTTTCTTGTCTTTTCTTTGCGTTTTTGCGTTACGCTCTTCTTTTTATCTCTTCTCCGCGGGCGCTTAGGGCTCCTCGGTCGCCTTCTCCGCCTCGTCCTCCGCGTCGCCCGGTGCGGTCTCCCACACATAGTCTTTGCCGAGGACGTACTTGTCGAACCAGTCGAGCTCGACATTGACTTTGAAGAGCTCGTGGCGCAGCTCGCGCCAGCCATGGGGCTCGCGGGGAGCCATGTACAGATGCGTCGGAACGCCGTTCGTCCTGAGCGCCCTATAGAGCTCTACGGATTGCGGCGGCGGCACGCGCACGTCGTTCTCACCTACGAGCACGAGGGTCGGTGTCGTCACCTTGTAGATGTCCTTCAGCGGCGAGTGCCCCCAATACAGATCGATCGGAGCATCCTCTTGCCACGGCGTCCCGCCGAACCACGGCGTGCGATAGATGCGCACGTCGCTTTGGCCGTACATCGAGATCCAGTTCACCGCCCCGGCGCCCGAGGACGCCGCTTTGAAGCGACCCGTATGGGTGATGATCTTGTTCGTCATATGGCCGCCGCCGCTCCAGCCCATCTTCGCCATGCGGTCGCCATCCACGAGTCCTTCGGCAATCAGATGGTCGACGCCGGTCATCACGTCGAGATGGGACTGACGGAAGTAATGCCCCACCATGTCGCGGAGGACTTCGTCTCCGTAGCCCGTGCTGCCGCGATAGTTCGGCTTGAACACCATGTAGCCTTTAGCCGCTAGCACATGGACGTAGTTGTTCCAACGGCCGAAGCCGAACTTGTCCGAGGAGGCAGGCCCGCCATGCGTTTGCACGACGAGCGGATAGCGCTGGCCCGCCTCGTAATCGAGCGGGTAGTAGAGAAGGCCTTCGACCTCGGCGCCATCCTCGCCTTTCCATTGCACGGCTTCTTGCCGAGGGAGCTCGAATTGCTCGTCGAGATAATCATAGACGTGGGTGATCTTAACGGGATCGGCGCTGCCATCGCCCGGTAGCCAGTGGACATCGCCTGCGTTGCGCCTCTCGTTGATGCCGAAAACGTGCTTGTCGAGCGCGTGCGCATATTGCCACCCCGATAGAGCATGGTCGCCCCGTGTGATTTGAGTCAGCGCCTCGCTCGCGACGTCGACGCTGAACAGCTCGCTACGTATGCCGGTATTGGCAGCGAAATAAATGTGAGCGCTGCTTTCGGCCCAGTGCGCGTTCTGGACTTCGTGAGGCATCTCGGACAGCAACATCCGATGGGTACCGCCCGTGGCCGGAACGAGGAAGATGTTGTCGTTGTAATAGGTATCGAAAACTTCGTTCGAATCCGTTCGAAAGAGCACCCATTCTCCGTCGGGAGAGAGCTCCGCTCCGAACTCCGCGACGGTGTTGTCCGTGAGCTGCTTCGCGCCGCCACCATCGGCGTTCATGAGCCAGACTTCGCCTTCATCGGAATTATCGAAGAGCGGCGTGGGCGTCCGGTGATGCGCAATCTTCGTACCATCCCGAGAGAGGCGATAGCCGCGGATCGAATAGTCACCGCTCGTGATGCGCTCCTCTGTTTTTAGCGCGACAGTAATCCGGAAGAGGTGCTCCTGTTTGTAGTCCTCGTCGAAAGAGAACACGTCGTCTTTGAGCTCATCCTTCTTCTTCTCTTCTGCCGTCTTCGGATCCGCCGCTACGAAATAGATATGAGTGCCGTCCGGAGACCAGCTGATGCTCGAGACCGAGGTTTCGTGCTCGGTCAGAGCTGCCGCCTCACCACCGCGATTGCGCAGAAGATAGATCTGCGCCGCTTCATCGTCGCCGCGCTCAGCGATGAACGCGATGTGAGCGCCGTCGGGAGACCAGCGCGGGCTCGATTCTCCTTTTTCGCCATTGGTGAGCGGCACCGCCTCGCCACTCGCGACGTCGGCACGCCAGATGTGACTCACGCGCTTGTTCGTTTTCCAATCGGCTTCTGAGAGCGTATAAAGCAGCTGGCTTCCGTCGGGGGAAAGCTGGGGGCTCCTGAGCTGGGGCACTTCGATAAGGTCGACAATCGTCATCACGCGCTTCGTTTGCGCGACGACGAGGGTGGAAGCCAAGCATCCCACGAAAAGCGGGAGGATACTGCGTAACGTCATAAAGCCCTCCTTAGAATCAGTCGTCTGAAACAAGGAGATTACACGAACGGCTCCCGCTTTGCACCCCTTCGCGATTCGCAGTGCAGTATACTTTTTCGAAATCTGGAGGTTTCGATGAAAGTTGTCATCAGCGGTGTTTCCGGTCTGGTGGGGACGGCTCTGCGTGCCAATCTAACTGCAGGCGGCCACGACGTGCTCGCGCTATCCCGCCGCGCCAGCCTTCCCCCGCTCACGACGATTACTTGGGATATAGAAAACGGCCGCTTTGACGCAAGCCTTCTCGAGGGTGTCGATGTCGTCGTCCACCTCGCCGGTGAGCCCGTCGCGCAGCGGTGGAGCGAGAAGACCAAGAAAGCCATTCGACAGAGCCGTGTTCGAGGCACGAAGCTCCTTGTCGAGGGGCTCAAGAGCTTGAGGCAGAAGCCGAAGCTCCTGCTTTCGGCTTCCGCGGTGGGCTTTTACGGAGACGGCGAGGACCGAGAGCTCGACGAGACCTCGCCGCCGGGCGAGGGCTTTCTGCCAGAGGTCTGCCAGGAGTGGGAAACGGCGGCCCTCGACGCCATGGGCCTCGGAATGAGGGCCGTTTGTTTGCGCACCGGCATCGTGCTCTCGACCAAAGGGGGAGCTCTCAGAAAGATGCTCTTGCCTTTCCGCCTCGGGTTGGGCGGCCCCCTTTCTACCGGCCGCCAATGGATGCCCTGGATCCACATCGACGATCTCGTGGGCGCCATGCGGTTCATCATGGAGAAAGAAGACCTCATGGGGGTCGTGAACGGCACTTCTCCCAATCCCGTCACGAACCGGAATTTCACCAAGGGCCTCGGAAGAGTCCTTCGCCGCCCCACGCTCTTTCCGATACCCGAATTCGGATTGAAGCTTCTTTTCGGCGAGATGGCTCAAATTCTTCTCGAAGGCCAGAAGGTCAAACCTCAAAAGCTTCAAGCGGCAGGCTTTACGTTCCGCCACCCCGAGCTCGAGGAGGCCCTTTCAGATATTCTCGCCAACCGTAAGTGATTCCGGCGCTTTAGCTATAATAAGGATGCTGACGCGCCCAATAGGCAGGACTCATGGATGACTCGGAATTGACTCCGGTCGAAACACCCTCGAATCGCGGCCGCAAGCTCGTCAAGCTCATCGTCGTATCCGTGCTCTTCGCGCTCGCCGCGATGGGCGGCACGCTGACAGGTCTCGTACTTGCCTATCAGCGGGATTTGCCCATCATCC
The DNA here is from genome assembly GCA_004356105.1 of Acidobacteriota bacterium. Taxonomy (GTDB): domain Bacteria; phylum Acidobacteriota; class Vicinamibacteria; order Marinacidobacterales; family SMYC01; genus SMYC01. The sequence continues at coordinate 26,693 of SMYC01000050.1, read as the reverse complement.
AGGAAATCGAGAACTACCAGCCGAGCATCATTACGCAAATCTTCGCGGATGACGGCGAGGTGATTGCCGAGTTCGCGATCGAGCGGCGCGTCGTTATCCGCTTTGAGGACGTTCCCGATAATCTGAAACAAGCGATCGTTGCCTACGAGGACCAGCGTTTCTGGAGCCATCACGGTTTCGACCCCGTGGGGATAGTGCGCGCCGCCTGGGACAATCTCAGGGCCGGCGAAACCGTGTCGGGCGCAAGCACCGTCACGCAGCAGGTTTCACGCCTCCTGTTCCTCACCCGCGAGGAAACCTATAGCCGCAAGATCAAAGAGGCCATTCTCGCTTTCAAAATCGAGCGGGCATATACGAAAGAAGAAGTTCTTACCTTCTATTGCAACTTGCAGCATTACGGCCATGGACTCTATGGCGTAGAGGCCGCCGCGAACTACTATTTCGACAAACCGACCATTGAGCTCACCCTGGAAGAGTCCGCGTTAATCGTCGGCATAGCCCCCTCGCCGGCAAACTTCAGCCCCTTCGTCAATCCAGAGCTCGCTCTCGAGCGCCGTGACCTCGTGCTGGCGCGGATGCTGGAAGAAGACGTGGTCACGACCGAAGAAGTCGAGCGTGCCAAATCCGTCCCACTGAAGCTGCGACGACGCGGGCCGAGTGGGAACATCGCTCCTTATTTCGTCGAAGAAGTTCGCCAATATCTCGAGAAAAAATACGGCTCGACGCGGATCTATCGCGGCGGCTTGCGGGTGCACACGACTTTGAATCGCTCGATGCAAGAACAAGCCAATATCTCTATCGAGCAAGCGCTTCGAGCACTCGACAAGCGCCAGGGCTTCAGAGGCATCCAGCAAAACGTGCTCCGGGACATGGAGATCTCCATCCAGGAGTTCTCGAGCGATGACTGGGTCGAGCCGTTCGCGGTAGGACAAATCGTCACGGGCGTCGTCACTGCGGCCGAGGGTAGCCCCACCGTAAGAGTCGGCCGGTTCACGGCCACGGTCGACTCCGAGTCAGCGGCTTGGACGAAGACGGCGCTGTCCGACTTGTTCGAAATTGGTGACATCTCGCCGTTCGAGATTACGAGTGTGGACACGGAGACGACCTCCATGGTGCTCAAAGTCGAACAGGAGCCGATCGTGCAAGGGGCGCTTCTCGCCATCGAGGCACGGACCGGCCAAATCAAATCGATGGTGGGCGGCCTCGACTTCGACAAGAGCAAGTTCAACCGCGCCGTCCAGGCACGTCGCCAACCCGGCTCGGCCTTCAAGGTCTTCGCGATCGGCGCGGCGGTGGAAGAAGGCTACACAGCGACGTCGCTCATCCTCGACGAGCCGGTACGCTACATCGATCCGCATGTCGAGGAGGTCTACGAGCCGAAGAACTATGACCGCAAATTCGAAGGCTGGATCACGCTGCGCCACTTGATCGAAGCCTCGCGGAACGTGCCCGCGGTTCGGCTCACGCAGCAAATCGGCCCGCAGAAAGTAGCGGACTACGCGCGACGCCTCGGTTTGTCGGGACCCATCCCCCCATATCTCAGCATAACGCTCGGTTCCGCCGAAGCGAGCCTGCAAGAAATGGTCTCCGCATATTCAGCTTTTGCCAATCAAGGCATCCGCATGCGTCCCTATTTCGTCACGAAGGTCATGGACCACGAAGGCAACGTCTTGGAGGAGACCTACCCCGAGGCCGCCTCCGCCATCCGAGCCGACTCGGCCTACATCGTGACGAACCTTCTTCGGGGCGTCATTCAGCGCGGCACGGGAATCCGGGCGGCGCGTTTGGGACGGCCGCTCGCCGGCAAGACAGGCACGACCAACGACTACACGGATGCGTGGTTCATCGGCTTCGACCCGACGCTCGTCGCAGGTACCTGGATTGGTTTCGATCAGAAGGTGACTTTGGGAGATCGCGAGACGGGCTCGCGGGCGGCGCTCCCCCCGTGGATCAGTTTCATGGAGCATGCGCTCGCAGATCGGCCGATCGAAGATTTCCCCGTTCCGTCCAACATCGTTTTCGTGCCCGTCGACAAGAAGACGGGTGACCCGACCGTGGCAGGGGGTGGCGCGTCGACAATGATCCTGGAAGCCTTCATCGCGGGAACGGAGCCCACGGGTTATCCGGGGCAATGAAATATGCTTCTACAGTGCTCATATAATCACCGCAGCACAGGTGCAACAAACTCTTGTATTACAATGGCTTGACCCTCATTTGACAATTCCACACTAAATATCGATAATACGGGAGTCGTCGATGATGCTGTACTGCTTGAGTGCTCGGGGTCTCCTTGGTACTCTAGAAGCGGTACACGCCCATCGACGATCGGAACCGAGCGGCCCCAGACACTCGCGTTATCGGTAACACATCGAGGTTCAGACCATGCAGCCATTCGAAGAAAGCAACCGAGAAAAAGACGGCGAAATACATCGCGCCGTCCCCATCCTCCCCCTTAGAGATACTGTGATCTTCCCGCAGTCGATCCTGCCTTTGGCTGTCGGCCGCGAGAGCACCGTTCGCCTTTTGAACGAGAACGGGGAGTCGGCGGATTTCATCGGGGTCGTGACTCAGAAGGACGCTTCCATTGAATCCCCCACCGCGTCCGACCTGCACCCCGTGGGTACGAGCGTGCGCATTCACAAATCGGTCCGGATCCCCGACGGCTCCATCCGCCTCGTCGTCCAGGGCAGTTTCCGGTTCAAAGTCCTGAGCGTCATCCAGGTGAGCCCCTACATACGCGCAGACATTCAAATACTCGGAAACGTTTCCCCAGCCGAGGACGCCATCGAAATCGATGCGCTCTCGAGAAACGTGCATTCGGCGTTCGCTAAAGTCGTCGAGATATCTCCGCAACTGGCCGATGAAATCGGCTCGCTCGCCGCGACGCTGAACGATCCGGGACGCCTCGCGGATTTCGTCGCGCAGAACCTTCCCAGCCTGGATACCGAGAATCGCCAAGAAGTGCTCGAGATCGTGAATGTGAAGGATCGCCTCACAAAGGTGCACCAAGCACTTCTGCGCGAGCAAGAAGTTCTCGAGGTCGGCAACAAGATCGAGTCTCAAGTCAAGAACGAAGTCGGCCGCACCCAGCGCGAGTACTACCTGCGCGAGCAGATGAAAGCAATCCAAAGAGAGCTCGGCGAGAACGACGAGAACGTCAAGGACATCGACGAGCTACGCGAGAAGATTCAGGAAGCGAAGATGCCCGAAGAGGCGGAGAAGGAGGCGACGCGCGAGCTGAATCGCCTCTCCAAGATCCCGCCCGCCTCGGCTGAATATACCGTCGGACGCACCTATCTCGATTGGCTCGTGCGCATTCCCTGGTCGAAGAAGACCGAAGACCTTTACGACATCCCGAAGGCACAAGAAATTCTGGAGGCCGATCACTACGACCTCGTGAAAGTGAAAGACCGCATCCTCGAGTTTCTGGCCGTCCGGAAGATGAAGCCCGACATCAAAGGGCCCATCCTGTGCTTCGTGGGCCCTCCCGGCGTCGGCAAGACGAGCCTGGGGAAATCCATCGCCAAAGCGCTCGGGCGCAAGTTCGTCCGGATGAGCCTTGGCGGGATCCGCGACGAGGCGGAGATCCGCGGCCACCGGCGAACCTATATCGGCGCCCTTCCAGGACAAATCATCCAGAACTTGTGCCGCGCAGGCACGAAGAACCCCGTGTTCATGCTCGACGAGGTCGACAAGCTCGGGATGGATTTTCGCGGCGACCCGAGCTCGGCGCTTCTCGAAGTTCTCGATCCGGAGCAGAACGACACGTTCAGGGATCACTACGTCGACCTCGAGTTCGATCTCTCGGAAGTCGTCTTCATCGCGACCGCCAACATCATGGACCCCATCCCCCCCGCGTTGAGAGACCGTATGGAGGTCCTCAACCTCGCGGGCTATACGGAAGAGGAGAAGATCCAAATCGCGAATCGGCATCTCATCCCGCGCCAGCTCGAGAACCACGGCTTGGCCGACAAGAAGATCGCACCCATTTTCGAGCGCGAGGCGATCTCCTCCATCATTCGCGACTATACGCGCGAAGCGGGTTTGCGTAATCTCGAGCGCGCCATTGGCGCCATCTGCCGCAAGGCCGCTCGGAAGATCGCCGAAGGTGAGACGAAGCCGCTTCACGCAACGGTCGAAAAGCTCCAAGAGCTCCTCGGCGCACCGACTTCCTTATCGCGAGAGATCCACGACCGTGTCAACGTGCCGGGCGTCGTCATTGGCCTCGCCTGGACGCCGAGCGGAGGCGACATTCTTTTCGTGGAAGGCGCCAAAGTGCGCGGCGCCAAGAACCTGACCCTGACGGGACAGCTAGGCGACGTCATGAAAGAGTCGGCGAGCGCGGCCTTGACTTGGGTGCGGTCGAATAGTCTCTCTCTCGGTCTCGAAGACGACTTCTACCGCAAAATGGACATTCATCTTCACGTTCCCGAAGGCTCGACGCCCAAAGACGGCCCTTCCGCTGGCGTCACGATGGTCGCGGCGCTCGTCTCGATCCTCTCGGATACGCCCGCACGTCCGGACGTCGCCATGACGGGTGAGATTACCCTCTCGGGCCACGTGCTGCCCGTCGGCGGTATCAAAGAGAAACTGCTGGCCGCACATCGCTACGGGATCAAGGAAGTGCTGATTCCCAAGCTCAACGAGAAGGGAATGCTCGAGGATCTGCCCGAGGAAATTCGCAAAGAGCTCAAGATCCACCTCGTGTCGAGCCTCGACGAGGTGCTGCCCCTCGTGTTTCCGGATCTGCTCCTCAAAATGGTCCCGCCGCAACCACCCAGAGGCAAGAGCTCATCCGAGATCAGGGTTCAGTAACGCGCTCGCAGCCGATGCGTCGGCCGTTCCCTGGCGGCAGTCGAGTACATGGACTACAAGGATTATTACGAGGTTCTAGGAATTCAGAAGACCGCGAGCGAAAAGGAAATCAAACAAGCCTTTCGCAAGCTGGCGCGGAAGTTCCATCCAGACGTCAACCCGGGGGACCGGGGCGCAGAGAACAAGTTCAAAGAGATCAACGAGGCCCACGAGGTTCTCTCTGATCCCGAGAAGCGCCGAAAATACAATCAGCTCGGCGCGAACTGGAAGCGGTACGAAAAATCTGCTCGACCCAGCGGTGGCCCCGGCGTCTCTGGCTTCAACGTCGGCTTCGAAGGCCCCGGCGGCGGCGCCTTCTCCGATTTCTTCAAAACGTTTTTTGGCGCCGGGATGGACGTGGACGATCTCTTCAACCGGCCGTCCGGGGCCGGATTTCGCGGCGCGCGACAGAGGGGCGGACCGCGCGGCTTCGGCGCAGTGCCTCCCTCTGCCGCCCAGCCAGCGCGCGACGTGTCGGCCAGCATCAACATCACATTAGAGGAGTCCCATGACGGCACCGTTCGACGGCTCTCGGTCGAACGCGCGGGCGCAACAGACATCATCGAAGTAAGAATCCCGAAAGGGGTGAAGAACGGCTCGAAAGTGCGCGTGGCTGGCAAAGGCGAGCCAGGAGGACCGGGTAAGTCTAAGGACCTCTACCTCGAAGTCAAAATGGTCCCGCACGCGATCTATCAGCGTGACGGTGACGACCTGTCGCTCGACTTGCCGGTGACTTTCGCAGAGGCGGCGCTCGGTGCGGAAATTGAAGTGCCCACCTTGTCTGGCAAGGCCCGTATCAAGTTGCCGAAAGGCTCTCAGCCAGGCCGGCGTATGCGGCTCAAAGGGAAAGGCATGCCGAAGCTCAAGGGGAGCGGTCACGGCGATTTGTTCGCGAAGCTCATGGTCGTCGTTCCGAAAGAGCTCGATAAGCGAGAGAAAGAGCTCATGGAAGAGCTCGCCACGCTGAGCAAAGAAAATCCACGCGCGCATCTAGGATGCTCGTAAGGATGACCGCGGTCATCGTTCTTTTTGGAGGAGACGGAAGCGAGCATCGTGTCTCCGTCGCCTCAGCGCAGAACGTCACCTCGCATCTCGCAGAAGCAAGGCTCTGGTTTTGGACTCGCGACGGAGCGGTGCATGATGTCGAGCGAAACGCCTTGCTCCGATTCGAGCGGCCTTTCGAGCGCGATTTCTCTCCGACGCCACGCTCGATCTGGCCAGATATCGGCCGCGCTTTCGAGGACAACGTGGCCCGAGAATCTGTTTTCTTTCTCGCCCTCCACGGCGGCTCCGGTGAGAACGGCACACTCCAAAACCGACTCGAGACATGTGGGTATGCCTTCACCGGCTCGGGAAGCGAGGCCAGTTGTGCCGCCTTCGACAAGGTCCGCGCCAAAGAAGCACTCTCCGCGCAAGGGGTATGTGTGGCCGATGCTTGTCTCGTGGACGGCGACAGCGCCACCCACGAGAAGCTCGCTCACCTCTTCGAGACCCACGGGAAAGTGGTCGTGAAACCGGTCGCGGACGGCTCGAGCCACGGAGTACGGTTCATCGAGACTGAAAAGGATCTCGACGCGGTCATCGTCGACATACGACGCCAGGGCGGCGCCAAGGTGCTCGCCGAAGCGTTCATCACCGGGCGCGAGCTCACGGTCGCCGTGTACGAGAGTCCTGATGGCCGGACGGCTCTACCGTGCTCGGAGGTCTGTTTGGAAGAGGGTCGAACCTTCGACTACGAAGGAAAGTATCTCGGTAAAGGCACGCTCGAGCTGACGCCTGCGCCTGTCTCGGACGATGTCGCTTCCGCCGCCCAGAGCGTCGCTCTGACGGCGCACGAAGCACTCGGCTGCTACGGCTACTCCCGAACCGACATCATCATACCAGGAGGGCCCTATCGGGCCGATAGGGACGCGGTATTCCTCGAGCTCAATACACTTCCTGGACTCACCGCGGCTTCTTTCATCCCTCAGCAGCTCGAAGCAGCGCGGATCGAGATGGACAGGTTTCTCGCTCGCCAGATCGAGCTCGCACTCGCACGCTCTCGACGTTGAGCGCTCGCTGAGCGTGGGTTGCACGGCTACCGGGGGCGCATTACCATAAACTTACCGTTGCCGTCCCACCTGAGACCGACCACTACAAGGCGTAGCTCCAAGCACACCCGAACCGACCCGTATGGTTAGTAAACACCCCCAGGCCAAGACACGCAAAACTTCGACCGCACCCAAACACGGAGGCTTGAAAGAGCTTCCGGCGACCGCGATCTGCGGCAACGATATCACCTCTTCGGTGCTCTACGTCTCCGCGCTCTCCATCATCGCAGGCGGTAAATGGGCATGCCTATCGCTCGTGATCGTCGCCGCCGTGTTGTTCCTCTTCCGCGGTATCTATGCCGAAGTGGTGGGCGCCCTACCGCTCAACGGAGGCGCCTATAACGCGCTCTTGAACACGACGAGCAAGAGATGGGCTTCCATTGCAGCGTGCTTGACGATCCTTTCCTATATGGCCACCGCTGTTATTTCTGCCGGCGAAGCTATGCACTACGCGCATGGGCTCTGGCACGGGCTGAACATATTCTGGGCCACGATCGTTCTGATGGCGATCTTCATGGTGCTCACGATCATGGGTATCCAGGAATCGTCCCGCGTTTCCGTCGGCATCTTTCTCTTCCACCTCTCGAGCTTGACACTTCTGGTCGCAGTGATCGGCATCTACTTGTCGCGCCACGGCCTCTCGGTCCTCTCGCTCAACATGGCCACGCCGACCGAGAGTGTGCCGAAAGCCCTCTTTTACGGCTTTGCCGCAGCGCTGCTGGGGATCTCCGGGTTCGAGAGCTCGTCGAATTTCGTGGAAGAGCAAGCCGAAGGCGTATTCCCAAAAACACTCCGCAATATGTGGGTGGCGGTCAGTGTTTTCAATCCGTTAATGGCCTTTCTCGCGCTCGCCATCGTCCCCATCGGGGAAGTCAGCGCACATAAAGAAGATCTGCTGGCGCATATGGGGAATCTCGCGGGCGGCCAATGGCTGTCCTATATCGTCTCCGTGGATGCCACGCTCGTCTTGAGCGGTGCTGTCCTGACCTCTTTCGTCGGCGTCACCGGGCTCATAAAGCGAATGACCCTCGACCGCGTGCTACCTCAGTTACTACTGAAGACGAACAGGCGCGGCACGACGCATTGGATCATCATTGTCTTTTTCCTGCTCGCCGTGTCGGTGCACTTCATCACCCAAGGCGAGATCGGAGCCCTCGCGGGTGTGTACACGATCTCCTTTCTTTCGGTGATGGCGCTTTTCGGGATCGGCAACGTTCTCTTGAAAGTGAAACGCGCGAGGCTCCCGCGGCCGTCGAGAGCACCGTGGCCCGTGGTCCTTCTCGGCATCGCCGCGGTGCTCGTGGGTCTCGCCGGCAATTACGTCAACAACCCGGAATATTTCTGGGTGTTTCTCCAATATTTCATACCCACCGTGCTCGTCACCTTCGTCATGCTCGGACGTATCGGACTGCTCAAAGTATGTCTGTACTTCATCCGACGGATCAGCCAGACCATCGCCGGGATCACCTCATCTCTTGCCAAAAGTCTTCACGATAAGATCGACGAGATCAATTCGCAGCAGATCGTCTTCTTTACTCGCGGTGACAGCAAACACAACTTGAACGAAGCGATGTTGTACGTGCGCAACAACGAACATACCAATCGTCTCAAGGTCGTGACGGTGGTCGAGGAGGAAAAAGACGTGCCGCCGCAGCTGAAAAAAGACCTCGAGTTCCTCGACGAGGTTTATCCCGAGATCGACATCGAGTTCGTCGTCCAGGTAGGCGAGTTCGGCCCCGAGCTCATCCAGAAGCTTTCCAAAGATTGGAATATCCCGACGAATTTCATGTTCATCGCTTCGCCCGGCGACCACTTCCTCTACGGCTTGGCCGAACTGGGTGGCGTCCGCCTCATCATCTAACCTTTAAACTAGCCTTCGCGTCGGGTCAAGAGGAAGGCGTTGATGAACGGGTCGAGGTCGCCATCCATCACGCGATCGACATCAGACACTTGAACTTTGGTGCGGTGGTCCTTGACCATGCGGTAGGGCTGGAACACGTAGGAACGGATTTGGTTCCCCCAGGCGATTTCCTTCTTGCCGTCGTGCATGGCGTCGACCTTTTCTTGCTTTTCTCTCATCTTGAGGTCGTAGAGACGAGCCCGGAGAACCTTCATCGCCATATCTTTGTTCCGATGCTGGGAGCGCTCGTTCTGACACTGCGTGACGATGCCCGTCGGGAGATGTGTGATCCGGACGGCGGAATCCGTGACGTTCACGTGCTGTCCGCCCTTGCCACTCGAGCGATAGGTATCTATGCGCAAATCCTTGTCGTTGATGTCTACCACAACGTCATCGTCGATGTCGGGGAAAACGAAAAGCGACGCAAAGGAGGTGTGCCTTCTCTTCGCCGCATCGAAAGGCGAGATTCGCACGAGGCGGTGGACGCCGACCTCCGCGCTCAGATAGCCGTAGGCGTAAGGACCCGTGACCGTGAAAGTGGCACTCTTGAGCCCAGCCTCTTCCCCCTCCTGGTAGTCGATCATCTCGGTTTCGAAACCGCGGCCCTCCGCCCAGCGCAGATACATGCGCAGCAGCATCTCCGCCCAGTCCTGAGACTCTGTGCCACCCGCCCCCGGGTGGATACTGACGATGGCATTCGTGGCGTCATTCTCTCCGCCGAGGAGTTTTTGAAACTCGGCGGCCTCGACTTCCCCCTGCCACGCGTCGAGATGGGCGATGAGATCGTCGGTGACGTTCTCCCCCTCCCGCGCCCATTCCACGAGCGTGCGCACTTCCTCTTCGCAGTCGTTGAGTTTCTCGATTAGATCGAGGTCGGTCCGAAGACGGCTCCGCTCCCGGGAGAGCTCTTGACCTTTTCCCCCTTGGGACCAGATGTTGGGTTCAGAAAGTTTTTGATCGAGCTCGTGAATGGATTTTTCTAGAGCAGCTTGGTCAAAGATAGCCTCGAACATCGCGGGCACGACGGCCGAGATTTTCTGAACGCTCTAGAAGATCCTCAATCATGATATTCACTCGCTCTCCGTGATGTTGACGTTGACCTAGCTACTGCGTGATGTAGGGCTTGAACCTTTCCTCGTCGCGCAGCTTCTGGACGACCTTTTCCGCTTCCGCACGCGTCGAAAAGAGACCTACTCGCACGCGATGTAGCCCAGCCTCACCGCCCGCCTCCAGATAAGCGCGATAGTTCTTGTTCTTGAGTCGGGACAATAGAGACCGCGCCGCATCCTCGGTCTTTAGCGCCACGACTTGAACGGCAAAAGCACCTTCAGGGGCGCCAAGTGTCGCGACTCGGCGCACCGGAGCCGGAGCCGGCTTGGGCGAAGGCGGGGGCTCGCGCCTCATCTTGCGCAGCGTCGTTTCCGGACTCTCGGATTGGACCGTCTCGAGCGTGGTTTGCACCTTGCCGTTATCGAGCCGATCCGGGTAATCGAGCTTCGGCTTCGGCTTGTCAGAGCTCGCTCTCGCTTTGATCTTCTCCGCGGATGGCGTCAACGTTCCGGCGGCGATGTCGTTGGGTACAGCGGCAAGCGTCGCGTCCCGGACACCCCTGCCCACCATCACGCCGCAGAGGAACACGACTACGGCGATGGCTAGGGTCGCCATGAAGAAAAAGACCAACTGCTTGTTGTTCAGCTGGACTTCGTAATACGCCCCATTATCGTATTCGGCCATCTCACTACCAACTCCTTTGACCCCAGAAGCTAATATTTTACTTGAGACGAAGTATTCTAACCCAATATCAACATTGAAGGGGGAATTTGTTGTCGTTGCTGCTCGCAGACCCGGCCTAGCGGGCTCAAGCACTAGATTGCCAGGTAAACCTGAAAGCGTTCTAAATCCAAACCACACAGCTGACCCACAAAGAATTTGCGTCAGAACGTGGTACAAAATCCTCGATTCTGACGGGTTAGAGGCTGACGGGTTGGAGTCTAGTCCGGGCTCAGGATGCTCGTTGCTACCGCTTCCTGCTCGCTCTTGCCTAACTGGCGACCGATCTCGAGAAGGAGCGCATAAGTGAGCTCGTTGAGCCCGTCAACGAGGACAGCTCTTTTGGCCTCGTGTGGCTTGTCACCTAGATTCTGAAGCAGCTGGTCGAAATCCACTCGTCCGGCCGTGCCGAGCTCCACGCTCTCGAAGAGAAGCGGGAATTGCTGGGCGACGTCGGCCATGACGCCCGAGCTGAACTCGAGGGCCGCTTCGCCTTCGAGCTTGCGGCTGAGATAATCGCAAACGCGCTCGAAGTTGCGGTTGTAGTGCTCGACCACTTCCTGCAGCTCGTACTCGAGCTCGATGCCGCGCTTTTCCAATTCGTTCGTGCCGCCGCGCTCGACAACGCCAGCGGCGAGAAGACCAAAGAGGATCCGCAAGGTCTCGAAGTTCGGAAGATAGCTCATCGCGAGAATCTGCTCGACGTTGATGCGTCCGTTCACGAGCGAATGGACTTGAGATTCGTCTTCGTCGAGACGCAGTTTGTAGATCAAACCGTCGGCATCGTCCGACGGTCGCAAGACGGCTTCGAGCGGGCCCACCCCAGCATACATCCGCGTAAAATCCTTGAGCCGACGAATGCCTTCCAGGATGACGTTCTCCGAGTCGAGATCGAGCACCATCGGCCCGTCAACGGTGAGGTCCTTGATCACGAACTCGTACTCGCCGCGGGTCCAGACGAACAAGCTATAGACGATCGCTTCCGCGTGCCGATGGATGGCAACGAAAAGATCATCCGGGGTGATGATGCCTTGCTCGACGAGCACGGCGCCGAGCTTCTTGTCCGGCTGTATCTTCTTGCTCGCCTCGAGGAACTGCCGAACCGTGATTTTCCCCGTCTTCAGCAAGAACTCGCCGAGCCGATCGTCCTGCGCGTTCGACATCGCGTAGATGATGCGGCCTTCTTTAAAGTAAATGGCCTTCCATCGTCCAGCGTCGTGGAAATTGAGAATCCCTGTCTCTTTGCTCCGGCTGATCGAAGCGAGCAGCTCGGGCAGGCTCGACTCGGACAAAGAGCCACAAATCGTCAGCTCCTCAGCTGGCATGGTCATGAAAGCTCCTCCTGCGAGCCCCGCATGGTTCTAGCCCTGGCTACTAGTCCTTGGCCTTTTTGTCCCTCCACTCCTTGAATTTGTCCAGGAGTGGCTCGAAGAGCTCGATGGGTAGCGGAAAAATGATCGTCGAGTTCTTCTCGCTTGCGACCTCCGTCAGCGTCTGAAGATAGCGAAGCTGCATACCCAGAGGGTGCCTGCCGACAATCTCAGCCGCCTTCGACAGATTCTCGGCCGCTAGAAACTCGCCCTCCGCGTGAATGACTTTGGCTCTCTTCTCACGCTCGGCTTCCGCTTGCTTGGCGATCGCGCGCTGCATCTCCGACGGCAAGTCGACATGCTTGACCTCTACCGACGTGACTTTGATCCCCCACGGATCGGTGTGCTTGTCGAGAATGTCCTGAAGCCGCATGTTCAGCTGGTCTCTTTCAGCAAGAAGATCGTCGAGCTCCGCTTGCCCCAGAATGCTTCGAAGTGTCGTCTGCGCGAGTTGTGACGTCGCATAGAGAAAATTTTCTACTTCGACGATAGCTTTGATCGGATCGACGACGCGGAAGAACACGACAGCGTTGACTTTCACCGAAACGTTGTCTTTGGTGATGATGTCCTGTGGCGGCACGTCGAGCGCGACGAGCCGCAAGCTCACCTTCACCAGACGATCGATCGGCGCGAAGACGAGAACGAGCCCCGGGCCTTTGGGCCTCGGGATCAAGTTGCCGAGACGGAAGACGACACCACGCTCGTACTCATTCAGAATCTTGACCCAGTTGAGGAGAAAAATCGCAACGACAATGACCACCGCGAGCGTGCCAATTGAAAGTCCACCAGGCATGATGTCCTCCGTTTATGACGATTCCGGATCGCGCTCGACATGTAGCAGCAACCCGTCGACGGATAAAACCCGAACGCGCTCGCTTTCCTGAATAGGCTCGTCCGCGTGCGCGTCCCAGAATTCCCCACGTATGAAAACCTTTCCGCGACGGTCGATCGGCGTGCGCGCGGTCGCGAACTGCCCTATCAGGCTCTCGATGCCCGTCATCGGGGCGCGGCGTTGCGCCTCGACCACTTTGCGGCCGAGGGCGATGACGACCACGCCGAGAACAATAGCCACAGGAAGAATCATAGCCCAGCTCACGCGAAGCGCCGGCGTCGGGAGCGGCTGTTCCTCGAACAGCAACAGAGCACCGAGAACGAGCCCGACGATGCCTCCCGCTCCTATGATTCCGAACGATGGCGTGACCACTTCCACAATGAGAAGCCCGAAACCAGCGACGAGAAGAATGACGCCGACGATGTTCACCGGCAGAATCTCGAAGGCAAAGGCCGCGAGCAGGAGCGCGACAGCGCCGAAAATGCCTGGAAAGAGCAGGCCCGGATTCGAGAACTCCATATAGAGCCCGGCGAGACCCATCATTCCCAAAAGAAGCGCGATGTTCGGGTTCGCGATGAACGCGAGGATCTTCTGCTTACGCGTCATCTCGCGGAGCACCACAACTTTCCCCGCCGTCGCCAACACGATCTCGGCGCCTCCCGGTCTCGGGATCGTCTTTCCGTCGAGAAATTCGAGCAGCTCGCTCTCGCTGCTCGCGATGTAATCGATGAGACCTAGCTCGAGGGCTTCAGAAGCCGTCCACGAGAGCGTCTCCGTTACCGCTTTCTGCGCGATTTCCGGATTGCGATTCCGCCGCTCCGCGAGCGAACGTGTATAAGCAGCCGCATCCGAGGTGACCTTTTTTTGCAGCGTCTCCTGCAGCTCCTGCCCGCTACCGGATACCGGCGTTGCCGCCCCGGTATTAGTGCCCGGCGCCATCGCGGCGACGTCGGCGGCGATCATAATGAGAAATCCAGCCGAGGCCGCATGGGCTCCGGCTGGCGCAACATAGACGACGACAGGGCGCTCACTGTTGAGCATGACCTCGATCATATCCCGCGTTGCGGAGAGCAGCCCGCCGGGTGTTTTGAGCTGGATGAGCACGAGCTCGGCATCATCTTCGGCCGCGGCATGGATGGTGTCGATGACGTGACCCGCGGTGATGCCGTGGATCACATCGTCCAGGACGACTTTGTAAATCGGCCCAGCGGACGCGCCGACACTCGCTGCTAAAGCTACGCAAAGGCCAATACACGAGATTGACAGGAAACGAGTTATTCGCATGAACCTTCGAATTATAGAATTTCCGCACATCGCTGTCAAGACAGAAATCCCGTTAAGTCCCTATACAACAATTGCTTAGGGACCACCACTGGCGTTTTATGCGTCTCACATGCTAGTGTCGCAAACACGCCGAGATGCTCGCCCATCCCCGCCTCTCCGCTGCCGCGGTCGCGCTCCTCTTCGTTGCGCTGACGGCGCTCTTCGCGTGGCCGCTCAGCACCGCGCCAGGCACACAGGCTCTCGATCTCGGTCCGGATACCCGTCTGTTTCTGTGGACACTCGGCTGGGACGTCCACGCGCTCGTGCACGCGCCCCTTTCGATCTTCGATGCGAACATCTTCTACCCGGAGCGCAACACGCTCGCTTACTCGGAGCATCAAATCGGAAGCGCTCTCGCCGCGGCACCCGTGCTGCTCGCCACCGGAGAGCCCCTGCTCGCGATGAACCTTGTCTTGCTCGCCTCGTGCGCGCTTTCGGGCTTCGGCGCCTTCCTGCTCGCGCGAGAGCTCGGGCTCGGGACTTGGGGCGCTCTCCTCGCGGGCCTCGTCTTCGCCTTTAGCCCGCCACGATTCTTTCGGCTAGGCCAACTGCATTTGGCTACCGTGCAATGGATCCCGTTCTGCCTCCTGTATCTTCACCGCTACGCGCGCAAGGGCTCCACGCGACACCTTGTCGCGGCGTGTCTCTTTTTCACGCTGACGGCTTGGTCCGGTGGACAAAGCGGCCTTTTTCTCGCCCTCACGGCCGCGAGCTTGCTCCTTTACCTCCTTCTCTTTGGCGAGCTCGGTCCTTCGAGCCGCCTCTCGAAGGACATCGTGGTGGCCACGGTCTTGGTCCTAATCCTCAACGTGCCGTTCTTGCTTCCTTATCTCAGCGTTCAGGAAGAGCTCGGGCTCGAGCGTAGCTTAGCGGAGGCCACATTTTGGTCGCCCAACGCGGAAAGTTTCCTCGCCTCACCCACACATGCGCATCGAGCCGTTTGGCAGCTCCTCGGATGGCAAGCTCGCATCGCGCGCGACGCGAAAGCGTTCCTGTTTCCGGGTTTCCTTCCCATCTTGCTCGCAATGGCAGCCCTCTCGGCCGGCAAGGGACGGCCGACGACGACAAAATCTGGAGCGTCACCCTCACTGCTTCTCGATCTCGCCATCATCGCCGTCGTGCTCTTTGCAATCTTGATCGAGGCCGCCGGGGGCCTACGAATCGGGAGCGTCTCCGCGAGCAGCGGTTGGCGCGCACTCGTCGTGGCCGCCATCCTTCTCGGCACTCGCGTCGCGATCTATGGCCGAGCGCCTTTCGCACATGGTTATCGTCGATGGTTCCGGAGTTGGGCCGAGGCTCGCATGGGAGTCCACGCAGCGTTTTATCTCGGCCTCACCTCGCTCACGCTCTGGGCGTCGATAGGCCCCCAAGCCGGGCTTTATGCGGCGCTCTATCGATGGCTCCCTGGTTTTGATTTCATCCGCGTGCCGTCGCGGCTGACCATTCTCACGGTGTTGGCTCTCGCGATGCTCGCAGGCTTCGGGGCTGAGCGCCTCGCTAGGAGGCGACCCCTGTTGGGGTTTTTGGGGCCGCTCTTCGCGGTGCTCATTTTGGTCGAGCTCGCCGCGTTCCCCCTCGACACACAGCTCTACGCCGTGACGTCGACGCCGATGGATAACTGGCTGAGAGACCAATCCGACCGCGAGCCTATCGTTGTACTCCCGATTCCGGATCCGGCTGACGATGTGGAAGCGGCACGTCACCACTCACGCTATATGCTCAACGCGCTCGTGCATCTGCGCCCGCTCGTTAATGGCTATAGCGGCTTCACGCCGCCTTCGCACCGCCGGCTCTTTCAAGTTCTTGGGAGCTTCCCGGACGACTTCGGCCTAGCCGAGCTCGAGAAGCTCGGTGTGCGTTACGCTGTCTTCCATCGCAGTGGCTACGACGCCCGCGGTTGGGAAGAGGTGCTCGAGCGCGCGGCACGCCACGCGGACAGAATGGAGCTCAAAGCGTCGTTCCAAAGGGGCCAAAGGGGCCAAAGGGGCGATGGAGGCCTTGTCTACGAGCTTATCCGCTGAGCTTCGCGTCGTGGATGGTGATGAGCTTCGTGATCTCGAAGTTCTTCTCGCCGCCCGGCGTCTGGACGTCGACTTCGTCGCCCTCCTCTTTCCCCATGAGTGCACGCCCAATCGGGGAGCTCGTCGAGATCAAGCCCTTCGACACGTCCGCGTCCTCACTCATGACGAGCTTGTAGACAACTTCCTGTTCCTTGTCCAGGTCGTATAATGTGACCTTGGAGCCCAATGAGACTTTGCCCTCGGGTATCTTGTCGAAACTGACCATCGAGAGCTCGCCGAGACGTTTCTTGAGCTGGCCGAGCCTCGCATTTACATAACCCTGGCGCTCCTTGGCGGCGTCGTAGTCGGCGTTCTCGGAGAGATCTCCGTGCTCTCGGGCAACTTTAAGCGCTCTTGGGAGCTCTACGCGAAGTTCCTCTTCCAATTTCTTGATCTCTGCCTTGAGTTTGTCGATGATTTCATGGCTCATGGGTTTTTAGAATGATAACCAGGCCATTCTCCTTCTGCAAGGGGTAGATGAAACGCATCGAGAGCCCTCAAAACCCGCTGGTGAAAACGATCCGCCGCCTCGCCCAGCCGCGCCAGCGCGAAGACAAGTTCTTGCTCGAAGGGCGCAAGCTCGTCAATGCGGCCCTTGAAGCGCGCATCGCCCAGATCGACACGGTGGTGGTCTCGAGCACATTCGCCGGGAGCGTGCCCGAGAATGTTCTGACCGTGGAGCTTCCCGAGCGACTCTTTACGAGCGTGAGCCACCTGGATTCGCCCGACGGTATCCTCGCGGTGGCGAAGCGTCCCCCGCGCGCAGAGCTTCAAAGCGGAGGTCTACTCGTCGTCTGCGCTGGCATTCAAGATCCCGGCAATCTCGGCGCCATCGTACGCGTCGCGGAAGCAGCGGGCGTCTCGGCGCTCGTCACGCTTGACGGATCGGCGGACCCTTTTGGTCCGAAAGCGGTGCGCGGCTCCATGGGGAGCGTGCTGCGTCTTCCCATCTGCGAGCTCGAGAGCGGAAACGGGCTCGAAGCGCTCGAGGGGTTCCGCCTTGCAGCCCTCGTCCCTCGAGACGGGATCGACTACCGAGAAGCGGATTACGCGCGCCCGATGGCCATCCTGCTCGGACGCGAGGGCGCTGGTTTGGATCCATCGCTCCTCGCCCGCGCGGAGCTCATGATCACCATTCCGATGCTGGGCGAGGTAGGGTCGTTGAATGTAGCCACGGCAGCGGCACTCGTTTTGTTCGAGGCGGCTCGACGGGAGACCTAGACGGGAGTAGGCTTCTTTTGTGGATCAACAACAGCTGTTCTCGAAAGCCTCCGGCATCGGAGGGCCGGCGCCGCTCGCGGAGCGGATGCGGCCACGCGATCTCGACGAGCTCATCGGGCAAGAAGAAATTACCGGCCCGAGCACGACGCTCTTTGCCGCCATCGAGAAAGACCAGATCGGCTCGCTGATCCTTTGGGGTCCGCCTGGCTCCGGCAAGACTACCCTCGCACGGATCATCGCGGAGCGCACTCAGTCGCGCTTCGTCCCGTTCAGCGCGGTCCTCTCCGGCATCAAGGAAATCAAAACGGTGATGAAGGAGGCGGAACAGCAGCGTCACATCTATGGCCGCCGCACGCTCTTATTCGTCGACGAGATCCATCGATTCAACAAAGCGCAGCAAGACGCCTTCCTCCCTCATGTGGAAAGCGGCAACGTCATCTTGATCGGCGCGACGACAGAGAACCCTTCCTTCGAAGTAAATGCCGCCCTTCTCTCGCGATGCCGCGTGCTCATCCTTCGTCAGCTCACGCCGGAAGAGCTCGTTATCTTGATGAAACGCGCGCTCGAGGACGAAGTGAACGGACTCGGTGGATCCCTTCGCGTCGACGAGGAGGCCCTCGAGTGGCTCGCGCGCCAGGCGAACGGAGACGCACGATTCGTATTGAACGTGCTCGAAGCTTTGACGCCGATGGCCGGGGACGACCGTGTGCTCGGCGTCACCGAGCTCGAGAGCGCGCTCCAGCGAAAAGCGCTTCTCTACGACAAGAGCGGCGAACAGCATTTCAATATCATCTCCGCGCTCCACAAGTCGATCCGAAACTCCGATGTCGATGCGAGCCTCTACTGGCTCGCCCGCATGCTCGAGGCTGGAGAAGATCCGCTCTACATCGCGCGGCGGCTCGTCCGCTTCGCGTCCGAAGATATCGGCCTCGCCGAGCCCGGGGCGCTCGCCCAAGCGGTCACCGCCAAGGAAGCCTTTCATTTCATCGGCATCCCGGAAGGCAAGCTCGCTCTCGCGCAAGCGGTCGTTTATCTCGCGGCCGCGCCCAAGTCGAACGCCGTCTATCGCGCCTATGGCGCCGCGGCGAAAGACGCGCTCGAAGATGTGACCGAGCCCGTTCCCCTTCATTTGCGAAACGCGGTCACGGGTTACATGAAAGCTTGGGGCTACGGCAAAGGCTACGAATATGCTCACGATAATGAAGAGAAGATCGCCGGCATGGAATGCCTCCCCGAGCGGCTGCGCGGACGCCGCTACTACGTGCCGACGGAGGAAGGCTTCGAAAAACGCATGGGCGAGCGGCTCGAGCAAATCAAAAAGACCCGGGAGAGGTTGAGAAACAAAGACCGGTAGCATATCTTCTTTGTACTGGTCTGTATTGACCCGATTGAAAATGAGTAACGTCCACACCATCCAACTGAGCGGCGGGAACGCGAACGCCATCGATGAGGCGCTTCTTGAAGCTCTGACCGATGGGCTTCGCTCGGCGCTCGACACGGGAAAAACGGCCGTGGTCCTGACAGGTTGCGATCGATTCTTCTCGGCCGGCCTGAACCTCAAAACACTTCCCGAGACCCGCGAAGGGATGGCGTCGTTCGTCGCGCGTTTCGAAGAGGCGAATATCGAGATGCTTCGATTCCCGTTACCCGTCGTCGCGGCCGTCAACGGCCACGCGATAGCGGGCGGCTGCGTTCTCGCCTGCGCCGCCGATTTGAGGATTGGCGCGAGCGGGACCCACAAGCTCGGGGTCTCCGAAGTCACGCTGGGAATAGCCTTTCCCGCGAGCGCTTTCGAGATCATGCGGCACACGCTCACGCCGTCTTTTGTCCCGGAAGTGCTCCTTTCTGGCAAGCTCCTCTCTCCGGAGGAAGCACGCTTGGCCGGGATCCTCCATCATGTCGTCGCGCCGGAAGAGCTTCTCGCCACGGCCACCGCACGCGCCGAAGAGCTCGGCTCGAAACCGCGCCACGCCTTTCACCACAGCAAGCTCGCTTTGCGTGCACCGATGTTCGAGCGCATCGAGAAAACGCAAGAAGCAGCGCGTGAGGCATTTCTCGAAACTTGGTTCTCTCCCGAAGTCGTCGAGCGGCGAAAAGCGATGCTCGGATGAAGCGTTTCCGGTTCCTCTTTCTGCCCTCAGCTCACTTGGATGCGGGCCAATGCATCCATCGCTGCGTTGGCGACGTGCGTATCCGAGGCTTCCACCGCGGATTCTAGCACCGGCACGCTACGAACCGAGCGGAGATTCCCGAGCGCTTCGAGGGCGAGGGCACGCGCGCGGCCCGGGTCGCAGGCGAGCTGCTCGAGCTTCTCCGCCGCCCACGCGTCGGCGCGCGCTTCGAGCCCGGGGCATGCGATACGCACCGCCATCGCATCAGTGCTTTGAACGCTTCGCTCCAAAGCGGCGCGCAACTTGCGGTCCACCGTTGTCGAAGGACGCGTTTCGCGAAAACAAGCGCAGGCGAGCACAAGGTCTTTCTCCACGACGTCGACCAGATGGGGACCATCCTTGCTCAGACCACACAAAAAAGGCAAAGCGCCGTGAAACGGTCCGCGGCTCAAGTTCAATGGACGGACAGTATCGCTTGTCGATCTGCGCCAGTCCGCGGGCTGAATCAAGTTGACGACGGTGTCCGGAGCGGCGGCCCGGAGCGCGTAAGCGGTCAGGAACTCTTGGAAAGCCAGGGTGGGAAACGTGAAGGCGGCAGGACCTCGCAAAAGGCGACTCAAAGCCCAGCGAAGGCGAAGCTAATATTCCCGAATGCTTGATCACGAATGCTGATCACGAATGCTGATCACGAATGAAAATTAGCCTGCAGCGTGATCTGCCGATAGTCATCGCCATCGATCCGCACGTCCCGGCACATTTCGTATAGGCGCGATCGCAGCCGGGCGGTGATGCGATCCGCAAGCGTGGCCTCCGCCGCCCCCATGCGAGCGGATCCTTTGCTGACAGCAACCGGTCCGGTGCTCGTGGGCTTATCGGAGTAGTTGGTCGTGATGATGGTCAGCTTCTTTTCGTTGTAGCGTTGATTGAGGATGAAGAAGAACGTATCGAGAACCCAGAGCGTCGGGCTTTCCCCACCAAGGTCGTCGAGCACGAGCGGCTCAGCCTCTAGTACCGGCCTCAAGACCTCCATCTCCGTCGCCGCTGTGTCCGGATGATAGGAGCCTTTGATCTCGCGCAGCAAAGAGCGAAAATCGCAAAAAAGCGCCGTCGCCGCGATTTCGCGCTCGAGTAGAATTCGCCGGAGCACCGCCACCGAGAGATGGGTCTTCCCGACTCCCGGCATCCCGCTGAACAAGAGCCCCGCCTCGACATCGGGAAATCGATCCGCCCAACTCTCCGCGATTTTGATCACCCGTACGAGGTTCGGCTTCAATCCGTCGAAGGGACGCCCACCGCTTCGTCCGTCGAACGCGCATTCTCGATACCGGGTGGGGACACCGGCTTTCGCCATCGCAGAGTCGTGGCGGTCCCCGACCCAACAGGTGCAGCGGGTGACCGCGTCGACGCCGTTGCGCTCGACACGCTTCCAGGAAGTGCCAGCGCATTCGGGGCAGTCGGTCGGCTCGCTCAAGAGTCCTTCTTCACGAGATCGCGTGGAGGCAAGCGCACGAGAGCATTCTGGACACGGTCTTTCCAGCCGTCCTCTTGCCGCCCCATCTCGCGTTGAATGTATTCGATGAACTCGCTGATCTCGCCCTGCATCTTTTCCATCTTCTGCCGCATGTTGAGGATAATCTCGACACCCGCAAGATTGACGCCCAAATCTCGCGTCAAATTCAAAATCGTCTCGAGCTCACGCAAATCTTCTTCGGAATATAGACGCGTATTCCCTTCCGTGCGCGACGGGGCCAAAAGCCCCTCACGCTCGTAGAGCCGCAGCGTCTGAGGATGGATGCCGTAGGTCTCCGCGACAGCGCTAATCATATAATAGCCCTTGCCCTTGCCGCGATTGCGCGGTCCGTCCGCCCCTCCTGTTGCCCCTCCTGTTGCCCCTCTCGTGGGTGTCGCCGATGTAGCCGACTTTTTCACGTCCGGGCTCCTTCCCTACTCATGCGGAGCGACTCGCGGGCTTCCATCGGGTTCAACCGGTCGAGCTCGCGCAAGAGCTCACGAGAGCGATCGTCGTAGACCGTCGGGGTCACGACCTGAACAACCACAAACAGGTCACCGCGACCCCCGGCGCTTCGACGCGAAGGTGCACCGCGTCCGGATAGCTTCAGCTTCTGTCCCGACTGCACTCCCGCCGGCACGCGCAACGTGACTTCGCCATCCGGGGTCGGCACATCGAGCTTCGCACCGAGCGCCGCCTCGGTGAACGAGACCGGCACGGTGCAAAACAAATTGTCCCCTTTGCGCGAGAACAAAGTGTCTGGCTGGACTTGAATATGGATGTAGAGATCTCCGGGACGGCCCGCGCCCCTTCCTTGATTGCCCATTCCCGGAACAGAAATTTTGTCTCCATCCGAGACGCCGGCCGGGATCGCCACCGAGATCGTCTGCTCTTCGGTGGCCCGTCCGCCACCGGCGCAATCGGGGCACCGCTCGCGCTCAACCATGCCCGCGCCTCGGCACTTTTCGCAGGGCTTGGCGAAGAGCATGAACCCCCGCGTTTGTGTAGTACGGCCGCGCCCGCCGCAAGCCGTGCAGGGCCGCGGCTGACTGGCGGGAATGTCCCCGAAACCTTCGCAGGTCTCGCACGAAACTTGCCGCCCCACGCGAAAACGACTCTCGAGCCCGCGGAGAGATTCCTTGAAAGAGATACTCAAGCGGTGGTGAATGTCCTCTCCATCCAGGCGATGACTATCGGAGCTCGCAGCCGGTCGGCGGAACAAGTCTGGAAAGATGTCTACTTCCCGACGTTCTTCGAGCGAGAAATCGAACCCCTCGAAACCGTAGCGGGCGGGCTCCGTTTGCGGCGGCGCCTCGGGCTCCGCCCCGATACTGTCGTAGCGCTCGCGGCGTTCCGGGTCAACGAGAACTTCGAACGCCTCCGCGATTCGCTGGTAGTGGACCGCTGCGACATTGTCTCCAGGATTGATATCGGGGTGGTACTTGCGTGCGAGCTTCCGGAACGCGCGACGGATTTGTGTTCTCGAGGCGGTCGCCGCCACACCGAGAAGCACGTAATAGTCGTTCCGGGCCATGTTCGTCTCTACCTATTTCTTTTCGTCCGAATCCACGATCTCGACGTCGATGACATCCTCGCCGTCCGACGCGGACCCCTGGGCGGCTTGCGACGCGTCGGCGCCGCTCTCGTCGGTTTTTTGGTACATGAACTCGGCAAGCCGGTAGCTCGCTTTTTGGAGCACCTCCCGCGCGTTGCGAATCCCTTGGACTTCCGTTTCTTTGAGCGCTTTGCGGGCATCCTCGAGCGCTGCCTCGATCTGCTTGGCGTCCGTTTCCGGGATCTTCTCCCGATGCTCGTTCAGAAGTTTCTCGGTCTGATAGATGAGGTTGTCAGTCTCGTTCTTCTCCTCGACTTCCTCACGACGTTTCTTGTCGTCCCCGGCATTGAGCTCCGCGGTCTTGCGCATCTGGTCGATTTCTTGGTCGCTGAGCCCGCTCGAGGCGGTGATCGTGATCGCCGTCTGCTTGCCTGTCGCCATATCTTTTGCAGAAACGTTCAAAATTCCGTTTGCATCGATATCGAACGTGACTTCGATTTGCGGCACGCCGCGCACCGCCGGGGGCAAACCCACGAGATGGAATCTTCCGAGTGTGCGGTTGTCCGCCGACATCGATCGCTCACCCTGCAGGACGTGAACTTCGACCTGGGTTTGGTTGTCGGCCGCGGTCGAGAACACTTCGCTTTTCTTGTGGGGAATGGTCGTGTTGCGCTCGATGAGCTTTGTGAACAAGTTGCCGAGGGTCTCGATCCCGAGAGAAAGCGGCGTCACGTCAAGGAGCAAAAGGTCTTTGACCTCGCCTCCGAGAACGCCTGCTTGCACAGCGGCGCCGAGAGCAACGACCTCATCGGGATTGACGCCCTTGTGGGGCTCTTTGCCGAAAAGCTCCTGCACGATCTCTTGAACCTTTGGGATTCGGGTCGAGCCGCCGACGAGCACCACCTCGTCGATCTCCGAAGGCTTGATTCCGGCATCCTCAATCGCCTGCTTGCAAGGCGCGACGGTCTTTTGAATGAGGTCATCGATCAGCTGCTCGAGCTTTGAGCGCGTCAGACGTGCCGAGAGATGTTTGGGTCCGCTGGAATCAGCCGTGATGAACGGAAGATTGATCTCGGTCTCCATCGTCGAGGAAAGCTCGATCTTCGCTTTTTCCGCGGCTTCCTTGAGACGCTGAAGCGCCATCCGGTCTTTCGAAAGGTCCACGCCATCCGAGGCCGAGAACTCATCGATGAGCCAATCGATGATCCTCTGATCGATGTTGTCGCCACCAAGATGGGTGTCTCCGTTGGTGGACTTGACTTCCACGACGCCTTCTCCCACTTCGAGGATCGAGATGTCGAAGGTGCCGCCGCCGAAATCGAACACGGCGATCTTCTCGTCTTTCTTCTTGTCGAGACCGTAGGCAAGCGCCGCCGCCGTAGGCTCGTTGACGAGCCGCATGACTTGGAGGCCTGCGATCTCGCCAGCGTCTTTAGTCGCCTGGCGTTGGCTGTCATTGAAGTGCGCCGGAACGGTGATCACGGCTTGTTCGACCTTTTCGCCGAGATAATCCTCGGCAGCGGATTTGAGCTTTTGGAGCACCATCGCGGAGATTTCGGGCGGCGAGTATTGGTGCCCTTTGATATCCACCCGAACGTCGCCATTTTCTTGCTGGACGACCTTGTAGGGGACCATTTGCATTTCTTCCGAGACTTCGTCGAAACGCCGCCCCATGAAACGCTTGATCGAGAAAATCGTGTTCTCGGGGTTTGTGATCGCTTGCCGCTTGGCGACTTGTCCTACGAGCCGTTCGTTGCCTTTTGCGAAAGCCACGACGGAAGGCGTCGTGCGACCGCCCTCGGGATTCGTGATGACCGCTGGGTTCCCACCTTCCATAACGGCCACGACCGAATTGGTGGTTCCCAAGTCGATCCCGATGATTTTGGTCATGGGTGCTCCTTCTCTGTTTCTCTGGATTCTGACAGAGATTTAGTCAAACAAAACCATACGATATGAGTCCGAATTTGTCAATTTTCTTGTCTCGAAACGAAGACAACATTGTCCCCGAATGGTGACCTCGATCACATTTCGACCATGAGTATTGTCTCGTGCAACCTCTTTGTTTCTAACTCTTTCTACCATTTGCTCGCGCGGACCGCTCCGTGGTATAGAGGTTGCAACTGGGATGATTGGGCGTGTCGCGCGTCCGTTCATTCTCAGGAGGATCGGGAGATGATGAGGAAAGCATCTGTTCTCGGTATTTGTACACTGCTAGGGCTAGCCGCCCTGCCGGTCACGAGCGTCGCTCAGGAGTATTCTTACGAGAACGCCTATATTCACTACGTCGACGGAGACGTCACGCTGCAACGAGCGACGGAGCCCGAGCCCGAGCCCGGAGCCATCAACGTTCCCATACTTCCGGGAGATCGGCTCTGGACACATGCGAGCTCGCGTGTCGCTGTCCGTTTCGCCGACGGTACGGTCCTTCGCCTCGATGAAAGCACGAAAGTCGACTTCGTCGCTTTCGATGGCGAGCCCAACATCTTGCTGTGGAGCGGAAGCGCCATCCTGAAACTCGGCGCCAGCAGCGCAAAGCCTCGTATCGACTCCCCCGCCGGAAGTGTGTATCCACAAATCGAAGGTGTCTATCGCATCGATGTGCGCGACGGCACGACCGTGACGCTGTCCGTTCTACAAGGCCGCGCGGAGCTCGCGAGCACCGAAGGCTCCGTCCTCGTCGGCGCAGGCGAGCAAAGCTTTGTCGAGGCGTACCAAGAACCGCTGTCCCCATCTACGCCGTTGGCCTTCGACGCGGCGAGCGGCGACGCATTTGACCGGTGGAGCGCAGAGAGGGATCTCTACGAACCTCGACGACGCGAAGTACCGCTAGCCGAAGTTCCCGAAGAGGTCCATCACTATGTCGACGAGCTGAGCGAGCACGGCGAGTGGCGAGAGAACGAAGAGCAAGGCTACGCCTGGTACCCGAGCGTGAGCGTCGGGTGGGCGCCTTACCGTAACGGCCGTTGGGGCTACACGAATTACGGCTATACGTGGATCTCCTACGAGCCATGGGGCTGGGCACCTTATCACTACGGTCGCTGGGGTTACGATCACCACGGATGGCATTGGGTTCCCGGCCACCATTGGGGACCAGCTTGGGTCTCCTTCGCCATCGGATCCTCCTGGGTCGGCTGGAGCCCACTCGGCTATTACGGCGGGCCTGTTTTTTCTTACGCCTCCCTCCACCACGGGTACAACCATTACGGCTATAACGGCCGCAACCGTGGCGCCCGTCACCGTGGCGGCAAAGCCGTTCCGCGCCACATCTACGACGATGGTGCCGGATGGAACTTCTCACACACGAAGAACTTCGGACGCCGCGGGCGACAGGCCCGGCTGCGCGTGGACCAAGTTCGCGCGACGTCGAGCGCCGCCGCACTCCACACCAATGCCTCCGTCTTGGATCGTAACTTGACGCCTCACGCGCTCGACGCGCGTGGGAGTGCTCAGGGAAACCTGGGACGGTCTCGAGGTGTAATCCTCCGTGCAGCGCGAACGCCGAGCGCACGAGCCCGGACCGCTTCGCCCGGGACAAGCTTGCAGCGGGCGCAGGAGCTCGTCGGCCGAGCGGACACGAAAGTGATCCGGCGCAGCAACACCACCGAGCGCGCCGCGGCTAGAAGATTGAGCGCGGGCCGCTCGGGCACGACGACGAGGCGCGGGCCCTCGAGCACAACCCTGAGGGCGATCACTAGAAGTGGGTCGCAAGAGCGCACCGAGAGCCGAACGACGACACGCACTTTTCGCACCCCCAACGCGACGGGTAGTCGATCTGGAAACCGCACCGGGCGGGCAACATCTACCCGCACCCCGCGCATGCCGGCGGCAGCGACCACTCAGCCTACCACCCGCTCGAGGAACCGGTCCGAGCGCGTCACGACACCCCGCACATTTCGCACACCCACCACAACGGGCAGTCGTCCCGCGAATCGATCGCGTAACCGCACCGAGCGTGCAACGCCCACCCGCACATTTCGCACGCCGAGCTCAGCTACTGCCACACGCTCCAACCGCTCGGGCACCACCACGCGCTCCAACCGTTCGGGCACCACCACGCGCTCCAACCGTTCGGGCGCCACCACGCGCTCCAACCGTTC